>JASMTI010000116.1:0-66125 GCA_041694375.1 Bacteroidales bacterium | reverse complement strand
TGGTTTTGTTTTTTGTTATAGCAGGCAAAAACCGTCTCAAATGATAATACAGCATAAACCCTACTTTTAAAAATTATAACCAGCCAACTAATTTTCCTTATAAAACTGGCTGGCTGGTCGTGGTTAAATCAATCTGAAATAAATAATGTAATACCCTCTCCCATTGATAATGTATATATCTCTATAATCGGGAGTAACCTTAACAGCTTCAACCATAACAATATCTCCTTTATTGAATGGGTCAATATTAACCTTGGCAATAACTTTGAAAGGGCAATAAAGCCTTTTTAAATTACCATACATATCAATATAGAGAATGCTATTTGTTGAGAAGGGGCTGTATAATTGATTTCTATTAGCTTTCATAAACAAGAATTATTTCATTTGCTAATAAGGCAAAATGGCACAGTATATGACTATTAAGTTAGAAACCAATTGTTGTCTCCATTGATTAAACTGGTTTTTAAAGCATCAACGAACATTGTTGCGCCAACCCCTCTGTCAAGAAAAGAATCAATATAGCTGCTCTTGTTGGCTCCAGTGAAAAGGTTATATAATTTCCACAAATTTATTTCACCGCTATTGTCTCTACAAAAAGACTTGTTGCTATAATAATCTTTAGCAATTGTAGATACCTGTGAGTCATTGATTGGTACAGCCATGAGATTTTTCTTTTCAGCAAGAGGGAGGTAATGGTATAACCGCATTTTTCCAATTAATTGCGCAAACTGATGTTCAGATATACTTAGCTCATTTAAAGCTGAGAGTTCATGAATGTTTTTTTCATACTGGTAATCTGTAAAAAGCTCATAAACTTCTTTCATCAGCTCACCTAAAGTCCTGGCTTTAATTTCTCCTTTAAATCCATCGGTAGATACACATAAGTTAGTACATACTACATTTTTAAAGCCAATAAACACTTTAAATTTTTCCTCCGTCTTTCTGCTGTAAAGATTTTCAATATTATAAGCCCTAACTCCACCAATTGTTAATGTTAGCTGATTACCGTTAACATCGTTAACAATGGATGGTAACTCAATGATAAAAGCCATTCGTTCATAATATAAGGTCTTCTCATGATCTAATAATTCCTTTGCAGGTTTACCCATGGCTTCAGGAATTCTACCTTTAATTGGATGGCTTACCCTCACTGCCGGATACAAAATGGTTTCATTACTAAACACATCCGCAGCCATTTCTCCAACAGCATTGATAAACTCTACATGTGAGATGGTGCTTTCATTGTCTTTTGCAAACGATGGGATTATGCAACCTTGCTTTAAATCCTCAATTTCGACAGGAAAAGTATTTGCCTGCATAAAACCCTCAGATGAACTTTCAGTGATGACTTGCTCAATTGAGTTATGCATGGGTTGAATACTTTGTATTTCTTGGGTATTAACTGGTTTTAGTTCCATTTGCCTCTTCTTTAATTGTTTGTTTTAATTTGTCACTTCTGGTAATAAAAAGTTCTTCCAGCTCTTTCTGATAAAGAGGATATGAAAGATATACCTTCTTTAATTCTTCAACTGACTGTGCATTATTGATCTGATTGATGATGTCATCTCTGCTTTGATCAAGCATACACCAGTCAATAATTTTTCTGCCAGTGTTTGTTGTAATAACAAACTGTGGTTTATCGCCAAATAACCCTGTTCTGTCCTTTGATGCTGTTGCATTATGCTTTATATCCAAATCAAAAACTATTGTAAATTCATAATCCAGCCCATCACGGGTTACACCTTTTAACCCTACTTTTTCAGGAACCATCTTACCGTTTTTTTCACTAAGTATATAATCCTGCTTTGTTCTTATGGTACCGATGATGTGACAGTTTGATTGCATTAATTTTTGTACCAAAGCATTATGGCGTGGAGTTATTTTAGCCCAGTTAGTAAAAGAATTGCCTACCATATTACCGTGTACTTCCAGTATTCCCCCAGCACCTTCCCATTCATGAGATATACTATCAATAATTATTACATCCATACCTGCTTCTTCGCAAGTTTGGATCGCTTCGATGTATCTTTCAGGGGAGAATGGCTTTTCTAACGTTAACACATTATATGCTCCTAAATGAGCATATAAATCTGCCGAATGATTTTCAGTGTCTATAATAGCTATCTTACCCCATTCGGACTGTAATCCTGCTGCTAACAGAAGAGAACTATAAGTTTTTCCACTGCCACTTGGTCCTTGAAGGGCACATTTTATTTTTGCAGCATTTCTTTTTGCTTTTCTTAATTGCATATCTATTAGTTTTAATAATTAGAAATAAATACAAAAAGGAGTTGCCCTTTTGGACAACCCCTAATTGGTTACTGAAAAACTGGTTTTGTAGATTCAGCGGTATTGGGCTGAACAACTTCACCGTCGAAAACAACTTCTTCAAGTGTTTCTGCATCATCAGAATACTCCCAGTGATGCTCCAGGGTGATAACTTCACCTGTTGACTTAATTGTGTACTCATAAGGCTCACAAGGAACTTTTTTGATGATACCAGGCATTTGCTGACCTATTAGTGCTTTGCAGGTTGTCTCATCAAATGTAGATGGAACACTGCATTTACGTGCTGTGGCATAAAACTTACCAGTTGTTTTGGATGCAACCATATCAATACCACCTTGAACTGTCAATGCAAAGAATACTTCTCCTTCTGCATTGGTTCTTTCATTAAATCCAATAATTGTAACCATAATTAATAGTTTTAAATTGTGAAACAATCACCTCCATAGTCTCATGTATTGGAGGCTCAGAATTTAGGTAGGGAGCGGAGCGTAAGGCAGTTTTTACGTTGAATCCAATAAAAAAAGAAATAATCTTATACCGGAGTAAGTCCCCATAAGAATAAACATAGGGGTTTTATAGGTAGTTAAAGTGTCAAAGACAGGGGGGATCTAATTCTAAAAATAATAAAGGGGGCCAACCTGATGTTACTTTAATAATTATAATATTATAGATAGGCGGGCTAAAAAAATCACAAAATGTTTCACCTATGTTTCACCTGAAAACAACAAAGGGCTAGCAACACTTGCTAACCCTCTCATTTTCAGTCGGGATGACTGGACTTGAACCAGCGACCCCACGCCCCCCAGACGCGTACTCTACCTGACTGAGCTACATCCCGAATTCATTTATTTTATACTATAAGGACACTCCCTTATCCTGATTCAGCGCATGCAAAAGTAACATTCCGATCTCAAATTTGCAACCCAATCCTTCATTAAAATAGCTTTTATTCACTAACTCTAAATCCATAAGATATTTACAAAATAAATTGTTGTTTTAATATTAATCTATCACCAACTTTTATTCTATTTTTATAGTTCAATTTTGTAACAATTATCACGAATAGGTGTTATTATTACAATTATTTTTGAACCGTTTTAAAATAGAAAAACAAATTAAAAGATACGACCATGTTTGATACAATGAATTTATCGGAAAATCAACCTCAAAAAGGAAAAGTTGAAGGTGATGCAGAAAAAGTAAAATGTTTAATTGTGGGTTCGGGACCTGCCGGCTACACCGCTGCAATATACGCTGCACGTGCCAACCTTGATCCTGTAATGTATGAAGGCCTTCAACCCGGAGGACAGCTAACCACAACAACTGAAGTTGAAAACTTCCCCGGATATCCCGAAGGTGTTACCGGACCGGTAATGATGGAAGATCTCAAAGCCCAGGCTTCACGCTTTGGAACTGATGTTCGTTGGGGAATGGCGACTGCTGCTGATTTATCAAAACGCCCGTTTAAAATTACTATAGATAATAAAAAATTAATCGAAGCTGAGACGCTCATCATCGCAACCGGTGCTACAGCTAAATATTTAGGACTTGAAGATGAACAGAAATATGCCGGAGGTGGTGTTTCAGCATGTGCCACATGCGATGGGTTCTTTTACCGTGGTAAAGATGTGGCTGTTGTAGGGGGTGGTGATACTGCTGCTGAAGAAGCACTTTATTTAGCCGGACTTTGCAATAAGGTTTATATGATTGTGCGCCGTGATGTGCTAAGAGCTTCAAAAGTAATGCAGGAAAGAGTGGAAAAAACTCCAAATATTGAAATACTCTGGAAACATCAAACTAAAGGTTTATTTGGTGATGGCGTTGTTGAAGGCGCTGAACTTTTTAAAAATAAAGGTGAAGAAAATGAAGAAATTGTAAAAATCAAGATTGATGGTTTCTTCCTCGCAATTGGTCACACCCCTAACTCTGATATCTTTAAAGACTATCTTGACCTGGATGATGTTGGTTATATCCAAACACTTGGAACAACATCAAAAACAAACGTACCTGGGGTATTTGCCTGTGGTGATGTAATGGATTCGCAATACCGACAAGCTGTAACAGCCGCAGGTACGGGCTGTAAAGCTGCCATGGATGCCGAACGATTCATCGGGGAAATGAATTCATAAATTAATGTCAACCCGGTATTTTTAATATAAAATTCAGGGGGGTGTCTGTGAACAGGCATCCCCCTGTTTAGAAAATCGACACTTCAGAATACCAGATAAGGTTATTTTCTTAATAAATTGATATACGAGTAATCAAACCCGTTTTTATCATCAAAATGATCTTCGCGGGCTTCTTCCCTCCATTCGCCATAATTAATTTCAGGGAAAAAAACATCAGCATCGAAATCTTTGTGTACCAATGTTAAATATAATTTTTTAGCCAGGGGGTAAAACTGCCGGTAAACCATGCCTCCGCCGATTACAAAAGCTTCCTTTTCGTTTTTAACCTTTTCCAAAGCTTCGTCAATCGAAGAAACGACTTCGCACCCCTCAAAACAATCGTCTATTTTATCACTAATTACAATGTGTCTTCGATTAGGCAATGGCCATTTGGGCAGCGATAATAATGTATTGCGCCCCATGATAAGTGTTTTGCCAGTAGTAATTTGTTTAAAACGCTTCAAATCATTTGGTAAATGAAACAGCAAATCATTGTCCTTGCCAATTGCAAAATTCTGGGCTATGGCAACTATTATTGATATGTTATCTTTTGTAGTCATTGGTAAATTGGTAAATTGGTCATTGGTCATTGGTTCCCGATGCAAAATCGGGACTGGTCGCAAAAGGGCCCAGCATCGTTAATTAGTCATTGGTAAAAAGCGTCACTAATGACTTCATGACTATTGACTATTTAAACAGCTACTTTTCCTTTAATATGTGGATGCGATTCGTAATTTAAAAGTACAAAATCTTCATATTTAAAATCAAAAATGCTTTTCACTTCAGGGTTAATCTTCATGGTTGGCAGTGGGTATGGTGTCCTGCCAAGCTGTAATTTAACCTGCTCCAGGTGGTTGGTATAAATATGTAAGTCACCAAAAGTATGCACAAAGTCACCCGCTTTAAGTCCGGTTACCTGCGCCATCATCATAGTCAACAAAGCATATGATGCAATATTAAACGGAACACCCAAGAACGAATCTGCACTTCGTTGGTAAAGCTGGCACGAGAGTTTGCCATTTGCAACATAAAATTGAAAAAAAGCATGGCAAGGTGGTAAATTCATATTTGGCAAATCCGCTACATTCCAGGCATTAACAATAATCCGCCTTGAATCGGGGTTGTTTTCAATCATTTCAACCGCCTGAGATATTTGATCGATGCTACCTCCATTATAGTCGGGCCAAGATCGCCACTGATGACCATATATGTGTCCAAGCTCACCATTCTCATCAGCCCATTCATTCCAAATGCGTACGCCATTTTTCTGAAGATACTTGACATTGGTATCCCCATTTAAAAACCATAGCAATTCGTAAATAATTGATTTTAGGTGTAACTTTTTTGTAGTTATAAGCGGAAAACCATTTTGCAAGTTAAACCTCATTTGATAACCAAAAGTAGAAATTGTACCAGTTCCAGTACGATCTTCTTTTTTCACACCATTATCAAGTACATGTTGTAATAGATCAAGGTATTGCTTCATTCAACTATAATTTTCATTTTTAAATATGCCTCACAACTATTTCCTAAGTATACCAAAGATAACAAATCAAACAGTTTAAATAGATAAAACTAAAATAAAGAAAAAACCTGAGTACAATACAAAAATGCGCACAAAAAAAGTAAGCCCCGGCTCAATAAAGAACCGGGGCTTTGATAAGTTGGCGGCGGCCTACTCTCCCACATTTCTGCAGTACCATCGGCGCTGTAGGGCTTAACTTCTCTGTTCGGTATGGGAAGAGGTGGGGCCCCTACGCTAAAACCACCTAAATATTTTAAAAAAAGACATATTGGAAATAAAAACTTCAAAACAGAAACTTTGGGTGCGAAAAAAGCTTACGGGCAATTAGTACTGTTCGGCTCTGACATTACTGCCTTTACACCTACAGCCTATCAACGTCATAGTCTCTAACGGCCCTTAAAGGAGATCTCATCTTGAGGCCAGCTTCGCGCTTAGATGCTTTCAGCGCTTATCTGTTCCATACATAGCTACCCAGCAGTGCAGCTGGCGCCACAACTGGTAAACCAGGGGTATGTCCACCGCGGTCCTCTCGTACTAGCGGCAGGTCCCCTCAAATCTCCAACGCCCACAACAGATAGGGACCGAACTGTCTCACGACGTTCTGAACCCAGCTCGCGTGCCACTTTAATGGGCGAACAGCCCAACCCTTGGGACCTTCTCCAGCCCCAGGATGTGACGAGCCGACATCGAGGTGCCAAACCGCTCCGTCGATATGAGCTCTTGGGAGCGATCAGCCTGTTATCCCCGGAGTACCTTTTATCCTTTGAGCGATGGCCCTTCCATACGGAACCACCGGATCACTATGCTCTAGTTTCCTACCTGATCGACTTGTCGGTCTCACAGTCAAGCGCGCTTATACCATTATGCTCTACTGACGGTTACCAATCGTCATGAGCGCACCTTTAGAAGCCTCCGTTACTCTTTTGGAGGCGACCACCCCAGTCAAACTACCCACCACACAATGTCTCCGCCAGATGGCGGATTAGGTCCCGAGTAAGCAAAGGGACGTATTTCAAGGGTGACTCCACGACGCCTGGCGACGCCGCTTCATAGTCTCCGTCCTATCCTACACATTACTTACCCAGAATCAATGTGAAGCTGCAGTAAAGGTTCACGGGGTCTTTCCGTCCCGTTGCGGGTAAGCGGCATCTTCACCGCTACTACAATTTCACCGAGCTCATGGCCGAGACAGTGCGCACATCGTTACACCATTCGTGCAGGTCGGAACTTACCCGACAAGGAATTTCGCTACCTTAGGACCGTTATAGTTACGGCCGCCGTTTACCGGGGCTTCGATTCAAGCCTTCTCCGAAGATAAGCTCCCCTCTTAACCTTCCGGCACCGGGCAGGTGTCAGGCCCTATACGTCATCTCTCGATTTTGCAGAGCCCTGTGTTTTTGATAAACAGTCGCATGCGCCATTTTTCTGCGGCCCCGACTTTACGTCGGGGCTCCCCTTCTCCCGAAGTTACGGGGTCATTTTGCCTAGTTCCTTAGCCATGAATCACTCGAGCGCCTTAGGATACTCTCCTCGACTACCTGTGTCGGTTTACGGTACGGGCCTGTATACTCGCTTTTCTTGGAAGCCATTACTTAGCTTCGCTTCGCCCGAAGGCTAGGCTCAACGTGCTATTCCGTCAGCACGTAGCTACATGGTGGCTCCGTCACTTTTGATGTATACAGGGTACGGGAATATTAACCCGTTCCCCATCGGCTGCCCCTTTCGGGTTTGCCTTAGGCCCCGACTGACCCTGATCCGATTAGCGTTGATCAGGAAACCTTAGTCTTGCGGCGTGGGGGTTTCCCACCCCCATTATCGTTACTTATGCCTACATTTGCTTTTCCAAAAGTTCCAGCAGTACTCGCGTACCACCTTCGACACCGTTGGAATGCTCCCCTACCACTCTCCGCCTATTGGCGGAAAATCCATAGCTTCGGTGGTGTGCTTATGCCCGATTATTATCCATGCCCGATCGCTCGACTAGTGAGCTGTTACGCACTCTTTAAATGAATGGCTGCTTCCAAGCCAACATCCTAGCTGTCTATGCAATCAGACCTCGTTTTTTCAACTTAGCACACACTTGGGGACCTTAGCTGTTGGTCCGGGTTCTTTCCCTCTCGGACATGGACCTTAGCACCCATGCCCTCACTCCTGTAAATCATTTTTCAGCATTCGGAGTTTGTCTGGAATTGATAGGCGGCGAAGCCCTCGCATCCAATCAGTAGCTCTACCTCTGAAAAACTATTACAAGGCTGCACCTAAATGCATTTCGGGGAGTACGAGCTATTTCCCAGTTTGATTGGCCTTTCACCCCCACCCACAGGTCATCCAAGCACTTTTCAACGTGCCCTGGTTCGGTCCTCCATCTTGTGTTACCAAGACTTCAACCTGCCCATGGGTAGATCACCAGGTTTCGCGTCTAGCGCCGTTAACTATATTGCCCTTTTCAGACTCGCTTTCGCTTCGGCTCCGGGCCTTAAGCCCTTAACCTTGCTAACGACGACTAACTCGTAGGCTCATTATGCAAAAGGCACGCCGTCATCCGCCGGTTGGCGGACTCCGACCGCTTGTAAGCGCACGGTTTCAGGTACTATTTCACTCCCCTGTCCGGGGTGCTTTTCACCTTTCCCTCACGGTACTTGTTCACTATCGGTCTCTCAGGAGTATTTAGCCTTACCGGATGGTCCCGGCAAATTCAGACAGGATTTCTCGTGTCCCGTCCTACTCAGGGTACCACTATCGCTTATCACAGTTCGTGTACGGGCCTTTCACCCCCTTTGGACTGACTTTCCAGACAGTTCCACTCCTGTTCAATTTGAATGTCGTGGCCCTATAACCCCAACGTTGCCTAAACAACATTGGTTTGGGCTAATCCCGTTTCGATCGCCACTACTCCGGGAATCACTTTTGTTTTATTTTCCTCCGGTTACTTAGATGTTTCAGTTCACCGGGTTAGCCCCACTGTTACCAGTGGTTTCCGTCCGAAAACGGAAGGGTTGTCCCATTCGGATATCCGCGGATCAATTCGTATTTGCCAATCCCCGCGGCTTTTCGCAGCTTATCACGTCCTTCTTCGCCTCTGAGAGCCTAGGCATCCTCCGTGCGCCCTTATTTACTTTCTTTCGCTGCCTGCAATGTGCATAATATTTCATTGCAAGCGTATCCTTTAGCTCTTGTTCTGTTGTGTTCTATTTCCAATATGTCAAAGATCGTTTACCTTGGCCTTAACCTTGGCCTGGTAATGTAGCTACTTAGGGAATCGAACCCTTTACTTTCTTTCTGAAACCATCCGTAACTTATTCTGTTAAAATTCCTCTTCTTTTAACAGCTGACCATTATTTCAATTTCTTTTTTTTGAACGTACGGCTTTTTTTGTCTTTATCTAATCTTTAAAACTGATTTTTAATACCTGTACTGTTTCTCTATGTACTCAATACTAAGATCTTTGTACTCATTTTGTGGAGAATAAGGGAGTCGAACCCTTGACCTCTAGAATGCAAATCTAGCGCTCTAGCCAACTGAGCTAATCCCCCAAAACCCTTATGGTAAATTTCAAATATTTAAAATTCCAAATCCCAAATATTTAAAATTCCAAATTACAAACCATTTATCCATTACGGTTATCACCCTTTGGAATTTGTTTTTTGGTTTTTGGTTTTTGACCTTTAGGATTTACCTTTGGTTGGTAGTCCTGCGCAGATTTGAACTGCGGACCCCTACATTATCAGTGTAGTGCTCTAACCAACTGAGCTACAGGACTGTTTTTATTAATCGTCCCGTGTATTGGCCAGACCTCTACTCCCGATAACCATCGGGACAGTGTAGCGCTCTAACCAACTGAGCTACGAGACTGTTTCAAAGATTCAAGTATCAAGTACCAAGTATCAAGACTTTACTTGTGCTTTGCGTCTTGATCCCCGTGTCTTATCCTTCAATCTCTTTTGCATCTAATTTTATATTATATAAAAAAGAACAAACAAGCACATCCAAAATTCCTTCCATTTTAACAAAGGCTCCAGAAAGGAGGTGTTCCAGCCACACCTTCCGGTACGGCTACCTTGTTACGACTTAACCCCAGTTACCGGTTTTACCCTAGGCCGCTCCTCTCGGTGACAGACTTCAGGTCCCCCCAGCTTCCATGGTTTGACGGGCGGTGTGTACAAGGCCCGGGAACGTATTCACCGCGCCATGGCTGATGCGCGATTACTAGCGAATCCAACTTCACGTAGTCGGGTTGCAGACTACGATCCGAACTGGGACCGGCTTTAAGGATTAGCATCACCTCGCGGTGTAGCTGCCCTCTGTACCGGCCATTGTAACACGTGTGTAGCCCTGGACATAAGGGCCGTGCTGATTTGACGTCATCCCCACCTTCCTCTCACCTTACGGTGGCAGTCCCGTTAGAGTCCCCAGCTTGACCTGATGGCAACTAACGGTAAGGGTTGCGCTCGTTATGGGACTTAACCCGACACCTCACGGCACGAGCTGACGACAACCATGCAGCACCTTGTAGGTAGCCCCGAAGGGAAGGGTGTTTCCACCTCATGCAACCTACATTTAAGCCCAGGTAAGGTTCCTCGCGTATCATCGAATTAAACCACATGTTCCTCCGCTTGTGCGGGCCCCCGTCAATTCCTTTGAGTTTCACCGTTGCCGACGTACTCCCCAGGTGGTTCACTTAATGCTTTCGCTAAGCCGCTTACTGTATATCGCAAACAGCGAGTGAACATCGTTTACTGCGTGGACTACCAGGGTATCTAATCCTGTTCGCTCCCCACGCTTTCGTGCCTCAGCGTCAATATCAGTTTAGTAAGCTGCCTACGCAATCGGTGTTCTGAGTAATATCTATGCATTTCACCGCTACACTACTCATTCCGCCTACTTCATCTGTATTCAAGCCCCCCAGTTTCAATGGCAGTTCTACGGTTGAGCCGCAGGATTTCACCACTGACTTAAGAAGCCGCCTACGCACCCTTTAAACCCAATGAATCCGGATAACGCTCGCATCCTCCGTATTACCGCGGCTGCTGGCACGGAGTTAGCCGATGCTTATTCCTGCACTACCGTCACTGCCCTACACGTAGGGCACGTTCTTGGTGCAGAAAAGAAGTTTACAACCCATAGGGCAGTCTTCCTTCACGCGGGATGGCTGGTTCAGGCTCTCGCCCATTGACCAATATTCCTCACTGCTGCCTCCCGTAGGAGTCTGGTCCGTGTCTCAGTACCAGTGTGGGGGGTCATCCTCTCAGAACCCCTAGGCATCGTCGCCTTGGTAAGCCGTTACCTTACCAACTAGCTAATGCCACGCATGCCCATCTTTTACCGATAAATCTTTAACCTTGTTCCCATGCGGAAACTGGTACTATGGGGTATTAATCCAAATTTCTCTGGGCTATCCCCCTGTAAAAGGCAGGTTGCATACGCGTTACTCACCCGTGCGCCGGTCGCCATCTGTAGCAAGCTACAATGCTGCCCCTCGACTTGCATGTGTTAAGCCTCCCGCTAGCGTTCATCCTGAGCCAGGATCAAACTCTTCGTTGTAATTATAAATCGTTTAATGTCTCTAGCCCTTTGATAAAACTCTCCAGAAATCTTAGTTTCTAGTGCTTGACTTGTTCTTTTTTCAATATCTCAATGAACTTTTTTCCTCTCGGTACGCCCTTTGCAACTCTTCGTTGTTAAAGCGGCTGCAAAGGTAAACATTGTTTTTTAACTGGCAACCCTTTTAAAACTTTTTTTGAAAGTTTTTTTCAGCTTTGGTGCACATGTTTTATGGCCCCGGCGTTTCAAAATGCCTTCAAACTTTTTGCCCCGCCAAGGGTACCCAAAAACAAGGCCCAATGCCCTGTGTTGCCTGTTGTAATTAATGTTTGTGAACGTTGCTTTGTTTTCAAAGCGGGTGCAAAGAAATGGCTTTTTTTTGTAACCCCCAAACTTTTTTTGAAAATTTTTGAAAGTTTTTTCAAGCCCCGGTAAAATAACCGCAAAACTTGTTTTTTTAACCTTTCCTTGAACCTGTGCCTTGTTTTAAAGCGGGTGCAAAGAAATGCTTTTTATTTCGAACTTCCAAATACTTTTTTAAAAAAATACCGGCGGGCAACTTATGCCCTTTAGTTACTTGCCACTACATCGTTGAACCTGCGCCATTACTGTTAAAGCGGCTGCAAAGAAAAACCTATTTTCCCGGCTTTCCAAATGTTATGGGAGCTTTTTTTGAATTATTTCAATCAGATTTTTCAATTGTTTAATAATGAATTTTTTAGGCGAAAAAGAATTTACAAGATATGAAAAAAAAGTAAAAAGATGCAAATACTTTTATTAGTTTCTTTAAAATTTTGTAATGATTCCTCAAAATATCATACAAATAAAAAAATGAATAGTTATATTTATATCTCAATATAATATCATTATGGAACCAATGCGTTATTTTCATCAACCAACCATCAGCGAGAGCCTGGGAAGCGGTTGGCATACAATGAAGAAATATTTTTTGTATCTGCTGGTAGCCGTAATCGTTGCAGGAATAATTGGAGGGGGGGCTAATATTTTCCAGTACAACTTTACGGAGAATGATTTATCAGGATTTGAACATGGTTGGAATCATTTTTCTCCGTTTATTTTGACATTTGTATCGATTTCTGCATTTTTTACTATTGCCTTTTCCATACTCGTACGCCCGGTCATATTATATGGTACTGACCTGATGTTTTTACAAGGGGTGCGCAATATAAAACCCGATTTCAGGAATTTAGTTATTGGATTCCAGAGAAATTATATCAACATTGTTGTTGCCAGCCTTTTGGCAACCATTATCATAGTTATTGGCTTTATCTTACTTATCATACCAGGAATTATAGCAGCATGCCGTTTGTTTATGGTTCCTTATCTGGTAATGGACAAGCGAATGGGAGGTATTGAGGCCATTGAAACCAGCTGGCAGATGACCCGTGGATATGGCTTCACGGTTTTCGGTCTGGCCATAACGTCATTTTTCATTTTTATTGCAGGGCTATCATTATTGATTGTGGGGGTTTTTCCGGCATTAATATTAATAAGTTCCTCGTTTGCTTCGCTTTACCAAGCTATTGTTACTAAAAAGGAAAATGAAAGTAGAGAGGTTTGAACTCGAGTTCATAGGTAACAAAAGTATTAACACCTTAAACTATAGACTTAACACATTAGATATTGTTCTGTTGAAAATGTATTATATATACCACCACATCTTGAAATTTTAACGGCCAACAATCGAAATTGGCAACAATGTATCTTTACGGAGTATTCAACTTCAACTTAATAATGGCTTAACAAACCAAATTGCCCCAATAATTTTTACCGGATCAAAATAGCAACTGTAACTCATTGAAAACATGCACTTAATGCAAACGTTTGCATTTTTTTAAGTGCTCATTATAAGCATTTTACACGCATTAGAAATGCAATTTAATTGCGTATGACTTGGTTAAACCGTATCTTTGCAATGCTTAAACGGAGATGGCGGCCCCGGGCAGGTTGGAGGCGGATAGCTGGCCGATGGCAGGCCCGATGTGGAGCGACCAGGGGGAGCTACCGGCCCGGGGTGCAAAACACGGGGCTGACGAGGGCACTAGCAGCCGGAGACCGTAGCCCGCCAAATAATAAAGTAATTACAAATAGTTTGGTTATTATACAGAAAAGATTGAAAATGAAAAAATTAAATCGTACAAATGCTTCTGAAGCAAAGAGTTACCCTACAAAGATTTTACAGTTTGGAGAAGGAAATTTTTTACGGGCTTTTACCGACTGGATTGTTGATAAAATGAACAAAGAAGCCGGTTTTAATGCCGGAATTGATGTTGTTCAGCCATTGGCTAACGGCATGGTTGATATGCTGAACGAGCAAGATGGATTATACCATGTATACCTAAAAGGTATTAAAGACGGAGAGCCCATTACAGAATTTAGCCTGATTGACTGTATTAACAAAGGGATTAACCCTTACAGCGAATTTGAGAGCTACATGAAAAGTGTCCTGAACCCCGATTTGCGTTTTGTTTTCTCTAATACTACCGAAGCCGGTATTAGCTGGGATGAAAACGACACACCAGAAATGAAGCCTCAGAACTCGTTTCCGGGCAAAGTTACAGCCCTGTTGTATGAGCGTTTTAAAGCTTTCGAAGGCGACGAATCGAAAGGGTTGATCTTCTTTGCCTGTGAGTTGATTGACCGAAACGGTGATATGCTGAAAAAATTTGTTTTGCAACATGCTGAAAGCTGGAACCTGGGCAACGATTTTACAAACTGGGTAAATAATGCCTGCTGCTTCTGTAGTACGCTGGTTGACCGCATTGTGCCCGGATTTCCGCGCGATGAAATCAATGAAATACAGGAACATCTGGGTTATGAAGACAATCTGGTTGTAGTTGGCGAGTACTTTCACCTTTGGGTTATTGAAGCACCGGAATGGGTAAAAGATGAGTTTCCGGCAGCCGAAGCTGGCCTGGAAGTGAAATTTGTAAAAGACATGAAACGTTACCGCGAGCAAAAAGTACAGGTGCTAAACGGATGCCACACGGGGAGTTACGCAGTATCTTTCCTGAGCGGGATTGATACGGTACGCGATGCTTACGAAAATCTTGAAGTTGGAAGTTTTATGCAGGAGCTGGTGTACGACGAGGTACTGCCAGTGCTTGACGGCTCGGAAAAGGAACTGAAAAAGTTTGCCAAAAAGATCCTTGAACGTTTCTCAAACCCGTATATCCGTCACCAATGGCAAAGTATTGCGCTAAATGCCATGTCGAAATGGGAAACACGCAACCTGCCATCGCTGCTGAATTTTTATAATACCCACAATATGCTGCCCCAAAAGCTGGTATTCTCGCTGGCAGCTATGATTGCTTATTTTAAAGGTGAAGCTGAAGGTAAAGAATACAGCGTACAGGATGATCAATGGATTTTAGACTTTTACAAAGAAGCCTGGGCCCAATGCGATGGCCGACCTGTATCGATAAATGAGCTGGTTGAAAAAGTGCTAAAGCTGGACAAAGTCTGGAAGCGCGACCTGAACGAGGTGCCAAACCTGGCCATGACTGTAAGCCACTACCTGTTTTTAATTGAACAAGTGGGGATGAAAAAAGCGGTTAAAGCTGTACTTAGCAATGACAACCCACTGATGAAAATTACCATTGACAACATGAACAAATAAGCTATGGAGCAATATATTAAAATAAATCCACTCGATAATGTGGTGATTGCCCTCCGGGATATCCCGGAAGACACCACCATAAAAGCTGAAGGGCGAAGTATAAATATAAATGAAGAAGTGCCCCGAGGACATAAAATTGCTTTATTCGATATTGCTAAAGGTGAAAACATTATCAAATACGGTGCGCCTATTGGTCATGCCACCGAAAACATACCTGCTGGTAGTTATATACATGTGCACAACCTGAAAACCAACCTGTCTGGCACTATTGAATACCGTTTTAACCAAAAACTGAATGAAACTACCCTGCAAAACCGCGAAATGACATTTAAAGGTTTCAAGAGGTGGAACGGAAAAACTGGAATCAGAAATGAGTTGTGGATTGTACCTACCGTAGGCTGTGTAAACGGCCAGGCACAAATGATCATCGACCGCTTTAGGCAGGAAGTAGCCCCCACCGATATTGATGCCATTGAAGTTTTTAAACACAGTTACGGTTGCTCGCAATTGGGCGACGACCATGTAAACACACAAAAAGCACTGGCCGATGTAATAAACCACCCAAATGCCGGTGGCGTGTTGGTTATGGGACTGGGCTGCGAAAACAACCAAATTGACCTGCTAAAAGAACACATTGGTGAATACAACCCTGACCGTGTTAAATTTATGGTAGCCCAGGAGGTTGAAGACGAGATAGAAGCCGGGCTTGAATTACTGAAAGAATTATACAAAGCAATGCGCAACGACCAGCGTGAAGAGTGCCCCTTATCGGAGCTAAAAGTTGGACTAAAATGCGGAGGCTCCGATGGATTATCGGGCATTACCGCTAATCCTTTGGTAGGCGCTTTCTCCGATTTTCTGGTGGCACAGGGCGGAACAACCATCCTTACCGAGGTGCCCGAAATGTTTGGCGCCGAAACCCAACTGATGGAACGGGCTGAAAACCGCGATGTTTTTAACAAAACAGTAAGCCTGATCAACGACTTTAAGGATTATTACCTGAAAAACGAACTGCCGGTATACGAAAACCCGTCACCAGGGAACAAAAAAGGCGGTATAACCACGCTTGAAGATAAATCGCTGGGGTGCACACAAAAAGGTGGCACCGCTACTGTGGTTGACGTACTAAAATACGCCGAACCGCTAAAGAAAAAAGGGTTAAACCTGCTATCGGCACCGGGTAACGATTTGGTTGCAGCTTCAGCGCTGGGTTTCAGCGGCTGCCAGATGGTGTTGTTTACAACCGGGCGCGGCACCCCGTTTGGAAGTTTTATCCCCACCATGAAAATATCGACCAACAGCGATTTGTATAACCACAAGCGCAACTGGATAGATTTTAACGCAGGCACCTTGGTTGAAGGACAAACCATGGAAGATGTACTGGATAAATTCATTGACTTTATTATTAAAACAGCCAACGGAGAAAAGCTGAAGCACGAGAAAACAGGCTTTAAGGAAATTGCCATTTTTAAAACCGGGGTTACACTTTAAAACTGATTATAATATCATAGCATACTCCAGCGCGATATTCAAGATATTCCAGAGCAGAAGAAGCAATGGATAATGCTATGCTTGTTTGTGGCTAGGCTAAAAATTTGACAACCAATCTCATAAAAGGCACCCTCAATAAAACCGGCAGAACAACATTTTTTATACCTTTTCAGTATGAGACTTATATCATTCCAAGCAGAAACAATAAAAGAGTTGTCTAAAAAATATTTTGAGGAACAAACCACTGTATGCCTGTTTGGATCAAGAACTGATGATAATAAAAAAGGGGGGGGACATCGATCTTTTTATTCAAAGCAGAATTATAAAATTAAAGAATACATCACGATACGTTATGGAATTAACATCTTGTAAATCCAGTTGAAAAACAAACAAATATCCCCTTTTATATTAAATATCATAGCTCCGATACATAAAAATACACATAAAACCAACAAATTAGCGTACATTGCGCCCCACAAATATGGGACCCTGAAAATGTCCCGCTTATAAAATTATATGACATTTAACGATTTAGAATTGATTGAGCCTATCAAAAAGGCTATTAAAAACGAAGGATACACAATTCCTACCCCAATCCAGGAACAAGCCATTCCAATTTTGCTTAACAAGCGCGACCTGATGGGTTGCGCACAAACCGGCACCGGAAAAACGGCTGCTTTTTCAATTCCTGTTTTACAGCTTTTACACGAAAGTGCCACACAAGAAAAGGGCAGAAAAAACATTAAGGCACTTATAGTTACTCCTACCCGCGAACTGGCCATACAAATTGACAACAGTCTTTCGGCATACGGAAAATATACTAATTTACGGCATACAGTTGTTTTTGGCGGAGTTTCACAACACGCCCAAACACAAGCATTAAGGAGGGGCGTTGATATACTAACAGCAACTCCCGGACGTTTGCTCGACCTTATCAACCAGGGTTTTATCAAATTAAACTCGATTGAGTATTTTGTGCTCGACGAGGCCGACCGCATGCTCGACATGGGCTTTTTGAATGATGTAAAGAAAATCATCAAACTTTTGCCCCAAGAACGTCAGTCGCTATTTTTCTCAGCAACCATGCCCTTGTCAATTGTTGATTTGGCAAATTCAATACTCAATAATCCCGAACATGTTTCAATAACACCCGAAACCACTACGGCCGAAACGGTTGAGCAATCGCTTTACCATGTAAGCAAAGACAATAAGCGCAACCTGTTATTGGAGTTGCTGGATGACGAAAGCATCAACTCGGCCCTTGTTTTTACACGTACAAAATATGGTGCCGACAAACTTGCACGGTTACTTAATAAAAAAGGCATAAAAACAGAAGCGCTGCATTCGAACAAATCGCAAATGGCACGCCAAAAAGCACTTAAAAATTTTAAGAACCAAAACACCAAAGTACTTGTTGCTACCGATATTGCAGCCCGTGGCATTGATGTTGACGACCTTTCGTGTGTGATCAACTTTGAAATACCAAACATTGCCGAGACCTACGTTCACCGCATTGGCCGTACCGGACGTGCAGGCGCAGCAGGCCGTGCCATTTCGCTTTGCGACACCGACGAACTTCCATACATCAAGGATATCCAGAAGCTTATTTCAATGAGGATTGATGTGGTGAAAGAACACCCTTATCATCTCGAAAGCAGTTCCAGCGATTTTAAACAGGATACGAACAAACCCAGAAACAACAATCAACGCAAAAATAAGAGCCAATACCGGGGCAAACGGCGGTATCAGTCATCGAAACGATGAACGATAAAAACAATATAAAGCACCCGCTGAATTGATTAATTTCAAATCAGCGGGTGTTCTTTTTTAATTCCGTTCGTGGTAATGGGTATGCAATAATGAATGGGACAATTCGCCCAAAGGTTTTTTCAGAAACTCTTCATATATTTGAATGATTTCAGGGTTTAAGTGCGATTTTCGCACTGTTTTCCCTTCATCTTCTTTGTATATTGCTTCAATACGCTTTCTCCTCACTTCGTCTGTTGTGAAACGTGGCTGCCCTCCACCGCCAATACAGCCACCGGGACAGGTCATGATTTCAATAAAATGAAAGGTTTCGCCGGCACGTACAGCTTCAATAATTTTACGTGCATTGCCCAGTCCGTGTGCCACACCCACTTTTAGTTCAACCCCTTCGAGAAAATTCCATTCAGGCAAGCAGCCTTCAATTTTCAGGTTGGCTTTTTTCACCCCTTCGAGACCGGCAACTTCCTTAATATGCAAATTACCAAGTGGCAATTCACGCCCGGTAACAATCTCGTAAGCCGTTCGAACAGCAGCTTCCATTACCCCGCCGGTATTGGCAAAAATATCGGCAGCCCCTGAGCTTTGTCCCAAAGGTGAATCCATTTTTTCGTTGTCAAGTGTTTTAAAGTCGATACCGGTTTGCTTTATCATGCGAGCCAGTTCCCGTGTTGTAAGTACGTAATCAACATCTTGGTAACCACTGGCATTCATTTCATCCCTTACGGCTTCGAATTTTTTCGCGGTGCAGGGCATTACCGAAACCACAACAACATCCTCAGGGTCAACATTTTCTTTTTTAGCCATGTATGTTTTGGCTACAGCGCCAAACATTTGCTGAGGCGACTTGCAAGTTGAGATGTTATCAAGAAATTCGGGGTAAAAATATTCGGCATACTTAATCCAGCCTGGCGAGCATGAAGTGAACAAAGGTAAAGCAACCTGCTTTTTATCAACAAGTGCTGTTTTTAACCGGGTGAGCAATTCGGTCCCTTCTTCCATAATGGTGAGGTCAGCAGTAAAATTGGTATCGAATACGCGGTCGAAACCAATAAGGCGCAGTGCTGATACCATTTTGCCCGTGACCAATGTGCCGGGCTCATAATCGAAACATTCGCCCAGTGCAGCGCGAATGGCCGGTGCGGTTTGTACGACCACAAATTTCGACGGGTCTTCAATGGCATCCCACACATAATCGATATGCTCTTTTTCGGTAATGGCACCAACCGGACAAACAGCTGCGCATTGCCCACATTGTACACATTCAACCCCTTCGAGCGAATTGTCGAAAGCCGGGCCTATAACCGATTCGAAGCCGCGCCCTTGCGCAGCCAAAGCACCAATTCCCTGTACTTCGTTGCAAACGGTAAGACACCGGCGACATTTAATGCATTTGCCCGAGTCGCGTACCAGTGCGGGGGTTGAATCGTCAATACGGGTAATTAACTTTTCACCTTGGTACGGAATGTCCATCACCCCCATTTCTATGGCAAGACGTTGCAGCTCGCAATCGTCATTCCTGACACAAGTTTTACAGTCGCCGCAATGTTCAGAAATGAGCAACTCAAGCACAAACTTACGGGCTTCGCGAACTTCGCGGGAGTTGGTTACTACTTTCATTCCATCGGTAACAGGGGTAGTACAAGAGGCCACCATATTTTTTGCACCTTCAACATCAACCATGCAAACCCTGCAGGCACCTTTTGGAATTTGCCCTTCGAGATGACAAAGGGTTGGTATTTTTATGCCCGCATGGGCAGCTGCATCCAAAATTGTTGTTTCCGGGTCAACCTCAACAACTTTTTTATTTATATAGACCGTATTTTTCATAGAAATAAATGTTTTAAACGAATAGCTTACTAATTACCATAATCACACCTCAGACACCTTCGGGCCTGACGAATAGCTTCATTTTCGGGCCACACCATTTCCACCTCGTCAAAATTGTGCATCCGGCGTTCGGCTGGCAGCATCACCATGTGTGTACGTGGATACTTTGCCGGTTCGGCATCGGGGTCAAAATAGGTATCGTTCACTTTTTCTTCTCGCCAAAAAGCATGAAGCTTTCCGGTCAACATCTCATCGATACCAACGGCTGCCCGTTCGCCTGCGCCTACCGCTTCGATTACCGATGACGGGCCGGTAGCTGCATCGCCCCCCGTGAAAACCCACGGCAAAGATGTTTGACCGGTCCGTGGGTCGCATTTGATTTGCGACTTGCTTATTAACTCAAGCGATGTGCCATCAAGAATTCTATCAGTGTCGAGTGTTTGCCCGGTTGCGATAATCACCTGGTCAGCATCCAGCACAAAAGATTCGTCGCTCTCAACCGGGCGTCGGCGTCCGCTTGAGTCGAATGTGCCAAGCTTCATGCGTACACAATGCATTCCGGCAACTTTATCATTTTTTTCAATAATTTCTTTAGGGTTCGTTAACGTAAGCAGTTCAATTTTTTCTTCAACAGCTGCATCAATTTCTTCGGCCCATGCCGGCATTTCGCCTTGCGTACGGCGGTAAACAATACTCACTTTTTCGGCACCAAGCCTAACAGCCGTACGTGCAGCATCGATGGCAGCATTGCCACCACCAACTACAATGATATTTTTACCTACCGGCACAGAACCACGCAGGTTGTATGTTTGCAAAAATTTCAATGCATCAACCACACCTTCGCTATTGATATTCGGGATAGGTGGTTTCACACCCTGCGGATTGCCAACGCCAACAAATACAGCATCGTATCCTTCGTTTTCCAGCGACTTAAGGGTAAAATCTTTACCAAGTGACAATCCCGTACGAATATCCACGCCCATGTTCTCAATCATGCGTATTTCGCGTGCCAGAATCTCACGTGGCAGCCGGTAAGCAGGGATGGTTTGCACCAACATACCTCCCGGACGCTGTTCGGCCTCAAAAACTATAGGCTTGTAACCTAAACGCGCAAGGAAATAAGCACACGACAAACCTGCCGGGCCTGCACCAATAATAGCAACTTTTCGTTTCGCGTTATTTTCATTTTCACGTATTTCGGGTGTTTGGATGGTAATCTCCTGGTCAACCATGAACCGTTTTACACCACGTATAGACACCGGCGTGTCAAGTGTTGCCCTGCGGCATTTATCTTCGCATGTATGGAAGCAAACCCGGGCACACACCGCAGCAAATGGATTGCGTTCGCGGTGCAGGCGTAGTGCCTCGGCATAGCGTTTTTCGGCTGTAAGCGAGACGAACCCCGGTACATCAACGCCAGCCGGACAAGCACTTTGGCATGGGGCGCGTACCAGTTTGGCACACACACCGGCTTCGCATTTATGGTCACGAATATGCATTTCATATTCATGCCTGAAATACCGTATGGTTGAAAGAACGGGGTTAGGAGCCGACTGCCCTAAACCACACAATGATGTTTTTTTAATCCAGTTGCCAAGCCGTTCGAGCTTTTCAATGTCGCCCTCCTCTCCATGTCCGGTAGTAATCCGGTCGAGGATTTCGTACATCCGTTTAGTACCTACACGGCATGGGGTGCATTTTCCGCAGCTTTCTTCCACAACAAAATCAAGAAAGAATTTAGCCACATCAACCATGCAGGTATCTTCGTCCATAGCGACCAAACCACCCGACCCCATAATAGCACCCAATTCGTTGAGCGACTCATAATCAAGTGATACATTCAGGTGTTGTTTGGGTATGCAGCCACCCGACGGCCCACCAATTTGTGCTGCCTTAAAGGGCTTGCCACTGCTGGTTCCGCCACCAATGTCATAAATAAGGTCGCCAAGCGTTGTACCAACGGGCACTTCGTACATGCCCGAATTTTTAATGGCACCTGCCATTGCAAAAATCTTTGTGCCCCGGCTTTTACCCGTTCCGTATTGCGCAAACCAATCGCCGCCTTTTTCAATAATGGTATTGATATTTGCCAGTGTTTCCACGTTGTTCAGCACAGTTGGCTTGCCCCAAAGTCCGGCAGTGGTGGGGAAAGGAGGCCTTGGGCGCGGCTCTCCCCTTTTGCCTTCAATCGATGCCATCAGCGCTGTTTCTTCACCGCATACAAAAGCACCGGAGCCCATTCGGATATCCAATTCAAAATCGACACCAGTGCCCATAATATTCTTACCAATTAGCCCCATTTCGCGCGCATCGTCGATAGCCTTCGCCAGCCGCTCGATGGCCAACGGGTATTCGGCACGTACATAAACAAACCCGCGGGTAGCCCCAATTGTAAAACCCCCAATGGCCATGCCTTCGACCACACTGTGCGGGTCGCCTTCGAGCGTACTTCGGTCCATATAAGCACCGGGGTCACCCTCATCGGCATTGCAAAGCATATATTTTTGTTCTGCAGTTTCTTTTTTTGCAAAGCCCCATTTCATCCAGGTAGGAAACCCGGCACCACCGCGCCCCCGAAGCCCCGACTTTTTCATCTCCTCAATTACATCATCGGGAGAATAAGTTGTTAAAACTTTACGTAATGAGGCATAACCACCTGATTCGATATAATCGTTTATATCAGTTGGGTCGATGTTTCCACAGCGGCGTAATACAATTTTCCGCTGGCGGTTAAAAAGTTTGATATCGTTGATATTAGCAATGGGTTTTCCATCTTCATCGGAATGATGCAAAAGGCGCTCGACTATTTTACCATTTAATAAATGCTGTTCCACCAGTTCATCAATATCGGCCAGTTGAATATTTTCATAGAAAACACCTGATTTTTTCATCATTATCACCGGACCTTTTGAGCATGGCCCCATGCAACCGGTAGGTTTGATGATAAACTGCTTGTCAATCCCCCGTTTTTCGAGATTAGCTTTTAATTCAGAATGAACACTGAGCGAACCGCAGGCAATGCAACCACCACCGGTACAAATTTGAATAATTTCATCGGCCTGGCTGTTGTCACTTTTATACTGTTCTATAAGTTTACCTGAGAAATCATCAAACTCCCCGGGTGAAGAAATTTTATTTTGTGTACTCATCTTGTTATCATTTGCGAAATGAATAATTAAGCCTGGTAAGGGCCTGTAACTGGTAAAAATGAATAAGAAGAAATTACTCGAAGCTCTTCAATATTTCGCCAACCTTGTTAGGCTTTACACGTTGGAAAGTCTGGTCGCCCACCATTACCACAGGCGCCAGCCCACATGCACCAAAGCAGCGGCCAACCTCAAGTGAAAACTTACGGTCGGGTGTAGTACCGCCAACCCCTATGTTGAGCTCGTTTTGCAATGCCCGCAAAACATCTTGCCCACCACGCACATAACAAGCTGTACCCAGACAAACCCTTATGGTATGTTCGCCTTTGGGGACAGTTGAAAAATACGAGTAAAAACCAACCACCCCTGCAACCTCACTGTAAGGTTTTTTCAGTTCTTTACTAATTAAACGGAGAGCTCTTTCGGGGAGGTAACCAAAGAGGTTTTGGGCTGTTTGTAAAACAGGGATGAGTGCCCCGGAATTGTTCGTTGCGAGCGCACAATGGTTGTTAAACGTTCGTAAAGTTCGGCCTCGCTCACTTCGCTGCATTGGCAGGGTTTAACAGCGGCTTCATGTTCATTTGCCATAATACGATAAGGTTTAGTAAGTTAACATGCCGTAATTTAACAAGAATAGTTCGAACAATTGATATAAATAACATGATTAATGTTTTCGTTTTTTATGTTATACAACCATATTAACAAAATACTATACCCTCTTCTGATATTTCGAAATGGCCAATACCAACATGGTGAGCCCAAATAAAATGGCAAAAATAAAATGAGATGCCAGGTCGGTAAAGCCTGAGCCTTTTAACAACACCATGCGGTTTACTTCGATAAAATAACATACCGGGTTGAAAATATCGACTATTTGTGCCCATTGGGGCATACTTTCAACCGGGGTAAAAACGCCCCCCATTAAAATAAATATCATCATGATAAAGTAGCCAATAAAAAGAACCTGCTGTTGGGTGTCGGCATAAGTTGAAATAAGGAGGCCAACCCCAAGCACACCAACGAGATATACGGCTGCAAAAGCAAATAGCACCCACAGGCTACCCTCAACAGGAAGGCTAAAAGCCACGCGTGCAATTATCAACCCAAAAGCCAGGTCAAACAGCCCAATAACCCAAAACGGGATGAGCTTACCGGCTATAAGGTGATATTTCTTAATGGGGGTCACATTTAACTGCTCGGTAGTGCCAATTTCTTTTTCTTTTACAAGGTTCATACCCGATAAAAACATGCCAATAATGGTAACCAAAATAACAAGAATACCGGGAGCCATGTAATGTTTATAATCGAGGGAATCGTTATACCAAAAGCGCGAAACCGTCTGAATGACACCTGCATTTTTCTGCTTTGGCACTCCCATTGTCTCGGTGATTATTTGCTTGTTGTAGCTCATGATAACATTCTGCGCGTAGCCGGCTGCAATTTCTGCCGAAGTCCCGTTAATGCCATTCACAATTAACTGGATACTGGCACTGTTTTCGCGGATTAAATCCTCCCCAAAACCTGCCGGAATCGAAAGTATAATGTCGGCTTCATCTTTCTCGAGCAATTCATTGGCTTTTTCTTCACTAAAAGTTGTACCGGTAATGGTAAAAAACGGCGAACCTGAAAATTTATTCACAAGTCCGTGCGAGACTGTGCCCATATCGTTATCAACCACAAGTATGTTGGCATTTTTCACATCGAAATTGGCCGCGTAAACCAAAATGAGCATTTGCATAAGCGGCACAAATAAAATAATGCCCAGCATACGCTTATCCCTCAAAATTTGGATAAATTCCTTTTGCAATATGTATAGTAATGTTCGCATAATGGTCCCTATCCTAACAATCGTTTTATCAAATTGAGCTTTGCTTTGGTATATGGAAGATATTTCATGGGCGGTTCAAACCAGTTGGGCTTATCAAGTATACTTTTATAGTGGGTAAAAGTATCGAAGCCTGCTTTACCATGATAGTTGCCAATACCACTAAACCCTACCCCGCCAAATGGCAGGTTGCTGTTCGAGAGGTGCATAATGCTATCGTTCACCGCACCGCCCCCAAACGAGAGCTCACGCAAAAGGCGCTTGACGGTTTTCTTGTTGTTTGTATAAATATAGCATGAAAGTGGCTTAGGCCGTTCTTTTACTTTTGTAATGGCTTCATCAAGGCTGGTAAAAGATATAACAGGCAGAATGGGGCCAAAAATCTCATCGGCCATTACTTTATCATCGAAACTTACGTTGCTCATTACGGTGGGATGAATGATACGTTTATTTTTTTCGGTTTGTCCGCCGTAACAAACTTTTTCATCATCGATTAACGCGGTAAGCCTGTCGAAATTCTTCGTGTTGATAATCTGGAGATAATTTTCGCGCAATGTGCCACTCTCCGGGTGTTGCTTATTGATTTCATTTTTTAGGGCTTCGATAAATTCGTGCTCAATACTTTTGTCAACCAGCACATAATCGGGTGCCACACAAGTTTGCCCGGCATTTAGAAATTTAGCCCATACAATGCGGCGTGCTGTAGTTTTGAGGTTGCAGCCGGGCAACACAAAAGTAGGCGACTTGCCACCCAGCTCAAGCGTAACGGGCGTTAACGTTTTTGCCGCAGCCTGATAAACGATTTTTCCAACAGGGATGCTTCCGGTAAAGAAAATTTTATCGAAAGGGTATTTCAACACTTCAGAAGTCTCCTTAACACCCCCCTCAATCACATGAAAATATTCTTGAGAAAAATTCTCGTTAATAAGCTTTGCCATAATTTCCGAAGTTCGCGAGGGCAGTTCGCTGGGCTTTAAAATGACTGTATTCCCCGCGGCCATGGCTGTTACCGCAGGCAAAAGCGATAATTGATACGGGTAATTCCACGCCCCTATTACAAGAGTTGTCCCAAGCGGCTCGGGAATGATGTAACTTTTAGCCGGAAAGTTTGTGATGCCGGTTGCCACCCGCTTTTTTCGGCTCCACTTCCGCGTTTTATTTATAAATATATTGATTTCGTGGTACAACAAACTCAACTCTGTGAGGTAAGTTTCGTATTCCGACTTGCCAAAATCAGCATAAATAGCTTCGTACAAAAGCGACTCATTCGCCTTGAGTATGGCTTTCACCTTTTTCAGTTGTTCAATCCTGAACCCTACATCTTTGGTTTGGCCCGAATTGAAAAACAACTTCTGTTTTGCATGTATTTCCTGAAAATCCATATCGTAATATCTTTTTTGATTTAACATCTCATGAAATCTAAAATCTCATGTCTAATATCTAATCGTCTTTTTATTCCAACCTGATTTTAAATTTCTTCACACTAACTACAACAAACAAAACCGACATTCCGGTTAAAATGGACACTTCTTTAATGATGCTAAAAAAACCGGAGCCTTTCAGCATAATATCTTTTACCACATCGTTAAACCAACGTGCAGGCATGATGGTGCTGAACCATTGCAACGCCTTGGGCATATTTTCTATCGGAAAAATAAACCCAGAGAGCAACATGGTGGGTAACATAAGTCCAATCATGGATATGAACATGGCAATAAGCTGTGTGGGGGCAATGGTTGAAATAAGTATGCCCAGGCTCAACGATAGAAAGATGAACAAGAAACAAACGCTGAGCAGCAAAGTCAGGCTTCCGTTTATGGGCATTCCGAAAACCAGGTTGCCCATCATAACGATTAAAACAGCATCGATAAATGCCACGAGCAAATACGGTGTTACTTTCCCCAGTATTATTTGTAAAGGGCGGAGGGGCGAGACAAGCAATATCTCCATGGTGCCCAGTTCCTTTTCGCGGGTAATGGAAACCGATGACATGATGGCCGATACCAACATCATAATCATAGCCATAAGCCCGGGCACAAACATGTACACACTTTTGGCCTCTTCGTTGTAAAACATCCGGTTTTGAACGTTAATTTGCATCGGTACCGTCTGCTGCTGAAACTCTTCAAGCTCAAACGAGCGGATGATATTTTGTGTGTAAGTGGTTACCATCCGGGCAATGTTTGGGTCGCTGGCATCGGCCAAAAGCTGAATACTTGCAGTTCCATCGCGCAATGTTTTTTCGGCGAAACCGGGCTCAAACACCAGTACCTCCTTGATGTTGCCCTTTTTAAACATCGCCTCAACATCATTGGTGTTTTCAAGGTATTTTTCAACACTAAAATACCCCGACGATTCGAGTTTATCGATAATCCGGGTGGTCATGTAATCGTTCGACTGGTCGAACACGGCCACTTTCACATCCTGAATTTCGGTGCGAATCACAAAACCAAAAAGCAGCATTTGCGAAATGGGAATCCCCAAAATCACCATCAATGTCCGCGGGTCGCGAAAAATGTGGTAAAATTCTTTCTTTATAAAACCTAAAAAGCTGTTCATATTTTAGTCATTGGTCATTGAGTAATTGGTTGTCAGTAATCAGTAATCAGTAATCGGTTGTCAGTAATCGGTTGTCAGTAATCGGTTGTCAGTAATTGGTTGTCAGTAATCGGTTGTCAGTAATTGGTTGTCAGTAATCGGTTGTCAGTAATTGGTTATCAGTAATTGGTTATCAGTAATCGGTAATCGGTTATCAGTTGTAACCTGAAACCTGAAACCTGAAACCTGGAACTTGAAACCTGAAACCTGGAACCTGAAATTCTAATTCCTCGCCAGGTGTAAAAACACTTCCTCCATATTTTGTGCGTTATGTTGTTCCATGAGCTTCCGGGGTGTATCAAGGGCTTCAATTTTGCCATCCACCATAATCGAAACACGGTCGCAATACTCGGCTTCGTCCATATAGTGGGTTGTTACAAAAACAGTTACCCCGCGTGCAGCCGATTCGTAAATGAGCTCCCAAAACTGACGGCGGGTAACAGGGTCAACCCCGCCGGTGGGTTCATCGAGAAAAACAATACCCGGGTTGTGCATAACCGCCACCAAAAAAGCCAGTTTTTGTCTCCACCCCAAAGGCAGGCTTTTCACCAGTTGGTTTTTTATTTCAGGCATTTTTAGCCGCTCAAGTAGTTCCTGCTGCCTTTTTCTGCGTTCGCGATATCCTATTCCATAAATCCCGGCATAAAACCTTATGTTTTCTGCCACGGTAAGGTCTTCGTACAACGAAAACTTCTGGCTCATATAACCAATGGTTTTTTTTATCTTCTCACTTTGTGTATAAACATCGAACCCATTTACCTGAAGTGTTCCCGAAGTAGGCTTCGACAAACCGCACAAAATGCGCATTGCCGTTGTTTTACCGGCACCGTTGGCACCCAGGAAGCCAAAAATTTCGCCGCCTAAAACATCGAATGTAAGGTTGTCGTTGGCGGTAAAATGCCCGAATTTCTTCACCAGGTTTTGTACTTCAATTATTTTGCGGCTTGTGTCCATATTTATTCCAATTTTCTTCCATTATTGTTTGCCCATTAAATCCATAAACACATCTTCGATGTTTGAGAACCCCTCGTAAACATAGGGTTCATGATTCTGCGATTGCAGGTAAGCAATGATATCCTCTTTTCCGGTTGTTTCGTCAACCGACAAATGCAGATATTGCCCGAACGGATAAACCGATTTTGTGCTTTCCCATGCTTTCAAATCGTTGAGCAAGCGATACGTTTCGGCTGATTTCACGTTCCATATTCGTTTACCATATTGTTCCACAATTTTTGCGGGCTGGTCAACCGTCATAATTTCACCATCCTGAATAAGGGCAACCCGGTCGCACCGCGAGGCTTCGTCCATGTATGGCGTTGACACAAAAATGGTTATCCCGGACTGCTTCAATTTGCCGAGCATGTCCCAGAATTCAGTCCGCGAAACAGCATCCACCCCGGTTGTGGGCTCGTCGAGCACCAACACTTCGGGTTTATGGATAAGTGCACACGACAAAGCCAGTTTTTGTTTCATACCACCCGACAGTTTGCCGGCACGCCTTGTTTTAAAAGGCTCCAGCTGCTGATAGATATCTTTTACGAGGTGATAGTTTGCCTCAACCGTTGTTCCAAAAACCGAAGCGAAAAAGTTCAGGTTTTCTTCAACCGACAAATCGTGATACAGAGAAAAACGCCCGGGCATGTATCCTACAATTTTTCGGATTTGCCGGTATTGTTTCACCACATCGACCCCGCCCATGGATGCTGAGCCTTTATCGGGCAATAACAACGAAACAAGAATGCGCATGAGTGTTGTTTTTCCTGCCCCGTCGGGACCAATTAGCCCGAATATTTCGTTCTTATTAATATTGAGCGAAACATCGCGAAGCGCTTCAACCTTGCCGTATGTTTTTGATATGTTTTTACAATTTATCATTTCATAAATAGTCATTGGTCATTGGTCATTAAGTCATTGGTTTTCAGTTGCTGGTTGCTGGTTGCTGGTTGTTCAAATTTGAAACTTGAAACCTGAAACCTGAAACTTAAAATCTGGAACCTAAACTCCCCATCAACCCAATCACCCAATCACCCAATATTCCATCATTCCATCACTTTCACAACTCAATCATCACCGCTTAAGCGCATCTCCCCGGGCATGCCAAGCTTGAGCCGTCCATCGTTTGGCACTTTTACCTTTACAGCATACACCAGTTTCACCCTTTCTTCTTTGGTTTGAATAATTTTGGGGGTAAATTCAGCTTCGTCGGATATCCAGCTTACCTTACCACTCAAATGTTGCATTTCATCGTTTTGCCCATCAATGGCAACATCAACTTTTTGCCCAACTTTCACCTCCGACAATTGCGCACCTGAAACGTAGCAGCGCAGAAACATTGAAGACAAGTCAGCCACTTTATACAAAGGCTTGCCGGCAACAGCCATTTCGCCTTCATTTACATATTTTTCGAGCACCACACCGGCTACAGGGTTCACAATGTTACATTTTGAACGCTTGAGCAACAACTGCTTTTTTTGCTCTTCCATCACCTTTATCTCATGTTTTACCGAGCTAATCTGGGTTTTCAGTGCCGACACCTGTTTTTCAACAAGTTTTAGCTTTCCTTCGAGGTCATCTTGTTGCTGAATGGTTGCCGCCCCGCTTTCAACAAGGTTTTTCACTCGATTATACTGCACCATCAGGTTTTCTTTTTGCTGTAATTGGGTTGCAATTTGAGCTTCGACATTGGCTATTTTTGTATGTGTCGCCCCTACCTGGCTTTCAAGCTGTTCAATTTGCAGATAAATTTGCGCGGTATCAATGAGCCCTACCATGGCACTTTTTTCAAGTTTTTCACCTTCTTCAACATTAAAACCGAGCAAAACGCCCGACGATTCAGCCGAAATTATTGCGGCATCCACTTCAAAATTACCGTAAGCATCGGCAAGGTCGCCCCTGTGATTGCAGGCTGTAAACAACACCAATGCAATCAGGACCGTAATGTTTATGTGTTTTGTAATCATTTGTAGTAATTTTAGTTTCCTAACAATGTTTTGTAATCATTTTGGGCTTTGAGCCATTCAATTTTATGTATTTCGTAATTAATTCGCGCAGTGGTTTCGGCATTCAGGTCGGTCAGGTAATCGGTTGATGTTATTGCGCCATTCTCGAGCTCCGAAGAAGCCGTTTGCGTTATCCGATGGCGCATTTCAACAATTTTCTCATCCTGCTGCACCAATTGACGCTGCATTTCAATCTCGTTTTTAGCTTGCACCAGTTGCATATCCTGTTGTTGCAGGAAATCGTCTTTTTGTAAATCAACTTTTTCGATATTCAGTTGCGCCATTTGTTTTTTGCGTTTGGTTTCGTTCCAGTCGAACACCTCCCATTTCAACCCTACGCCTACCAAATAGTAAGTGTCGAACTCGTTTTTTAGCATATTCAAACCGGGCTTGCCATAGCCTGCCTGTCCAAAACCAAAAAACTTGGGGTTGCGTGCCGATTCCAGCAAGCTGTTGCTCAATTCAATTTGTTTTTGCTGAAGCGAAAAAAGTTGCAACTCTGGACGTTTATTTGCCAAATCGGCAACAATATCCACTTCAGGCAATTGAAAAGAATCCCTGATTGAAAAATCGGCACCGGCAAGTACGCCCATGGCAGACAGCAGGGATTTTTCGCGCATCGAAGCCTTTGTAATCTTCTGCTCCACCTTCAACTGCTCTACCTCAAACTCCAGCACATCCTTTTGGGTAACCACGCCCTGCTTTAATGATTTCTGCAAGCGTTCAAGCTGTTTAGCAAGAACTTCATTTTGAAGTTTCAGTACATCAAGACTTTTACGCACCAGCAACACATTAAAAAAATAAGTATCGGCAATGCGTTTTAAATGGTGTACCTCAATGTCAATTTTTTGCTGTTCACCATCGAGGTCCAGTGCTTCAATTTCGCGTTGAGCTTCTGTAAGCCCCCCATCCCAAATCGTCTGTTTTACATCCACATAAGCCTTATACTGGTCGTTCGATACCCCTTCGATATCAACACCCATTGAAGTGAGCGTTTCGGGGAGGTCAACCGAAGTAACATCCGACTGGTATGTAGCCTGTCCATTCAGTATAATTTCGGGCAGGTAAGAAGTACGGATATTTTCAGTTTTGAGCTGCGAAATCTCCCGGTTGATTTGCTTATTATTGAGTTTTGGGAAATTTGAAACAACCATTTCGCGGTACCCTTCAAGCGTATAAACATTTTGCGCCAGGCTTGCCGCGGTACTCATCACAATTACAGTAATTAAAAGAAAATAAGTTCTCATGGTTTTAGCTTTAAAAATCTTCATCGGGTTTATTATTCATTTCACTAGAAGTTGCCCCTATTAAAGCACCTGTCATTAATTCCTTCAAAAAATCGGTACGTTCGCTGAGAAATCGCGAATATTTGTCGTTGTTATTATTAAAAAACACACGCTGGAAAAGCGGGCGGGCAATATGCGGGAAAAGCGTCATCCCCAAAACATTGGCAATCATATGCTCTGCTGTTAAACTACTATTATTAATAGCCGGCACTTTTTGTTGAATTTTTTCTACAATTTCAGCCGGTGCTATCTGCTGCGATTTCATTATTTCCGATAGCCGGTCGGGGTTTTGCCATATTTCATGAAAAATAAATTGCGGATAAAATGGGTTCTTTTGAAAAAAATCGTTGTAAAATTTCACAAATACCCCCAACAACTCGGGTAACGACATGTCGGCACGTATATTTTCAGCAACTACGGCAAACATTTGCGACATGATATTTTCAAAAATAGCATCGAAAAGCTTGTCTTTCGACCTAAAATAATAATGCAACAAGGCTTTGTTAATTCCGGCCCTGTCGGCTATTTCCTGCATTCTTGCGCCCTGAAGCCCCTTTTCGACAAACACCTCCTTGGCTGCTTCAATTATCTTCTTTTCAGTTTCTACCTTTAATGCGTTCATTTTTTATTGACCATTTGGTTAAATTGTTTGGTCAAAAGTAAGGTGTTCATTTTTAACTTCCAAAAAAATTTAGTTATTTTTTAACCATTTGGTTAATTTTTTCTTTTTACCCTAAATCCTTAAAAGGGAATTTATCGCAACTTCTTACCCGCGGGGTATCGTGTTTGTTGCTTTTCCGGTTTATATAAGGAAGTAACGAAAACGATAAACATAACACCATGCCGGCTTGTTAAGCATACTAAACAAAATAAAACATTAAACCGAAATGATGAAACTGGCATTATTTAGTACAAAAAGTTACGATAAAGAATATTTTGAGCGATTCAAACCACAGAACAAGGTAGAAGTACGCTATTTCAAAGCTTCGCTTAATGAAGACACTACAGAATTGGCAAAAGGATACGATGCTGTGTGCGTGTTTGTAAACGACGAAATAAACCGCCCTGTACTTGAGCATCTAAAAGAACAGGGCACCAAAGTAGTGGCACTGCGGTGCGCCGGTTTCAACAACGTTGACCTCAATGCGGCTGACGAGTTAGGCATTAAAGTGGTACGCGTACCGGCATACTCGCCCAATGCTGTAGCCGAACACGCCACAGCCCTGATTCTTACCCTGAACCGTAAAACCCATAAAGCCTATAACCGCATTCGGGAAGGGAACTTTTCACTTGAGCGGCTCACCGGTTTTAACTTGCACCGGAAAACGGTAGGAGTAGTTGGAACCGGAAAAATAGGTAAGGCTTTTTGTGAAATCATGCTCGGCTTTGGTGCCAATGTGCTGGCTTATGACTTATACCCCGACGAGGAACTCAAAAATAAGGGCATAAAATACATCTCACTTGATGAACTTTTCGGGCAATCGGATATTATTTCGCTTCATTGTCCGCTTACGCCCGAAACAAAGCACATGATAAACAAAGAATCCTTCAAAAAAATGAAAGACGGTGTAATGATTATCAACACCAGCCGTGGTGCACTTATTGACACCAAAGCCGCCATTAAGGCACTAAAAAAGCGCAAATTGGGCTACCTAGGCATCGATGTTTACGAACAGGAGGAAAACCTGTTTTTCCACGACCACTCCGAAAATATTATTGAAGATGAAGTAATTATGCGGTTGATTTCGTTCCCGAATGTGCTCATCACATCGCACCAGGCTTTCTTTACCAGCGAAGCATTGGAGCAAATAACTACAACGACCTATCAAAATATACTTGACTTTGAGATGGGAAAGGAGTTGAAAAATGAGGTAAAACACTAATATTGTGATGCTAATAATAATTATTTAGCAATTCATACATAAAGGCAATTGTCAATAAAAAAAAAATTTGCGTACTTTCGTAAAAAACCTTATTGATATGGCCATCAAAATTGCCCTTATACTTTCGGTTATTTTACAGTTTGGAGCTGCAATAATAGCCCTTTCGCTGGTAAAACGTACACGTACAAATATTGCTTGGTGGTTAATTTCACTTGCTTTTCTACTGATGGCTTTTCGCCGGGTTTTCGAGCTTTTCGAAATTTACAACATCGACTATAAATTCACTTCACAAATGTTAAGCAGTTGGACCGGTGTTGCCATTTCTGTAATTATGCTATTAAGTCTGGCGTTTGTACGCCGTATTTTCAACCTGCAAAAACAATTCGACCAGCTGCGAAAACAAAACGAAGCCCGGGTACTTTCGGCCATTATAAAAACCGAAGAAAAAGAACGCCAGCGCTTTGCCAAAGAGCTGCACGACGGGCTTGGCCCCCTGCTGTCGTCGGTTAAAATGGCTATTTCGGCCAAACTAAACAGCGACAACAGTAACGATAAAGTGATTATTAATGCCGAAAAGCTTATCGACGAATCGGTAGTTACCTTAAAAGAAATATCGAACAACCTGAGTCCGCATGTGCTCAATAATTTTGGGCTGCACAAAGCAGTTAAATCATTTATAGGTAAGCTAAATATTATCGACAAACCCAAAATCAAATACACAAACAACATCGAAAATCAGCGTTTTGCCTATAATATTGAAGTGGTGCTGTACCGCATAGTTTGCGAGCTGATTTCGAACACCTTGCAACACGCCAACGCCAACAATATTTATATTGATATTTTAAAAACCGACCACCACATAAACCTCGAATATATTGACGATGGGAAAGGATTTGACATGGAAAAAGATAACTTTGCTGATAACGGACAGGGCTTTTCGAACATCAAATCGCGTATCAAATCGCTTAACGGGCGTTTTCATTTTTTTACAAGCCCCAACGAGGGTGTGCAAGTAAAAATTAGCATAAACTTTGAGTAACATGGATAAAATTTCACTCATTTTGGTTGACGACCACCAGCTTTTTAGAGAAGGCATGCAACTACTGCTGAGCAACCTCGACTATATAAACGAGGTAAAGCTTGCAGCCAATGGGGAGGAATTATTCCGGTTGCTTGAGCAGTTTACACCCGACATCATTTTTATGGATATCGATATGCCCGGAACCGATGGCATTGAAGCATGCGAGCAAGTGTTGAAGCTGTACCCCGACACAAACATTATTGCCTTATCGATGTACGGCGAAGAAGACTACTACACCCGCATGATTGAAGCCGGCGCCAAAGGTTTCGTCCTTAAAAACTCGGGCATCGACGACGTTGAAGCTTCCATTAAAAATGTGATGGCCGGCAAGAATTATTTTTCTCAAGAAATCTTGAGCGGACTACTCAACCGCAAAAACCAGCCACAAAAAAACACCGACCTCAGCGAGCGCGAAACCGAAGTACTTTACCAAATTTGCAAAGGCTTATCGAACCAGGAAATTGCCGATGCGCTCAATATAAGCAAACGAACCGTTGACAAACACCGCGAAAACATTCTGTCGAAATCGGGCACAAAAAACACTGCCGGGCTGGTAATGTACGCCATAAAAAACGGGGTTGTTGAAGTATAGTCGAATTATAATTTTATATCTTTGTTTAAAATGGAATGATTTATGGAACTAAGATTAGATATTAATTATAACCAGATACTCAGACTAATTAGACAACTTCCCAAAGAAGACATTAAAAAGTTGACGAATACATTACAATCTGAAGTGGACATTGAAGAATCAGATATTTCTTTAGATGAATTAATTTTGCACGCTCCAACATGGACAAATTCAGAAATAGAAGATTACTCCAAAGCAAGGATTCATTTTAACAAATCAAGAATAGCATGATTTTATTGGATTCTTCAATATTGATTGAATTGTTTCGCAAGAAAGATAAAGAAAGAACGCTTTTCTACCGCTTAGCTAAATCAAATAAACTTTATGCATATCAACAATTACCTATTATGAAATAGGAATTGGCAACAGAAAATCACATACTGACTATTGGAAAAAATTATCAGAGAATTTACGTATCCTTCCATTTGACAAGGAATGTTCAGAAAATGCAATAGCTATATATCTCGATTTGTTAAAAACAAACAAGATGATTGATATAGCTGATATTTTAATAGGAGCAACCGCACTATCTCACGACATCCCAATTGCAACATTAAACTACAAACATTTCAATAGAATTAAAGAATTAGAAATAATAAAATAAGTTCTTCTACTTTCGAAATCGGGCACAAAAAAACACTGCCGGACTGGTAATGTACGCCATAAAAAACGGGGTTGTTGAAGTATAGAATCATTCAACACAAAAATCCAAACAACCAAAGTGAAATATGTTTTGCAAAGCCGGTTTCGATATTGTCGGAAACATCTTTTATGTAATCGATTACAATTCTTTCTTCCTTTTTATGTATCCTGGTACTCTTTTTTAAGCTTTTTCATGCAATCCATCGCTTTTCCCAGCTTAAGAAAATCACTATACGTTTTTAAACGTAGTGGGTTAGATTAAACACGTATAGGCATTTTACGTTTTTACGCTGTTTTACGCCTGCTTCCAAAACTTCAACTTTGCACTAACCTTAATCAATTAATCATTCCTAAAAAAAAGATTTATGGGTAAAACGAAACTCCTACTTGCATTGTGCTGCATAATTTGTTTGCAAATTCATAGTCAAGCTCAAATAAACATCGATGCTCAACTGCGCAACCGCTTTGAGCTGCGCGACGGCTACAAAAAACTGGCAGCCGACGGGGCTAATCCAACCGGCATAGTTTCGCAACGAACCCGCATAAGTTTTGCCTACAAAAACGACTTGCTAACCCTGAAAATAACGCCACAAGACGTACGCCTATGGGGTGGCGATGCAAGCTGGAGCTCGTCGGGAGTAGCCACAAACAATTCGATTGGGCTATTTGAAGGCTATGCCGAAATAAAAACCGGCGAAAAATCAAGCATCAAAGTAGGGCGACAAGCTTTTAAATACGACAGTCAGCGGATGCTGGCAGCCCGAAACTGGAATCAAAACGGACTAAGCCACGATGCGCTGTTGCTAAAATTTAAGTTGAAAGATTGGAACTTACATCTTGCCGGCACATGGAACAATATTTCCGATTTAAAAGCGGAAAATTATTACCCGTCGAACCGGATTAAAACCCTCGATTTTGCATGGCTAAACCGGCACTTTAGCAACAATCTTACGCTATCGTTTTTACAACTGGCAGCCGGCATAACCGAAACCGACACCACCAACACCCTCAATTTCAGGCATACCACCGGCGTGTATGCCAAATACAACAAAGGCAATTTTTCGGCATGGGGAAACGTCTACTACCAATACGGGAAAAACACCAAAGCCAAGGCAGTTAGTGCCTTCATCGTTGATTTTGAAGCTTGCTATAAAACCGAAAAACTCAGCCCGGGAATTGGATTAAGTTATTTATCGGGCAACAGCACAACCGGCAGTGCACAAACTACCGACAAGCTGTTTGATGTACATTACGGAGCCCGACACAGCAAATTTGGAGCGATGGACTATTTTAGCTCAGTTGCATCGCAAACACAACAAGGCGGACTTGCTCATTACTACTTCTTCCTTGATTATAAAATTAACGACAAGGTTAATATCAATAATAAAGCCCAGTATTTCCAACTGGCACAAAGCAACGCTTTAAGCCCTCAGGATAAAAACCTGGGTTTCGAAAACGACCTGGTTCTAAAATATAAGTTTAACGAGTGGGGAAACCTTGAAAGCGGATATTGCTTTTTTGCACCAACCGAATCGCTTCGTACCCTACAGGGTGTACCCAACAACAAATTTTCGCAATTCGGTTACATCCAACTTACAATTACACCTACACTTTTAAAATAAGAGACTATGAGAACATCTAAAACCATCATTTTTATTCTGATTGTGGCACTGCTCAGCTCGTGTGCCTCGAAAAAACAAAAAGAACAAACTATTAGCATTTCCGGTGCTTTCGCGCTGTATCCGCTGGTTGTTAAGTGGGCCGAAGAATATAAAAAAGAGAATCCCGATGTACGTTTCAACATTTCGGGCGGAGGCGCCGGCAAAGGCATGGCCGATGCACTCTCGGGCACGGTTGACCTGGGCATGTTTTCGCGCGAGATAGCCCCCGTCGAAATCAGCAAAGGCGTATGGTGGGCCGGCCTTACCATCGATGCCGTACTACCTACCATTAGTGCGGAAAACCCTTATCTCGACGCGCTAAAAACAAGAGGCTTAACCCGCGACGAACTGAAAGCTGTTTACATTGATGGGGAAATCACAAACTGGAACCAGATTTTTGTAAACGAAGAATCAAACGAAATGGTTGTATATACCCGCTCCGATGCTTGTGGTGCAGCCGGCACCTGGGCAAAATACCTCGGAGGCACACAAGAAGACCTGCAGGGCATTGGCATTTATGGTGACCCCGGGTTAGCCGAAGCTGTAGCGAAAGACCCGCTGGGCGTGGCTTTTAACAACACCATTTTTATTTACGATATTGAAAGCGGCAAAAAACGCCCCGGCATCGAAGTGATACCCATCGACCTGAATGAAAACGGACAGATTGATGCCGACGAAAATTTCTACAATACCTTCGACGAGATACTCGCAGCCATTGCCAGTGGAAATTATCCCTCGCCACCGGCACGTGAATTGTATTTCGTTTCGGACGGCAAACCAGAAAAACAAGCAGCTCTCGATTTTATCAAATGGTGCCTTACCTCGGGACAACAATACATCAAAGAAGCCGGGTATGTGCCCATTAGCAAAGCAAAGATTGATAGATATTTGGAGAAGTTGTAGTTTTTATGGAAGAATGGATTGTTGCAGGTTCCAGGTTTCAGGTTCCAGGTTACAACTGACAACCGATTACTGATAACCGACAACCAACAACCAACAACTTAATGATCAATGACTAATGCTGGGAGCCCAAGCGACCAGTCCCGATGAGAGTAACGATATCGGGAACTATTGACTAATGACTAAAGAATGTTAAGCAAACGAAAAATAAGCGACCGAATTTCTAATGGGTGGATGATTGCTGCCTTGATATGTATTTTGCTTTTACCGGTAATTATAGGGGTAGCACTGTATTTTAAATCGATGCCATTACTGAGCGAGCACACACTGGGCGAACTCATTACTTCGTCGAACTGGCATCCCAACAAAGGAAATTTTGGTTTTTGGCCATTCATAACCAGTTCGATGTATGTTACCCTATTGTCATTTGTGTTTGCAGCACCCGTGTGCCTGCTGGCCGGCATTTACTTAACCCAGTTTGCAAGCAAAAAGCTTATCGACATTATGCACCCGGTTATCGACATACTGGCCGGGCTTCCATCAGTTATTTACGGCGTATGGGGCGTGCTTATTGTTGTGCCCTTTACCGCCAATGTGCTCGCACCGCTTTTTAATACCGAATCGTCGGGCTATTCCATACTTTCGGGCGGCATTGTGCTGGCCATTATGTGCATCCCGTATATGCTGAACATGCTTATTGAAATTTTCAACACAGTGCCGCGTGGCCTACAAGAAGCCTCGCTATCGCTGGGAGCTACTTTTTGGGAGTCGGTAAAGCATGTGGTAATACGTGGCAGCTATCCGGGCATTATCTCGTCGTTTGGGCTTGGGCTTGCCAAAGCTTTTGGCGAAACCCTGGCCGTAATGATGGTAGTGGGCAACATGGTACAGGCAACAGCCAACCCCTTCAAAGCCGGATACCCGCTTCCTGCACTTATTGCCAATAACTATGGCGAAATGCTTTCGATACCAATGTACGACTCGGCATTAATGTTTGCCGCCCTGTTGCTTTTGGTTATCATACTGTTAATCAACCTTGTATTTCGATATTTTATTCATAAAACCCAACAACGATGAAACGAACAAAGGTGATAGAAGAAAAAGTATATAAAAGCCTGTCGGGCATAGCAACCTACTCGCTTATTGCTCTACTGGCTTTCATTATTGTTGTAATTTTTGTGAAAGGATTCAACGCCCTATCGTTCGACATGATTACCAAAACCCCAAAAGGCGGTTATTATTACGGAGGAGAGGGCGGCGTACTGAACGCCATTATTGGCTCACTGTATATTGCACTGGGGGCAACGCTCATTGCAGTACTTATTGGTGTGCCCGCGGCATTATTTATCAACGTACACCTTGTGCGGCACAAGAAAACCCAAGCGACAGTACGTTATTTTCTCGATGCACTATGGGGCATTCCCTCAATTGTTTACGGTGCTTTTGGATTTACGCTGATGCTTTACCTGGGAATGAATGCCTCACTGCTGGCCGGAATTATTACCGTAGCTTTACTTATTGCACCAATTGTGGTGCGCACATTCGACGAGGTGTTGAGCAAAATACCCATTGGCATGCAGGAGTCGGTGCTGGCCATGGGCTCAACCAAAACCGAAACAGCCTTTAAAATTATGCTGAAACAAGGATTTCCAGGGCTTATTACCGCCATTCTGCTGGCTTTTGGCCGTGGCATTGGCGATGCAGCATCGGTACTGTTCACTGCCGGCTACACCGACCTTATTCCCGTAAACCTCGACGAACCCGCGGCAACACTTCCCCTGACTATCTTCTTCCAGCTTAGCTCGCCCATTCCCGAAGTTCGCGAAAGAGCTTATGCAGCAGCTGCAATTTTAACCATTATCATACTCATCATCAGTCTTTCAGCCCGCGCCTTGTCGCGCCGATACTCAAAAACCATCATTAAATAACACGTTAAACAAGCAACAATGGAACTCGTTCAAGCAAAAGTTATGACACAATCTCCAGTTAATGCATTTCGTCCCGAAAAGTCTCCGGTATCAAGCGCCATAAGTATCAAAAACCTCGATGTACATGCACCGGGGCATCATATTCTGAAAAACATCAACCTCGAAATTCCCAAAAACAAGGTAACGGTGCTGTTAGGCCCTTCGGGTTGTGGCAAAACCACCCTGCTAAAAAGCCTCAACCGCCTCACCGACCTGTACAAGGAACTAAATGTAACCGGTACCATCAACATTGATGGCGACGATATACTAAACACGCGGCAAAATGTTGCCGACCTGCGCCAAAAAATGGGATTGCTGTCGCAACGCCCCTTCCCGCTGCCCATGTCGATTTATAAAAATGTAGCCTACGGATTACGGCTAAAAGGAATCAAAGACAAAAAACTTATTGGGCACAATATTGAGAAAAACCTGCGCGAAGTTGGCTTATGGGACGAGGTAAAAGACCGCCTGCACACGCCAGCCAACAACCTGTCGATTGGCCAGCAACAACGCCTGTGCCTGGCACGCGGATTGGCTGTTAAACCACTGATTATACTGGCCGACGAACCCACCTCGGCACTCGACCCCGTATCGAGCAGCACCATTGAAAAACTGTTCCGCGAAATAAAAAGCCACTACACCATTGTGCTGGTCACCCACATTTTACGCCAAGCCAAACGTCTGGCCGACAATGTAGTATTTATGTATTATGGCGAAATTATTGAGCAAGGTGCCCCCGATGACATTTTCAAAAACCCAAAAACTGAAAAGTTGCGGCAATACATGCTCGAAGGAAATTAAAAAATCAAATACTCCATCACCAACAACTAAAGGTTTTTGCGTATTATTGCATTCCGAAATTTTATTTTGACAATTAGGTGATGAAAAATATTCTTATATATATTTTGTTGGCTGCTACATTTGCATGCACTAAAAACCCACATACCAATTTACTAAACGATATTGAAGCATTCAATACCGACAGCTCTGTTAATATGGTAGTTGAGATACCGGCAGGCACCAACCAAAAATGGGAGGTGAACAAAGAAACAGGGCAACCTGAATGGGAACGCATCAACAGCGACTCGCTCAGAATAATAAACTACCTGCCTTATCCTGCCAATTATGGCTTTGTACCTCAAACATTGTTACCCAAAGAAACAGGTGGGGACGGAGACCCGGTTGATGTTTTTGTCCTGGGTGAATCCATGGAAAGAAGCTCAGTGGTAAAAGTAAGAATTATCGGGATGATTGAAATGTACGATACCGGTGAAGAAGATTTCAAGCTGGTTGCTGTTCCTTTTGAAAATCCTGCAATTTCAGTAAATTCAATTAACCAGCTCCAACATCGATATCCGGGTGCATTACAGATATTAAAAACCTGGCTTGCAAATTATAAAGGAGAAGACAAAATCAACATCACTTCCATCAACAATGCCCCGCAAGCCATACAATATCTGAAAAAAGCCCACCAATTATATTTGCAAAACCACAACATAAACTAAACATTGGTTCATTTTCATTACCTTTGTATTTACAAATAAATGAATAAATAAATTGCCATGCCCAACCGCATACGAAACCGTAGAATATCGCAATTGCCCCTCATGGAAGGGTACAAACCTTTTGGTGTGCCCATGCGCAACCTCGAATCGGTTACCATGTTTTACGAAGAATATGAAGCCATACGCCTGGCCGACTACGAAGACCTGAGCCAGCTCGAAGCTGCCGAACGCATGAATATCTCAAGGCCTACATTTACACGTTTGTATGACAAAGCCCGAAAAAAAATATCGAAAGCTTTTGTCGAAGGTAAAGCCATTATTATTAACGGCGGGACATACGAAACCGATGATTACTGGTACAAATGCGACGATTGTAAAGAAACCATTTCGACACTCAAACCACTCACACAATGCCGCAATTGCGAGTCGGAACATATTACTTTGCTCAACCAGCAAAAAGCCCGTCACCAGGGACGCGGACGTATGCGCAATCAAAAGAAATAGCAAGCTCACAACTTATAAGCACATTTACAGTTAACAACACTAACCCAAAATTAGATTCTGCAGTGATAATTTTGTAAATTTGAAAAACGAAAACAATATAATCCGCTTAAATCATGAAAACAGCAATGCAAATAGATATTACGTTTGAGCAAATTCTTTCGATGGTTAAGCAACTTCCAAGACAACAAAAAGTGAAATTGACAAAAGAATTGGAAAAAGAAGCTATTGATTCAAAATTATCTCAGCTTTTAGATAATTTTAAAACAGACGACCTTGACCTTGAAACAATAGACAAAGAAGTAGAAAGCGTAAGACAAGAAATTTATGAAAAACAAAAAAGTTAAAGTAATTTTTGACACAAATGTTTGGATTAGTTTTTTGATTGGTAAACGATTGTCGATAATTAAGCAATATATTTCCGATGGTAGCATTACAATTATCACCACAGAACAACTTCTGACTGAAATCGAAATTGTTACAAATCGTGAAAAATTACAGAAATACTTCCCAAAAGATAGCGTTAAAGAACTAATCAAATTATTAGAAACCATTGCAAAAAAGGTTGAAATAAAACCAACGCATTTTATTAGCAGAGACCCAAAAGACAATTTCCTCTTAGATTTGATTGATTACTCTAAAGCTGATTATTTGGTAACTGGCGATAAAGATTTACTGGAACTCAGCCCTTTTATTAATACAGAAATATTAACACCGGCTGATTTTGAGAAAATAATTAAATAAATTGCAAACCTCAAATAATAAATAGTTCAATACCAAGCTACATCATTCTATCATTCCAAAACCTTAACCCATGAACAGCTATCTACATGTATACACCGGAAACGGTAAAGGAAAAACCACCGCTGCTTTTGGTCTGGCCCTGCGAGCTGCCGGCGCCGGTAAAAAAGTATATTTTGCCCAGTTTGTAAAAGGGAAAACCTATTCCGAGATTAAGGCAGTTGAACAATGGCTGCCTACGATTATAGTTAAACAATACGGGCGGGGCTGTTTCATTGTAAAACAACCCGAACAAGCCGATATTGACGCTGCACGTACCGGACTTGCCGAAATAAAAAGCATATTACAATCGGGGCAATACCAACTGGTGGTGCTCGACGAAGCCAACATTGCCATTTATTACAAGCTGTTTAGTGTTGCCGAATTGCTCGAAGCCATTACAGCCCGCCACTCCGATACCGAAGTTGTGGTAACCGGGCGTTATGCTCCACAAGAAATTATTGATGCCGCCGATTTGGTTACCGAAATGAAAGAAGTAAAACATTACTACAAAGAGGGTGTTGAAGCACGAAAGGGAATTGAGTTTTAGTTTTATCCCTTTTCCGAAATACCTCCCAGACGCGAGGCATCAATAATTTGGATACACTTACCGGCAAGGCTCAAAATGCCTTCTTTTTCAAATTCTTTTAAAAATTTGATGGCACTTTCGGTCGATATTGAAGCAAACCCGGCAATATCCTGACGGCTTAAGTAGCTAAAAACCGACAAACCTTCAAATTCTTTCGAGGAGAGGTACAACAATGCCGATGCCAGTTTGCCACGCATGTGTTTGTAGTTTATATCGGTAACCAGTTCCAATAATCGATTCTCATCGCGGCAATTGCGCGAGGCTATGCGGATGGCAAATTCACTATTCTTTTTCATTAGTTGAAACAATGCCTGTTTATCAATCATACATACCTTCGAATCTTTCAGGGCTACGGCTGTATAATTATAAGAAACATCGCCAAAAACCGATGAGAAAGCCAGAAAATCACCGGTTTTGGCAATTTTTACATTCAGCTTCTTATTGTTCCCGGTTTGTAAATGCAATTTGACCAATCCATCAACGATATAAATCACATAAGGTGAAAAAGCACCCTGTTTAAACAGGTTTTCGCCTTGCTCGTAGCACAATTGTTTTTTCTTGCTACTGATAAAATCGAGTTCATCGGGATACAAGTGATGAAAGCATTTCGATGTGCTTCTACATTCTCGACAGTTATTTATTTGCTTTTCACCTTGCATAATGGCTTTCGATTTATGTGTACTACAAAAATATCAATATTGAGCACAAAGCTGAAATTTAACAGGAAAAAAGCTATCGAATTTCACTTTTAACATGCGAATGACAGACCGGCCATTACCCAAATAAATGCGAGGTTGTATCTATTTTTGCACAAAACAGAACACAACATGCACAAAACAATAAAAGCTACAGGAGCCGAAGGCATTTTATTATCGCTTTTGGCCGTAAACGTTGACACCATATTCGGCTATCCGGGAGGTGCCATGATGCCGATTTACGACAAGTTATTTTCAAAAACCGAAGAGTTGCAACATATTCTCGTTAGGCACGAGCAAGGGGCAGCACATGCGGCCCAGGCTTATGCGCAAGTAAGCGGTAAACCCGGGGTATGCTTTGCCACATCGGGACCCGGTGCAACCAACTTAATTACCGGAATTGCCAATGCTTTTCTCGATTCGATACCGGTAATTTTTATTACGGCACAAGTACCCTCATCGTTATTGGGCACAGATGCTTTTCAGGAAACCGACATGATAAGCCTTTCGATGCCCGTAACCAAATGGAATTACCAGGTAACCAATCCAAACGAAATCCCCGAAGTAATTGCCAAGGCATTTTACTATGCAACCCAAGGACGCCCTGGACCAGTCTTAATTGACATAACAAAAGATGCACAGGTACAAGAATTTGATTTTACTTACAAACCGTTAAAACACATCCGTTCGTACCAACCTATTCCCGAATTACAGGCCGATGATATCGAAGAGTTCCATAAATTATTTGATGCAGCTAAACAAGTTCTTGTATTAGCAGGCCATGGCATTTTGCTTTCGGATGCACAAGAGCAAATGCTTCAGTTTGCCGAAAAATCTAATGTCCCGGTTGCGGTAACATTACTGGGAAAATCAATTATTCCCGAAAGCCATCCAAATTATGCAGGGATGCTTGGAATGCATGGCAACTATGCACCCAATATGCTTACCAACCAGGCCGATTTAATCATAGCCCTGGGCATGCGTTTCGACGACCGGGTTACCGGCGTGGTTGAGAAATATGCTACAAAAGCAAAAATTGTCCATGTTGATATCGACAGAGCTGAACTCAACAAAAACATAAAAGCCGATTTAGCAATTCATGCCGATGTGAAAGATTTTCTTGGTGCATGCAACAACATCCCTTTAAAGGAACATGATGATGACTGGCTAAAAAAATTTCGCGAACTTTATTTTATCGAATACAATAAAGTTATCAAAAAAGAAGCATTTCCTGCAAGTGGCCTTATCCGTTCGGGCGAAGTTATTCGTATGATTTCGGAAAAAACAAAAGGGCAGGCCATTGTTGCTACCGATGTTGGTCAAAACCAAATGATGGCAGCCCGGTATTACGACTTCAACACACCTAATACGCTCATCACTTCGGGAGGCCTTGGAACTATGGGCTTTGGCTTGCCTGCTGCTGTTGGCGCACAGGTTGGCCAACCCGACAAAACAGTTGTTCTTTTTAGCGGAGATGGCGGTTTTCAAATGACCGTACAAGAACTGGGGACAATTTTTCAGCACAAACTGCCGGTAAAAATGGTCATATTAAACAACAACTTTTTAGGGATGGTCAGGCAATGGCAACAACTTTTTAACGAAAAGCGGTACGCCCATACCGATATGCCAACACCCGACTTTCCGCTTCTGGCCAATTCGTATGGCATTGAAAGCTTAATGGTAAGTAAACGCGACGATTTAAACGAAGCCCTCGATAAAATGCTGCAGCACAACGGCCCTTTCCTGATAGAAGTTAAAGTTGAAAAAGAATCGAACGTTTTTCCAATGATTTACCCCGGAAAAGCAGTTGACGAAATAGTATTGGAGGCTTAGCAAAAACAAATGGAATTTAAAGAACTATACAACAAAAGCGATTTGTTGATTATGAAAAATGCCGAAGACAGCAAAAATCGGGACAACAATCGCATTCAGGAAATGATTGAATATGCCCAAACAGCAAAAATTCAAAAGATTGGCATTGCATACTGTACTACTTTTACTAAAGAATCTAAAGCTCTTGAATCTATTTTAAAAAATGAAGGATTTACCGTAGCTAAAGTTCACTGTAAATATGGCCGGGTGCCTTTTAGCAGCCTTATTGATGGATACAAAGGTGTTTCGTGCAACCCGGCAGGACAAGCAAAATACCTCGAAGCAGAAAAAACACAACTCAACATTGTTATGGGGCTGTGCCTTGGACACGATATGATTTTCAATGAAAAATCAGCAGCTCCGGTCACTACTTTGATTGTGAAAGAAAGAAAAGACAATGTTTCAAATATTTTAAACCAAAAGAATCATGGATAAATCATTAGCATTAGACACCATAAAAATTGTGGAACATCCGGCAATCAACCTCACACTTCACGAGTTAGGAATAATTTCTGACATCGAAATTAATGAAAACGAAGTAAACGTAACCTTTTTATTTCCATTCCCCAATATCCCAATAGCCGACAACCTGATTAATTCGGTAGCTATTCCTGTTCAAAATTTGGGGTTTAACTTTAATCATCGCATTAAAATCATGGACGACCAACAACGCCATCATTTTCTTGAACTCGAAAAACAAGCATGGCGGGGTTAATAATAAATAAAGAAATAAAATAAAAACAATTAAAAAAGAAATAATTATGTACGACATTGTAGTAATTGGAGGAGGACCGGCAGGGATTACGCTGGCAAAACGTTTGGGTAATAAATATAAAATGGCCATAATCAGGCCCGAAGACCACAGTCTGATTTACTGTGCCATGCCCTATGTTATTGAAGATTTGATTGACGAGAAAAAGTGTTTCAAAAAAGATGAATTAATCACCGACAGTGGTGCAGAGCTTATTCGAGGCAATGTAACATCGGTCGATTTTGATAAAAAAGAAGTAAGCGTAAACAACAATACCCAGCTTGAATACCGTAAATTGGTTATCGCAACCGGAGCTACTCCCTTTATCCCGCCTATCGAAGGCAGCAAACTCGACGGTGTAATGGGTTTTAAAACCCAGGCCGACCTCGAAAAAATCCAACACCTGGTAAACAATGGCTTAAAACGTGCCGTAGTAGTGGGTGCTGGTGCTATTGGCATTGAACTGGCACAAGCCCTCAAACACAAAGGGCTCGATGTATCGTTGGTTGACATGGCATCGCAGGTACTTCCCAACCTTGTGGGTATCGATTTTTCGCAAAAAGCCGCCGAGGAACTCACCAAAAACGGCATTCACCTGATGCTCAATTCAAAAGTTGAAAAAATAAGTGGTAAAACCTGCGCCAACGAATTGCACCTCGACTCGGGCGAAATTATCTATTTTAACGAATACGCTCCATGTACCGGCAACGAAGACGAAACAGTTAAGGGGCTTGTTGTGTTTGCAACAGGCGTTGTTCCCGAGTTGTCGTTTCTGCCCAAGGGCAAACTGAACACAAACCGTAGTGGCGTTGTTGTAAATGAACGAATGGAAACCAATATCGAAAATGTATATGCAGTAGGCGATTGTGCCGATTTTAAAGGATTTATTACCGGCGAAAGCGCTCCCGGAAAACTGGCAACCAACGCTGTTCCAATGGCCATGGTGCTGGCCAACAACCTGCTGGGCGAGCCATCGGAATACAAAGGCTTTATAAACGGGGCTGCAACCAAAGTGTACGATTACTATGTTGGCGGTACCGGACTTTCGGCTGCAACAGCTATTAAAGAAGGGTTTGAAATTGTAAAAGGATACAGCCAGCTTACTACACAATTTCCGATTATGCCCGGCAAAAAAGAACTGAGAGTAAAATTATTGGCTGAAAAAAACTCGAAAAAAATCATTGGGGGGCAAGTACTCAGTGGCGAACCGGTTACCAGTTTAATCGACCTGATTTCGTTTGCCATTCAACAAGAAGCAACCGTTTATGATTTGGTGCAGCTCAGCTACTCGTCGCAACCCTATCAATCGTTTTTCCCGGCTGGAAATGCTATTGTAATGGCTGCCGAAAATATTGCAAAACAATTATAAAAATGGACGATAAAAACATACGACTTGCAATGGCCGTTGACCATTCACAAAACTTTCAGTCAAAGCATTTTGGAGATGCCGACCAATACCTCATTTATGAATGGGAAAACAACGAAATAAACTTTGTTGGGACCGAAATAAATGTTTATAAAAAATACGATGAAGAAGTGGAACACGGCTCTCAAAAAAAAGGACAGGCCATTATCGATTTTCTGAAAACAAAAGGAGTAAATGTGCTTGTTTCGAAACAATTTGGGCGAAATATCCGGATGGTCAACCACCATTTTATTCCGGTAATTATTTACAACGAAACACCCGAAAGCGTTATTCCTGTTTTGAACAAGCACATGCGGTGGATTGAAGACGAAATTCGGAACAACCCGCCCGAACATAAACTTTTCACCATTAAACATGGAGTAATGAAGACGGCAATAAAAAGTTGAAGATGCAAGAAATGGAATATTTAATAAATGGATTTTTGGAAAACTGGATAACTGGGTTGCTGGGGTAATGGGCAGTGGGTATTTCAGGTTTCAGGTTTAATTACGCTGCGCTCCGTTGATTTACGCTTCGCTCCAATTCAGGTTTAGCCCGTGAAATGCGACATTAGGAGAATATTTCACCGGGCTTACAGGTTACAATAACCAATGACTTAATCTTATGACTGTGACAGGATGACATTAACCCAAAAAATATCGAACCATAACTTTAAAGCCTTTTTATGGCACGCAGGCTTTTTGGCTTTTGCGCAAAATTTTATGGATGTTGATACCGTCATACCGGCCATGGTCATTGAGTCGGGCGGGAATGCTATGCACATTGGCATAATAACGGCTATAATGCTGGGTGCTTCGAGGTTCACACAATTGTTTTTTGCCCCTTATGTAAGTAACATACCCTATAAGAAAAAATTTCTGATAGGCGGTATAAGCACCCGTGTACTTTCGCTTTTTGCGTTGGGAGGTATCTTATTTTACTTGCGCAACCACCAATCATCAGCTATTCTTTGGCTTATTTTTCTGTTCATCACCATATTTGCCCTGGCGGGTGCATTTACCAACATTAGCTTTAGCGATGTGCTTGGCAAAAGCATTTTGCCCGAAAAACGAAAAACCTTCTTTTCGGCCAAACAAACCATTGCCGGTGGTATTGTAATAGGCGCTGCATTTTTGGCAAAAATGGTACTGGGTGCTTTCAACTACCCGGTCAACTTTGCTATTATGTTTTTTCTGGGCGCTTCATTATTGTTAATTGCCTCGGGTGGTTTCTGGAAAGTAAAAGAAATTGAACCATCGGAAATGAGGATTAAAAGCCTCAGCGATTTTATTCAAATATTAAAAAGGGAGCTAAAAGAGAATAAAAAACTCCCCTATTTTCTGGGGTTCATCAACACCCAGGGCATCATTATTTCATTTTTACCCTTTGTGATGCTCTACGCCAAACAGTACCTCAACGCCCAAAGCAGCGACACAGGCACATTTTTGCTGTTTAAGGTTATTGGCATTGTTCTTATCAGCCTTTTGGTGTTTTTCTTCTCAAAAAAAATAAGGTACAACAAAATTCTTTATTTCAATGTTGCCCTGTCGGCCTTACTTATCCTGCTCTCGTTTTTCATAAAAAATCAACAAAGCTTGATACTTGTATTTGTTATGGGCGGAATGGCTTTCTCGCTGTTTACCATTACAATGAACGGCCTGTTGCTTGAAGTTTCGACAAACGAAAACCGGGCGATTTATACCGGGTTTGCCGGTGCAGGCAACATCCTCCCCGCATTGGTACCCATTGCCGGTGGTGGCATCATCAGCCTTTTCGGGTTTACGGCCTTTTTTGTCATGTACCTGGTTCTTATCCTTTCATCTTTATTCTTTATTTATAAAATCGATTGCAAAAAATGAAAACCGAAAACAGTATTACCTACCACCCCATAGGCATTTTCCGCAGCAACTACCACCCCAAAACCGGAGCTCCCCGGCAAGGCATTTTATACCCTGAGAACCGCGGCATCATCGAACTTTTTGAGCCTTACACCCAGGCACTTGAAACCCTCGATATGTTCGAACGCATTATTGTACTATTTCATTTTGACAGGGTTCAGGGTTGGGATGCAAACGTAACCCCGCCCGAATCGTCTCACAATCATCACTTCGGGCTTTTTTCAACCCGTAGTCCGCGACGGCCAAACCCGATTGGAATGACCAATGTTAAGCTCGAAAAAATTGAAGGCAGAAAACTTTTTGTATCGGGCATTGATGCTTTTGACGGCACACCCGTACTTGACATCAAACCCTATCTCCCATCGGTAGATTGTGTAAGTAGCCAACAAAACGAAGATGCAGAAGCCTACCTGGGGCATCATGATGAAGATTATATCGACGACCCGGCATTTTACAGTTAAATAATGAAAAGCCCACAACACCATATCGACAAACAAAAATTGAATGAATTAATTAGCAAACAGGAATATGGAAAAGCATTGAACTATTTGCACAATATTCGGATAAACAGCCCCGAGAATAAAGAAGTCGATGCGCATATTGAGCAAATAAACACCATCCTTCGGTTTATAAATCGTGATGTATTTGCTTCAACAAATCTTGATATGGACCCATGGTTTGAGTGAAACTTTTATTAAATTTCGGATTCTCTTATTCAAAACTTACACAATGAATACCCAACTCGAACAATTAAAAACCGAAATTTTAAGCTGCCAGAAATGTGAACTTTCGAAAACCCGTAATCATGTAATTTTTGGCGAAGGCAACGAACATGCCCCCATTATGGTAATAGGCGAAGCTCCCGGTGCCGACGAAGACCGCATTGGCAGGCCATTTATCGGGCGCTCGGGACAACTGCTCGACAAAATATTTGCTGCCTGCGGTTTTACCCGCGACCAACATATTTTTATCAGCAACATTATACGCTGCCGTCCGCCCGGCAACCGCACACCTACCCCACAGGAAGCTGAAATATGCATGCCATGGCTTATCAAGCAGATTGAAGTAATCGACCCTAAAATTATCATCCTGCTTGGGGCTACCTCACTAAAATACCTGGCCGGCTCCAACCACCGTATAACCCGCGAACGCGGCACCTGGCTCGACGTACAAAACCGTTTGGCCATGCCCGTTTTTCACCCGGCAGCACTGTTGCGCAACCCCAATCTGAAACGCGACACCTGGGAAGATTTTAAGAAAGTGGTAGCCAAATACCGCGAGCTTGTCGATGCCAACCATTATTCGGCACACTGCTAAAATTAATAGTCCCCCAACCCCGGAGGGAAAGACCCCCTAACCCCCGGGGGGGGGAACAAAAAAAATAAAAACACAGAGGCACAAAGACGCGAAGCGGTAGTTGGTTATTTCGTATTAAACAGGTTAGAAACCCTTTATCCGACTAGTTCCGATAGGAACGGGGTAATATTGTAGCGTAGGGTTTTAACCCGATGGTTGATGACAGGTCAGGACGATGAGTTCCGTAGGAACGGGGTATATAATTATTATTGTCAATTTGCATTGATGGTTATGGTTGTATATTTCTTAAATGTACCATGCCTACAGCATTCCACCGAATCTTGATTACGCATTTCCTATGGTTGAAACCATGGGCTACAATATGACACCATGCCTAACGGCATTAAATAGTAGCTATAAACCATCAAATACAGGCAAAATATGTTACCCGCAGCACATATTCCTCCACTTCAAAGTGGAGGCAATTCAGTTTGTCAACTTCGCTGTTGGTATTAAATATATCAATTGCCCCGGCTTTCAAGCCGGGGTTTAAAGATTCGTCCCCTCTTTGCCCGGCCAACCGGTGTTGTTGATAAATGTGGCATGGCAACCATGGCCGGGGATTTAATCAATTGGTCATTGGGTGAAACCTTCAAACATGTTTCTAGAAAAACAGGTTGGAAACCTGTTGCCATTTTAGTTCCGTTAGGAACAGTATAATATTGTAGCCTCGGGTTTCAACCCGATGGTTTGGAATGTAGCGCGGGGTTGAGTTCCGTAGGAACGGGACATGTAATTATTTCAAATTTGTGCGGGGTGTTTATAATGGTGATTGTTATATGTACCATGCCTACGGCATTCCAACGCATTTTGATTCCGCATTTTCCAATGGTTAAAACCATTGGCTACAATATGGAATCATGCCCAAGGGCATTCCGATTTGCAGAACAATAGTAACTATTTTCTAATTACAATTGACCTTACTAACCACCGGCCCCCGTGGCAGGGATTGGAGCGGCATCCTTTTGCGGAGTTTACGGAGCAAAAGATACAGCGGAAAGCCCGGTGGCCGCCGTTTTGTGTATTGAACGGTATTTTCTGCTTTTTGACTAAGTTTATTTGAATTGCTGCCGCTGTTATTGTATTACGGCGGGCAGCCACCCAAATAACAGAGGACATTAAAAAGCCCGGCATTGCTACCGGGCTTGTGTGTATCGCGGGTGTGGTTGTTTAAACAAACAGGTTTAGGTTGGCGTCTTCGGTGCGCTCGAGGTAGGTGGCCACGCCGCCAATTTGTACGCCGTCGATGAATTCTTCGGCTTTTACGCCCATCACGTCCATCGACATTTGGCAGGCCACGAACTCAACGCCGTTGTCCATGGAGGTTTTTATCATGTTTTCGAGCGAATCGACTTGTTTGTCCTTCATCACGGTGCGCATCATGCGGCGCCCCATGCCGCCCATGTTCATTTTCGAGAGCCCGAGTTTTTTGCTCGACGAAGGCATCATCATGCCAAACATTTTACCGAAAATATCCTTTTTAACCCCGGGTTTTTGTTGGCGCTTGATGACGTTGAGCCCCCAGAAGGTAAAGAAAATGGTGACTTTTTTGCCCGAAGCCACGGCACCATTTGCAATAACAAACGTGGCCAGTGCTTTGTCGAGGTCGTCGCTAAAACAAACGAGGGTTGCATTTTTCCCACTATCGGCATTGGTGTTTTTTGCCGTTTTCCCTTTGCCTTTGCGCACGGTAGCCGATATTTCGGCACCATCACGGGTAAGTTCAAGCACTTCGTTCCCGGTTACCTTGGCCCACGACTGCACATCATTGTAAAAACCGGCATCGGAGGCGGTTATGCGCAGGGTTTCGCCCTCTCCCATTTCATCGATTGACTGTTTGAGCTTGAGCACCGGCCCGGGGCATTGCAATCCACAAGCGTTGACCACTTTTAGTTTGTCGGTATCGATTTTAACGCTGGCTTCGCGTGCTTCTTTTTCTTTTTTGCCCTGGTAAATATGGTCGTCGTGCCCAATATAGTCGTTAGCAAAAATGTCTTCGTTGCTTTGTTTCTGGCTTGCGGTTTCGTAGGTTTTTAAGCCACCCGAGAGGTTGTAAACCTGCTCGAAACCATGTTGCATCAGGATACGGCAAGCCACATGGGCACGTAAACCTACGCCACAGAATGGTACAATTTTTTTATCGCGCGGCAGCTCGTTGAGGTGGTTACGCAACTCGTCGAGCGGGATATTCACGGCACCATCGATTGAGCCCAGTTCGTATTCGTCGGCAGTACGGATGTCGAGTAAGAATAAATCAGTTTCGCGCCCTTCGTTAATCTCGCGCCACGAAATCATTTTGGTTACCCCCTGCAGGATGTTCTCGGCCACCATACCGGCAATGTTCACGGGGTCCTTGGCCGAAGCAAACGGCGGTGCGTAGGCGTGTTCAATTTCGGATAAATCGTAAACCGTGGCACCGTGCTGTATGGCAGTTGAAAACAGGTCGATACGTTTATCGACACCTGCATAGCCAACAATTTGTGCACCCAGTAAGCGCCCATTGTCGGGTGCAAACGATATTTTCACCGACATGGGCAGTGCCCCGGGGTAATATCCGGCATGCGACGAGGTGTGTATGGTTGAGTCGATGTGCGGGATGTTAAGTTTCCCCAGCATTTTACCGGAAACACCGGCCGAGGCAACCGTTAAATCGAACACTTTGGCAATGGCCGTGTTGATGGCACCTTTGTATGTTTTTTTATTCCCGTAAACCAGGTTGTCGGCCAATATACGCCCCTGCTTGTTGGCGGGCCCTGCCAGATAGGTAATCATATTGGTTTTGGTAACCGGGTTGGTAAACTCGATGGCATCGCCCAGGGCATAAATATGCTCATCGGAGGTTTGCAGGTGTTCGTTTACCACAATCCCGTTGGTTTCGCCAATTTCGAGTCCGGCATTTTTAGCCAGCGAACTGTCGGGGCGCACACCAATTGACAGGATGACCATGTCGGTTTCGATGGTACGGGTTGAGCTGAGGTTTACTTCGAGCCGCCCGCTTTTTTGCCCAAACGACGATACGGCCGTGTTCAGGTAAAACTCAACATCTTTCGTTTTAAGGTGCTGGTGTACCAGCGCGGCCATTGAATAATCGAGCGGGGTCATTACCTGCTCGGCCATTTCAACAATGGTTACGTTGAGCCCCAGGTCGTGAAGGTTTTCGGCCATTTCGAGCCCAATAAAACCAGCCCCCACAACCACCGCGTGGCGTGGGTTATTTTTTTCGATGTAACTTTTTATTTTGTCGGTATCGGGCACATTACGGAGGGTGAAAATCCCCTTTTGGTTAATGCCCGGGAGCGGTGGCCTTACTGGCTCGGCACCCGGCGACAGCACAAGTTTATCGTAGCTTTCGGTATAGTTATCGCCGGTCCGAAGGTTGGCAACGGTCACCTCTTTTTTGTCGCGGTTGATAGAAGTTACTTCGGAAAGGTTGCGCACTTCGAGGTTAAAGCGTGCCCCAAATGTTTCGGGGGTTTGCACAAACAAGTTATCACGGTCGGAAATGGTGCCGCCAATGTAGTATGGCAAACCACAATTGGCATACGAGATGTACTCGCCCCGTTCGAACATGATAATTTCGCTTTCCTCGTCAATCCGCCTAAGCCTTGCAGCGGTGGTTGCCCCACCTGCTACGCCACCAACAATAAGATACTTCATACGTATATGTTTTTTAAATTTTAAATCATTTCTTCAAACAATAGATCGTGAGATTTTAGACATGAGACAATAGACAATTGTTTGCAACAAAATAAATAACAGAATAAAAAACAAATACATCATCATTGCACAAACAACACACTGTCAACACGTTAAAAAATTTCAACAAACCATTAAAAAGACCAACGCAAAAATACACATATCTATATTTATAGATTTTTGTATTTGTGTGTTACACTTTCAAGTTAATGATTTCTTATTATTGGGACAAGCGATTAGAAAGGCAGGTGATTAAAAAAATATAAAAAAAAGCTTGTAAGAAAATCACACATCAACGTAAAATTATAGACTATCACCTACGAACCATTCATAAGCACCAATATCCGGCCGTCCATCTTGAATGCGTGAGGTCCCTTTTATATCAAATTGAAGTTTTTCAGCGTTCACAAAATCAATATTTCCGCTGTTTATCACGACTGAACCTGAATCGGGTGCAAAATTATAATCCCAGCGCTTTACACTTTTATATTTTACGGTTTCGTTAAACAGGCATGCATTGAAAGATGACGGGAGATCATCAACGATGTTTTTATTGGTTCTGAGCACACAATTATTAAATCCGACATTAAAACCGACACCCTCTTTCTTTACAAATGCCATTTCATTTTCCATATTCCCATCAACAATACAGTTGAAGAAATTAGCAGATTTCAGAGGGTTAAAATACACCAAAGAACCATCGACCAAAGCATTTGAAACAATCAGGCACGGCACCTCTTCCCTGTTCGCATTGTAATCTAACCCATAATAATTTGCAATTGTGCAGTGATAGAAGTCATAGCTGCCGCCGGCAACCAAATAGGCATTGTAGTAGCCCGAGTTGGTAATTTGACAATTGGTAAGTTTTATATCTGAATTCATTGCATACAACCCCGCAACTGAACTGTTATGAATAACCGTATTATGGAGCATAACACTACATTCCCCTTCACCATCCAAAGCACCAGTTACCAATGCATTGGTGGCATTATGAATAATGCAATTATTAAAAATACTCTGCTCGTCCGAAGGATAAATCCGAACACCATCCCACTGCCCCGGGACATATTCGTATTCATATCCATCCCACACCTCATCCATGCGGTCACCCCTGAACACAACCGGATCTTGTATTGTTCCATCAACTTTAATACTCCCAAAAACGTCAATTTTGGCATCTTTATGAAAATAAATAACTGTGCCAGCACTTATAGTCAATGATGCATTGGGCGTAATGAAAATCGAATCCATCACCCAATATGGTTTAGGAGAATCCCAAATGGCAGATTCAGTTATAATCCCCGATTTGACAACATTAACATCCTGACCATATGCCATCATCTTTACATCTTGAGTCAAACCATCCATCTCAAAAAGAATAGAATCTCTGATAAAAACCGGCAAATCTTCATTTTGCCTTTCCGGGTTTGCCTGAACAAAAATATAGATACTATCATCAGGGGCAATCTCAACATCTTTTTCCCAATTTGATGCAACACCGTCAATATTTAGATTAAAATATGAATCATCGTTTGCTGTTTTAACATTTGAAACAATTACACCCCTTTTATCCTTATTTTTTACGGTTAATGCCAACGTCCTTGACCCTACACCGGTAAAAATTGTATCAAAAGACAACGTATCTGTTGAAAATTGAAGCTGTACAGATTGCTTTGTAAAGTTATTTTCATCGATGCATGAATAAAGAATAAAGAATAATATAAAAAAGGGTGCAATATGTTTCATAATAAGAACAAGACTAAACAAATTAAAATCTTAACTGCCACAATTAATTACTGCATAATTATCATATCCAACACCCCGGCTGGTCGCTTTTACATATGACTTTTCAAAATAAAACCCTGAAAGGTCAGATGGCAACAACTCTTCTGCAGGATAAATCATATTTGGATATTTATAAATCCACTTGTGTTGCGAGAATTCTTTCATATCTGATGGACTTGATGCATTCCAATTTTCGACACTCCATATTGGTGATTCTTGAAGTGAACCACCCCCAAGTTCTGCCTCTGGAATGTATACATCAAAAGAACCAGATTTAAAAACCAAATCAGTTTTATATCTCTTCCAATTACCCCAAAAATTCTTCTTTTCGCCATAAACTTTTATTGAAATCATCATTTTCCCAGCCTCGATCCATGACTCTCCCGGAATATAAATACCTCCATAAATATATTGCAAATAAGTTTCGACAAAAACTCGACGTCTATCTTTTTGTAAATACTGTGACTGAAATGTGCCACAACTTGTAGACTTTAACTTTACGTTTGACATAAAACTCACACGTTCAATCTTGTCATAATCCATTGTCTCATCAAAACAAATCCCATGCAAATCAACATCTTCTGATGTATAAATATATTCACCTTGTATTTTATTCATTGCACCTCCAACATTATATACTTTATTCCTACCAACAATAGAGGAATAAATATTATCACTTATCGTTGACAACACTCGTCCATCATTTATATACAGAATATCTGAATGTTCCAAAAGGAAATCTTTATAATTATCTATATTTGATATTTTATCCATTTCATCTTCTAAACTATCCCTTAATGTTCTAAAAGATACAAAGCCTAGACTATTTTCCCAAGATTTTATTTCATAGTCTGTAGAAGAAATAATAAAATCAATTATTCTGTAAAAATCTTCAGATGATGAAAAATACAAATCACCATTAATACATTCAACACCATTATTCAACTCAGTAAAATCTTTTTCATCTGTAATTTTAACAACCTCTTCTTCTGAGCATGAAAACAACATTATCCCTAAAATACATACTATTATACTATATGCTTTGATTATTGAGTGTTTTTCATCAAGTACTCGATTATTTCTCATTTTAGTTAACTTTGCGAACAGGGAGTTACCGCTCCCTATTCAGATTAATAATTTGGATTTAAGGCAGCATGATTTTCGGATTGTGTTGCCTTTTATTTTTGCCTTAACTTTTCACAAAAGACAATACTCACGACAACCCGAATTATACCCAGGTTATTTACATAGGCAACTTGTTTTAAAAAGTGAATATCTTCCAAAAGAAAAACAACTGGCTTTGAGTTCCAGCAATGAAGTGAATTTTGAGTCAAAGTTTTTCATAGTGTTATAGTTTATTAGGTAGTGCAAGTATAATAATAATATTTAAAAATAATAGGGGGGGGGATTTTTTTTGATTAAAATGTGACTTGAGTTGATGTAGAGCCCCGTTTCATTGGCAATCACAGGGAAAAATCACGGGTTAGAAACCCGTTTTCCTCTTACAGCTACAGGCGACTTTAGCACCAATAGGGGAACACCCTTTTTTAAAAAGTGGAAAACTCAAACACATTAAAGTCACTAAAAACAGTTTAGAAACCTGTTCCCCTCTCAGTTTATATGGAAAATTTAAATTTTGCAGCGTCGGGTTTTCATCGCCACTAATTCACAAATGTTTAATGGACAAATTCTTATGAATTACACCAAACACGAATTTTAATTCGTGGATTCGTGGCATTGATATACCAAACATGTTTGGCACAAAACGGGTTAGAAACCCGTTGCCCTCATAGTTCCATTAGGAACACCAAATACGAATTTCAATTCGAGAATTCGTGGCTTTAGGGTATGTAATATCAATTTATTGAAAAAAGGGCGATACCAAAGGCACCGCCCCACCAAAATTAACAATAATACCATTTATGAAAAAGAATAGATTGCTTTGAATTCTTTTTCATAATGGTGCAATGCCGATACATAAAAACAAAGTCATTTTTGAGTTTATGAAAAAAGGGCTCATGTTTTAAGTAATCGGTATAACAATTATCACAAAATTTTATCAGCTCCCGAATATACTTCCTCAATGTCGATAACCGCTACGCCATGTCCCGGCAATTTTTCGGGGTTCCAGCTTTTCATATCGTCAAATTCGGACCCCGAACGCATATGTTTTACGCTCCCTTTCACCTGGTACGATTTATCGTCGTTGGTAATAAACAGCACCGATGCTTTTCCGGTGTTATCGATGTTTTTTAAGGTTTTATCGAAAAAATTATTGGCAACCAATATCGAATCATCGTTAAATAAAGCATTGCAGGTTGCATAAATTGAATTGGGCACCCCATTACCAGATACTGTTGTTAACACGATGGCTTTGTTCCGGTTATCCCACTCTTTTTTGAGTTCTTCGGTCATTTTATTCTTCATAAATTAGTTTTATATGTTAATAATTAGAATTCTTCACCTTAAGATATTGCTTCTTCAGGACATTTGCGCGCACACAAACCGCAATTAATACAAAGTTCGGGGATAATTTGTGCTATCCCACCTACCAATTTAATGGCATCGCGCCTGCATACATCAACACACGTACCACACCCGGTGCATTTTGAGGTATCGATAAGCGGTATTTCGGGTTGCGGCTGTTTACTTTCGCCAGTAGCCCTTTCATTATTTAGCGGTTCGCTTTTCGCGTTGTTTGCTGCTCCTGAAAAAGCATTATTGCGTGTTTTACTATTCTGACTTTCCGGGCTTTGAACAACCTTTCCTGCCGCATCCATTTTCAATAAGGGCACACCACAATGCGGGCAAATCGTTTCGCGACAAGGCACACCCGGCGTATGTGCCTGCGTGTAACCACACCGGGTACATCCACATACCAACGTATCTGCCATCCTTCTGCCTACCGAAGCGCGACCTCTGCCACGTTGCCGCCCCATTCCTTGTCCTCTCATTATTGTTTCTCCTTTATTTCAAACAGATTACCACTTTTATCCCAAATGAAATATGTATCATACCCATCGTTGCGCGGCTTTATTACCGTCCGGTATCCTGCTTTTAGTGCTTTTTCCATTACTTGTCGTGAATTTTTAAACCCCAGGCAAACATGAGAAAAAACTTTTTTTTCAATCTCATCGGTCAAAAACAGTTCAAACTCTACCTCATCATTCCGCATTACAGCAACATCAAAATCACCTTCACGATTAAAAATCATTCGTGACAAATCGCGTGTAAGGCTAAATTGATGATGCTTTTCGGACATAAAAACATCTTTGTAAAAGTTTTTTAATTCATCCCGATTATTAATTGTTAAAGCGATATGCTGTATCATTATTAAATAATTTTTGAAACGACAAATATAAATGAACATTTGTTCATATTGAAACGTTTTTCCATTAATTTTGTAGAATTCATTTGACCAAAAAACATAGATTATGAAGATATCAGTACTCACCGACAATGCACCCGGCTCGAAAACGCTTTCGGAACATGGGCTGTCGTATCTTATTGAGCACGACGGACAAATTATTTTGTTCGACACCGGGCAAAGCGGCCTTTTTATGCAAAATGCTCAAATAATGGGGATTGACCTAACAACGGTCACACACATTGTGCTTAGCCATGGCCATTACGACCATGGCAACGGACTGAAATCGCTCAGCGGCGGTAAGCTCGTTTGCCACCCCGGTGCATTTACCAATCGCTACCGAAAACGCGACCACAGTTACATTGGGGTCAATATGAGCAAAACTGAAATGGAACAGAAGTTTGAGTTGCTCACCTCATCAGCGCCTTACAACATCAGCAAAAACATAATCTTCATGGGTGAAGTTCCAAGGATAACCGATTTTGAATCGGAAACCACACCGTTTGAATTCGACAATTTTGAGCCCGATTTTGTGATGGACGACAGTGGCGTTGTTTTGCAAACCCCCAACGGCATATTTGTGGTTACAGGCTGCGGTCACGCAGGGGTGGTAAACACCCTCGAACACGCGCAAAACATAACCGGCGACAACCGTATATGGGGCATCATGGGAGGTTTTCACCTAAAAGAAGAGAACCGGCAAACCCGCGAGACCATCCAGTACCTGAAAAACAAAAATGTGAAACACATTATTCCCTCGCATTGCACTGCCTTACCAGCTCTGGCTGCTTTTTACAATGCTTTTGGAATTGAACAGGTAAAAACAGGAAACACATACACTTTTGAATAATTACAACAATGGATACGATAATCATTTCCACATTAAAGCAATCGTTAATGATTACCGCTTTTGTATTGCTCATGATGGTGGTAATCGATTACATCAACGTGCAAACCCGGAACACCTGGGCCGAAAAATTACGACATTCGCCCGTTTCGCAAATCATTATGGCTGCCCTGCTGGGCATTACCCCCGGCTGCATGGGAGCATTTACGGTTGTGTCGCTTTATACACACCGCATGGTGGGGCTTGCAGCACTTGTGAGCGTGATGATTGCCACATCGGGCGACGAGGCTTTTGTTATGTTTGCCATGTTTCCGGGAAAGGCGCTGCTTATCAATGCCATACTTCTGATTGTTGCAATTGTTGGCGGATTTATCGTTCTGCAGTTCACTAAAAAGAAACAAAAAATATCCAGAGAAGCACATGGCTTTGTTGTTCACCAACAAGATGCATGCAAATGTTTTGACCATAAAATTATACTACTCCAACTAAAAAAAATATCGTTTGAGCGGCTGGCAATGGCCGTTTTCACACTCATATTTATTGCACTGCTGCTAACAGGCGCTATTGGCACACCCGATTGGGGATGGAAAAGGATTACTTTTTTAATTGGCAGCCTTTTCCTGCTTTTTGTGATTATTACGGTACCGGAACATTTTTTAAAAGAACACCTTTACAAACACATCATAAAAAAACACCTGCTCAGAATTTTATTGTGGTCGTGGGCTGCCTTTATCCTACTACACTTTGTACTTTCAAATGAACTGATGTCCGGTATTATCGAGAAAAACAATTACCTGATTTTACTTATCGCTGTACTTATGGGCTTTATACCCGAATCGGGGCCTCATTTGGTTTTTGTTACGCTTTTTTCGCAAGGTATGATCCCCCTGAGCATACTTATTGCCAGCTCCATTTCACAAGACGGACATGGCATGCTTCCGTTACTTGCCGAAAGTCGAAAATCTTTCATCAAAGTGAAAGCTATTAATATGCTCATTGCCCTGGTTGCTGGAGCCATACTCATTTTGTCCGGATTATAAATTTTTCTTGCTTATGTGAACCTATGTTCATTTTATTTTTTACCTTTGTACCGTAAAACAATTTAAAAACTAAAGATTATGGCAAGAGGAGACAAAACAGGTCCAATGGGACAAGGTCCTATGACCGGCAGAAGTTTAGGGTATTGTGCAGGATACGACAGTCCGGGGTTCACCCGCGGATTTGGCGGAGGACGCGGACAAGGACGTGGACGTGGAATGGCTAATGGTCGTGGTTTCGGCTTCAACGCCGGATACACAAACGCACCACAAGCCAACAGCAACGATGAAATACTCAACCTGAAAGCACAAGCCGAATCGCTAAAAAAAGCACAAGAGGAAATTGAACGCAGGCTGAAAGACATAGAAAACAATTAATGATTAGCTCCATTCAGTATGGAAAAGAAAACCATTGAGAAAATTGCCTTACCCAATGTCAAACACATCATTGTTGTAGCATCGGGTAAAGGCGGAGTAGGAAAATCAACTGTTTCTGCAAATCTTTCGGTAGCCCTTGCCCGGCAAGGCTACCGTATTGCATTGGTCGATACCGATTTATACGGCCCATCGATACCCATGATGTTTGGGGTAGAAAACCAAAAACTGGGAGGCAAAGAAGTTGATGGTAAACAACGCATTGTGCCGTTTGAACGCTACGGGGTGAAACTAATTTCCATCGGTTTCTTTTTAAGCAGCCAACAATCGCTGGTATGGCGCGGTCCATTGGTTTCGAAAGCAGTAACCCAGCTTTTTGAGGACACCCTTTGGGGCGAGGTTGATTATATGATTGTTGATTTTCCGCCCGGGACAGGCGACATACAACTTACAACAGTGCAAAAAATGAATCTTTCGGGAGCAATTATTGTTACTACTCCCCAACAGGTAGCCATATCAGATGCCCGAAAAGCAGCCGATATGTTCTGTTCTGAACGCATTGGAACCCCAGTGTTGGGTGTTGTTGAAAACATGGCCTGGTTTACCCCGGCACAACATCCCGATGAGCAATATTTTATTTTCGGAAAAGGAGGGGGCAAAAACCTGGCTGATGAGCTATTGGTTCCCTTAATCGGGCAAATACCGTTTATCATGGAAATTGGTGAAAAAGCCGACCATGGGCTTACGGTTTACAACCAGCAAAACAAAGCTGCAATTGATGCTTTTGATTCAATTTCAAATCAGATAATACAAAAAACAGAAACAAAATGATAGCATTTGGACCGGTTCCATCGCGCAGATTAGGTTTAAGCCTCGGAATTAACAACATTGTTTCGCGCAAAGCATGCACGTACAGTTGCATTTACTGCCAAATAGGACAAACAAAAAACCGTCAGGTAAAACGCGAAACCTTTTACGAGCCCGAATATTTAATTCGCAATGTAAAAGAACATCTCGACAAGCTCGACCTGAAACACCAGCCCGATTTTCTCACTTTTGTTGCTAATGGTGAGCCCACGCTCGACATTAAACTGGGCGACGAAATAAAACTGTTGCAGGATACTTTTTTAATACCGGTTGCCATCATTTCAAATGCCTCACTCATGGGCGACAAAAAAGTGCAAAACGAACTGATGCATGCCGATTGGGTTTCACTTAAATTTGATTCGGTTGAACCCGGCACCTGGGAAAAAATGAACCGCCCCCACCCCGACATTCATTTAAACAACATATTGCAGGGCATCGAGCGTTTTGCCGGGAATTACAAAGGACGGCTGCACACCGAAATCATGTTGGTTAACGGGGTTAACGACCACCAATCGAGCCTCGAAGCCACTTCGGCATTTATTGCAAAACTTAACGTTGAAACAGCCTATTTGTCTATACCAACCCGCCCGCCGGCCGAAAAAGCTGTAAAAGCCATTACGCCCGAAAACATTGCCAAAGCATGGCAAATTTTCAACGAAAAAGGCATAAACACCGAAAACATCACCGGCTTTGAAGGCACTAATACCGGCTTTACAGGCAATGCCTACGAAGATATCCTGAACATTACGGCCGTTCATCCGTTAAGGGATGATACTTTAAACGAATTACTTGAGAAAGAAAATGCCGGGATGGATGTAATTGAATCGCTTATGTTACAGCGGTACATTAAGAAAAACCATTATAACGGGCACGATTATTATGTAAGGAACTATAACTTGTAAAGCCTATGATATTACCCATCATAAAATATGGTGCATCGGTATTGCGAAACAAAGCAGCCAATATTGATAAGGCTGACGAATTTGAACTCCTGTCGGCCAATATGTTCGAAACCCTTAAAAAATCACAGGGCATTGGACTGGCAGGACCACAAGTCAACGTATTGAAAAACCTGTTTATCATTGACACAAGCCCGTTTAACGATGGAGAAACGCCCCAAATTGAAAAAGCTTTTTTCAACCCTGAAATTCTTCATTTTGGGGATAAAATTGACGACTATGAAGAAGGGTGCCTGAGCATACCGGGAATTTTTGAAAATGTAAAACGTTCTTCAACTATAGAAGTACGGTACCGCGATATCAATTTCGACATAAAAGAAGAAACACTCGAAGGCATTGAAGCCCGGATTTTCCAGCACGAATACGATCATCTGGAAGGAATTTTGTTTATCGACCGTATTCATAAGTTAAAAAGGAAACTGATAAATAAAAAATTACAGAAAATTGTAAATAGATAGTCATTAGTTTATTTGTCATTTGTCATTAAGTCACTAAGATAAATACATTCAGATAATTATCTTGAAATCATCAGTGACTATTTTACTAATGACCAATGGCTCTTTACTAATGACTCTTTACTAATGACTTAATGACTAATGACTTAATGACTAAAAAAGATAAATTATGCCAAAAATGAACGGAACAGGTCCCGAAGGCAAAGGTTCTGCAACCGGCCGGGGATTAGGAAAATGCAAAGAACACGACGAAAACGAACTGCTCGATAAACTGGGCAAAGGCCAGGGGAAACGCCGCAAAGAAGGTGGCGGCCAAGGGCAAGGCAAACGCCTGAAGTACAACAAATAATGCCCAGACTTTAAAAATCGTATAACGTTCTAAAATTAAACACATCAGAAATTTATCCGTAAAATGCTGTATTTGTCCACCACCTAAAATTACTTTCGCTTTACTTTTACAGTTCGATATTAGTAATTAATAAACACGAACTATTAACCATGAAGAAAGTAATTTTATA
>JASMTI010000115.1:0-3582 GCA_041694375.1 Bacteroidales bacterium | reverse complement strand
GTTACGTGAGCTTTATATTCATCGTAAAAATTTTTCAATGTAGAAAGTACCGGGTTAGGCGATGTTTGTCCCAGCCCGCACAACGAGGTATCTTTAATCACATTGCTTAACATGCTCAAGCGTTCGAGGTCATCTTCGGTGCCCTCACCTTTGGTGATTTTATCGAGAATTTCGTGCAAGCGTTTATTACCAATACGGCATGGGGTACACTTACCGCATGACTCGTCGAGGGTAAACTCGAGATAAAATTTTGCGATGGAAACCATACAGTCGTCTTCGTCCATCACAATCATACCCCCTGACCCCATCATTGAGCCTGCAGCAATTAAGTTATCATAATCGATAGGCGTATCGAGGTCTTTATCGGTTAAGCAGCCTCCCGAGGGGCCACCGGTTTGTACCGATTTAAATTTTTTCCCGTTTCGGATACCGCCACCGATATCGAAAATCACTTCGCGCAGGGTAATCCCCATGGGCACTTCGATTAGCCCTACGTTGTTTACTTTACCGGCCAGGGCAAAAACTTTTGTGCCTTTTGATTTTTCGGTACCAATTTTTGAGAACCATTCAGCACCTTTATTGATGATAACCGGGATGTTGGCAAAAGTTTCAACATTGTTAACATTGGTAGGTTTGCCCATGTAACCCGACACCGATGGAAATGGCGGTTTAAAGGTTGGTTCTCCCCGATGGCCTTCCATCGAGTGGATAAGCGCTGTTTCTTCGCCACACACAAAAGCACCGGCACCGTAACGTATTTCAATTTCGAAATTGAAACCGGTGCCAAGAATATCATCGCCCAGCAAGCCATATTCGCGGGCCTGTGCCAAGGCCGTTTTCAGTCGGTTAATGGCCAGCGGGTATTCGGCACGGATATATACCAAACCAATATCGGCACCAATACAGTAGCCACAAATGGCCATGGCTTCAATAACCGAGTGCGGGTCACCTTCGAGAATCGAGCGGTCCATAAACGCCCCGGGGTCGCCCTCGTCGGCATTACACACCACGTATTTTTGTTCGTTTTCAACGTTACGGGTTATTTCCCATTTTAAACCCGTGGGGAAACCACCGCCACCACGGCCACGCAAGCCCGAATCTTTTATAATGGCAATAACCTCTTCGGGCGAAAGTCCACCTATACATTTACCAAGGGCTTCGTAACCATCGCGGGCAATATATTCGTCGATACTTTCGGGGTCGACAAAGCCACAGTTCCGCAGGGCAATGCGTATTTGTTTTTTATAAAAATCAATGTTCGAAGTGTTGGTTACACTAAAATCGTTTTTAGGGTTTTTATAAAGCAAGCGTTTTACGGGCCTTCCTTTCACCACATGCTCGCTAACAATATCACCAGCATCTGAAGGCCGTACCTCGGTATAAAACGTGTTATCGGGCACTACTTTAACAACGGGACCCTTTTCACAAAACCCAAAACACCCGGTGGTAATAACCTTTACATCGTTTTCAAGATTATTACTTTCGAGTTCGGTTTTTAAATTACCAACAATTTGTTCCGATTGTGAAGCACGGCACCCCGTACCCCCACAAACCAAAATATGCATTTTACTCTCAGCCATTGCAACAGTTTTTTTTTTAAAGTTAGTTTTCTTCGTCGATTGTCTTGAAGGTAACCGGAATTACACCATCAACCATTTCGCCCTTTATCACATGTTTTTCGATAATTTCACGGGCTTTATCCCTGTTTACAAAACCATATATCACGGGCTCTTGCCCCGGAACAATCACTTCGATGGTTGGTTCGGCATAACAATAGCCCATGCAACCGGTTTGGGTTACAACAGCATCAACACCTTTAAAATCGAGTTCTTCAATAATGAACTCCATAACCTCTTTAGCACCCGATGCAATACCACAAGTAGCCATAGCCACTTTAATCTGCACAATTTGGTCGGCATGTTCGCCCTGTTCGCGAAGTTTCATCTTCTGTTGAACATCGGCTTTGATTTTTTTTAAATCGGCCAGTGATTTTACTTTCTTGCTCATAATATTCTGGTTCAACTGCCCGGTACAATACCCGACATGTTTTTGGTTTCTTTTTAACTCAATTTAGCTTCAATAAGCTTCAAATTATCCAATATTATTTCCTTCAGCATTTTCAACACCTTCGGGTTATTAATAGGCAATCCTTCTAACTCCTGTTTTGCCTCATCGGTATCAAATTCAAAGTCGCTCAAAGGTGTACGGTGATTATAAATAAACCGAATTCCGGGATTTGCTCCAATGAGCAATGTCATGGTTCCGGCAATATCGCCCATTATTGGCCGGTCGATATTATCAAAACCAAAAACCACCCGTACTTTTGTGCCTTTGTCTTTCTCCGATTCAACATGAAACGAGCCACCACTTTGTTCGGCATTTTGCTTGAACAACGACAACCCCAGCCCTACCTTACGGGTGGTGCGTGTGGTGTAAAAGGGGTTGTCAACCTGCTTTAGTTGTTCGGCATCCATACCACAACCATTGTCAACAACCTCAACAATGTACTCATTTCCCGACACTTGTTCATCAACCTCCACCCTTATTTCAGTAGCACCGGCTGTAATTGAATTCTGAACAATGTCAAGTACATGTAACGATATTTCTTTCATTTTTTCCATTTACCAAACTGAAATATTGCGGCTGCCTTGCTTTGCAAGGGCCATTTTTATTTCATCAAACGATGGTTTTTCCATTTTAAACAAAGCATAGCCATCGCCTATATTTTCGGGATAATGCGCATCAGAGCTACGTATAAAAGTTGCGTTCTCCGGCAATTTGCCCGAGTCCTTCCAATCGTTGTAAGCAGCCCGGGCCGAAAGCTCAAATGCATCGGGCTTAAAACCTTGTGGCATAATCCCCAATTGCCCGAACAAACCATTGTACATACGGTCGATATGTGCCGGGATAACCAAACCTTTAAGCCGGCGCACCTCACGTTCAACTTCAGCCAGGCCAACATCGAGCGCATTAATCAACAACGGCTCTACTTCTTCAATAATCATTTCATCCTCGTCAACCACCACCTGCTCTCCAAACAGTTCAGGTTTATTCATTACTTTAACCAGGTGCCTGTCGAGATATGATTGAAAGTCAGCCAACAGTTCAGCGGTTTCAAAAAACGTTAAACAATGTACCTCTTCGGATGTATTCACTTCGGCACCACACAGCACGAACAAACCTTTTTCGTCAGCCAGTTTTTTTACAAGGGGTGCCTGTTTAGTGCTGTTGTGGTCGGCAATACCAATTATATCAAGACCTGCAGCCAGTGCCGCTTCAACAATATTCACCGGGCTCATCTCCAGGCTTCCGCATGGCGACAAGAGCGTATGTATATGTAAATCGGCCTTGTAGGTGTTCATTTTTCCTAAGTTTCGTTAACAGCTGCCTGATATAATTTGTCTATCTTTTGCTTCTCTATTGCTTGAATATGGTGACCCGTCCTAAAATTTGTTTACAAAAAGATTGTTAATACTGTTATTTTATGTCTAATCTTTTTTCGTTGGCATCAACTGTTAAATACTTTTCACGTTTTTATCAGGTTCTGTCAAGGCCGGCATGTGTTGCGCCTGCGGCATGCCG
>JASMTI010000114.1:0-2694 GCA_041694375.1 Bacteroidales bacterium | reverse complement strand
CTGAAAACGAGTTTCGTTTGAATCCCCAAATCAATGGTATCGAGATTTTTGGTGGCATCAATAAAATTCTCGATTGTGAGTGCCTTGCCGGATGACAAAAGTTTCTTCAAAAGCCGTTCTTTTCTGCGTGCAATGCGAACCAGGTTCATCCCTTCGGCAGCCAACTGGTTGGCAAAAGCTGTCCCTATACCCTCCGATGCTGGCGACCAGTGCTGTTGTTCCTTTAAATGAGGCCTAACAGAAAATTCCTTACACATTCACCGAGTACTTCTGTATTATAGCCTCCTTCCTGACATACCAGCGTGGGTATTTCCAGTGCCTGAAACTGTTTGCCGATTTTTAAGTAATCTTCTGTTTGAAGCATAAAACCACCAATCGGGTCGGCTTCATGTGTGTCGAACCCTGCTGCAATAATCAGGTATTTGGGATTAAACTCACGAACCCTTTTAAGTATGTGGTCTAACGCCTTGCTGTATTGTTCCAGATGAGCACCCTTTGTTATAGGTACGTTATAATTTGTCCCAACAGCCTGGCCTTTGCCTTTTTCGTCGGCATAACCCCAAAAATAAGGGTATTCATCATCAGGATCACCATGAATTGATGCAGTAAATACCGATTTTATCTCATCAAAAAATTCTTGTGTCCCGTTTCCATGGTGGTAATCAATATCTACAATTGCCACTTTGCCTTTGGGTAATAAATACTCGGCAGCTGTAGCCACATTATTAAAGTAACAATAACCGCCAAATACACGGGGACCCGCATGATGACCTGAGGGCCTGCATAAGGCATAAACATTTTTTTCAAGTCCATCTCGAATCAATTCAGCGCCGGTCAAGGCCGTTTCAACCGAGGCGCGGGCAACTTCATAGGTCCTTCTTTTAATGGGGGTAACAGCATCGGTACACCATATTCCGCCCCACAGTGGAGAATCAGATTTTTTCCTTAAGTGGGCACCTTCACCGGGGAAAAGATCGGGATAGAACTCCTCTTCATCATTTTTCAACGACGATGAAGTGTTCTTAATATAATCATGATAAGGATGTAGCCGTGTGATGAACCTTTCGGGAAAAGGTTTTGCTGTAAGAAATTGAAATTGCTCATTTTCGCGAAGCGATTTTTTGATGCATTCAATACGTTTGGGTGTATCTTTAACTTCATAGGCCTCCGGTCCAAGTTGATATTTCCAATAGGGGTTATGCAGGCTGTCGTTATATTTTTCAATTACTTTCATTGATTATTCTCCCTTCTTTTAATAGTTCAATAACACGTTCGTGAGGAACAGGTGGACTCCAGCGTTGCTTACGACCATTCATTCCATTTGAGCAGAAAATAGCATTTAATACAGCCTCTTCAGTTGCTTCAATTACAGCCTCATAAGCCAAATTTATATGGTTGTCGGAAATGCATTTTAAAGTTAAAAAATTGCTATTTGAAGTAGCTTTCCTGGGTTTTCGGTTGCCTGTGCTGAAAGCAATAACAATTTCGCCACTTGTTGAAGCAGCGTAAGAACCTGTTCGTCCAAGTCCAAGGGCTGCTCTTTTAGCTATTCGGTTAAGCTGACTGTTTATAAGAGGGAGGTCAGTGGCAACCACAACAATAATTGATCCTTCTGACATCTCCCTTCGGATTGTAGGATCGAATTCCTCGTCTAATTGCCTGCCTACAACTCCTCCATCAATGGTGAGGTTCCGCATTTTTCCAAAGTTTGAAAGTACAAGCACCCCAATAGTATATGTATCATTTTCAGAAAGCTCTAGTATTCGTGAAGAACTACCGATCCCCCCGGCAAAATCAAAACTTGTCATTCCTGTACCAGCTCCAACAGAGCCTTGTATTACCGGCCCCGACGAAGCCGACTCTATTGCTTTAATTGTATCCAGTGCAGAGCAGGTTCCTATTCTGATATCATTAAGAAATGAATCATCGCTTTCACCAACAACGGGTAGGACTACATCGGTTTCAGTGCCGAGGCGGGGGTGTTTTTTAATCATATGGTTGACAACTCCTGCATGTACCCGGCCAACCGAATGCGAATTTGTAAGCAAAATGGGGGATTCAAGCCAACCTGTTTCGATAACCTGTATCAGGCCAGCCATTTCGCCAACACCATTGAGTATAAAACCACCTGGTGCAATCCGATTGGCATATGTTTGCCCGGCGGGCATAATAGCTGTAACACCAGCCCGTATAGAGCTAGTTTCTGTACCCCCTGGGATTTGAACTTCATCTTCTATCCGTGTAAAGTGACCAACTCGAACACCTTTTACGTCAGTTATTGCATTATTGATCCCGGGGCGCATCCTCCCAATTTGTATTCCCAGTTCACGTACAGCAGGTCGCGATAGTCCCGATATGAATTCATCCTTTTTAGGCTGTTTTACCGATCGTATGGCTAAACCGTAACGGCGGGCAGCTGAACGAATGATCAACCGCAAAACATCCCTGAATTCAAGACCCCGTGACTTTGCTGCTGTTATAAGTGATGCAGATGGATGAAGGCTTGGTAGTGGGTTGAGTTCAATAAAATAGGGTTGCCCGTTTGTGTGTAATCGAATGTCAACCCGGCCAAGATCGGGGCATGACATAATATCAAAAACATCACGGGCCATTTTTATAACAGCTTTTTCTTCCTGATGGCTAATTTGGGCAGGACAAATAACATTTATCGATTTTGCAGCTTCTCCTCCTTGC
>JASMTI010000113.1:0-12538 GCA_041694375.1 Bacteroidales bacterium | reverse complement strand
AAGTGGTTGGGTTTGAAGAAAATTAAAAAATGTACAGGTATTTTGGCTAAATAATTGAAGAAAATATCAATTAATAGACAAGAAATCCCCCATTCAAACCTAAAAATGATTATTTTTCAAACAAAATTATTTAGCTGCGGATTTGAGGTTATAAAAAAAGTGGTGGTAGCATCTTTGGTTTTTTTATATATTGTGATGATGAAGAAACTCATTGTAATATTACTTGCTGTTATTGCATTTCAGGTTGTTAAGGGCAACAACGAAATGTTAATGAGTTCTTTGTTTCAAAATTACAATGTCTCTAACGGGCTCGATGATGAGAAAGTACACTGTGTTTTTCAGGATAGCAGGGGGTGGATATGGATTGGCACCGATTATGGGGCTTTTTTATTTGACGGTTATAAATTTGAAAAATTTGAGTACAATGGTTCGGCTGATGATGTCCTTAAAAATGCACTTATTCGTGTAATTTATGAAGATGATAGAGGAAATATATGGTTCGGGACAGATTTTCAGGGGCTGTTTAAATATTCACGATTGAATAATCAGTTTATACAGTACAAAAATCAATCTTCGCTGCATAATTCAGTTTATGAAATTTTACAGGACAACAAAAATAATTTGTGGTTAGGCACTGAAGATGGCTTGACTTATTTTAACCCGAAAAACGGACAGTTTGAGTTTACCCTTAACGAAGGAAACAGTGATTTGCCAGGTAATAGTATACGAAAGTTGTTTTTTGACCATGATAACAACTTGTGGGTTGGAACCGATAAGGGAACCGCAATTCTGGATGAGCAGAATGAATTGCTCAAATCTTATCTGACTGGTCCACATTATAGGGAACGTGAAAATGAAATATGGGAGATATATCAAAACGACCGGGGAATTATGTTTATTGGTACATACCTCGGTGGCTTGTATAAAATTGAACCACAAAGCAGTAAGCCGGAAGCTCTGGTGCTTGATGATAATGTAATCCGCTCAACTACTGTGAGGTCAATTATCCAGGACCGGTCGGGCGATATGTGGTTCGGCACACGGGGTGGTGTGTATAACCTCGATAGCAACACGGGTAAAATTGTTCGTTATGCCTACCAGGTAGATAACCAGTATAGTTTGATCCATAATTCAGTATTGGATTTATTGATTGATAAAAAAGGCGATTTGTGGGTGGGGACCAGGAACGGTTTGAGTTATTTAAACTTCGACAGGCAGGCATTTGCATATATTTCAGCTAAACACTACGACCCCAATAAATTGAAAAATGGCGATGTTTATACCATCTGGGAAGATGAAGATGATAAATTATGGGTTGGCACAGAAAGCGGGGGTGTGAATATTTACAATCCTCAGAATAATTCTACTGAGTACATAACTACGGCCGACGGGCTGTCAAAAAATTGCATTAAAGCCATTTGCCCCGATACTCATGGCAATATTCTAATAGGGACTTATTTAGGGGGGATGAATATTTATGATCCACGAACCGGAGAATGCAAAATATTTTTGAATGACCCCGATAATTCACAATCAATAAGCGATAACGAAGTTTGGTCCATTGTTAAAGATTCAAGAAACAGAATATGGGTTGGTACATCAAAGGGGCTTGATTTATTTGACATGCAAACCCATACTTTCCAGCATTACGACCAGGTTGATGAAATGGGCCAGGCATCAATGATTTATGAGGATAGTGAAGGTAGTTTGTGGGTGTATTCGGCAGATAAAGAAAAGCTTATATTGATTAAACCCTTTCATTCGTATAAAGTGTTTGATATTCAGAGCAGGGCTATTTGCGAAGATGTTTATGGTAATATGTGGCTTGGGACTTTGGGGCATGGGCTGATCAAAATGAATTCAGATTTCGAGATTGTTAAAACTTACACCACCGATGACGGACTTCCCAATAATGTGCTTAATGGCTTGATCAATGTTAACAACGAATGCTTATGGATTAGCTCAAATAATGGTTTGTCGAGGTTTGATATCGAAAAAGAAGAGTTCAGGAATTTCTTTAGTGCTGACGGATTATTAAACAATAAATTCAACTATGGCGCCTATCAGAAGATTAAAAATAATTGCCTTGCTTTTGGTGGTAAGCGGGGTGTTGATTTTGTTTTTCTTGATAAAATCAGCCGCAATAATTATGTGCCACCTGTTGTAATTACAGGCTTCAGGATTTTTAATAAAGAGGTGCCCGTTTCTAAACCTGATGAAAAAGGAATATTAAAAAAACATATCTCACTTACCGATTCAATTATATTGAGTTATGACCAGAATATGATTTCTTTCGACTTTGCTGCTTTGAATTATGCCAACAGTAATAAAAACAAATATAAATATAAGCTGGTTGGGTTTGACCGCGAATGGAACGATATTGGAACAGCCCGGTTGGCAACATATACCAACCTCGATCATGGTGAATACGTTTTTAAGGTAATTGGGTCAAACAACGATAACTTGTTTAATGAAGAGGGGGCTGAGCTTTCTGTTATTATTACCCCCCCGCTATGGAAGACAAACTGGTTCAGGGGGCTCTCAATATTATTCTTGCTTTTTATTGTATATGTGATTATAATAATGGTGCGCAATCGTGAAAAAATGAAACAAGAACTTATTTTTGAGCGGCAAACAGCCCGACAAATAAAAGAGGTTGACAGGCTTAAACACCAGTTCTTCATGAATATATCACATGAAATAAGCACACCGCTTTCACTTATTCTTGGGCCGCTTGATAAAATAATGTCGATGGATATTAATGACCGGGTTATTAATACCAACTTAGAACTTATAAAAAGAAATACGGTCAACCTAAAGAAACTGGTCAATCAACTTCTTGATTACCGTAAGCTTGAAACCGGAAATGTTAAACTTGAATTAAAAAGGGGAAACCTGAAAATATTTATTGAAAATATTGTCGAAACATTTCGGTTTACAGCCGAAGATAAAGGCATTATGCTTTCTTTTAAATCGTACCAACCCTCAGTTTTTACATGTTTTGATGCCGATAAGGTTGAAAAAATTGTCAATAACCTGATTTCAAATGCCATAAAATATAGCCGGAAAAATGGTGAAATTACAGTGGCAATATCATCGGTATTTGCCGACGATATTGAAAATAGCAATTACCTGATACCCCCGTTAGATGTTGATCAATCGAAGTTTAACAGGTTTGTAAAAATAAAAGTAACCGATACAGGTATTGGAATTTCACCCGATGATTTATCGAAGATATTTGATCGCTTCAGGCGTATAAAAAGCAGTACTGATGTAGAGCCTCAAGGTATGGGGATTGGACTGGCTTTGACAAAGGAGTTGGTGAAAATCCATAATGGGCACCTTCGTGTCCGAAGCCAGATTGGAAAAGGAAGCCGTTTCTCGGTTTTTATCCCCTTTTATGATGAAGAATCAGAATGTGTGCCGGCCGAAATGGACGCGACGGATGTCCACGGGGGTATCGTTGATAATGTTGAAGAAAATTATAGCCATTCAGTGAATCAGCCTATTGTGCTAATTGTTGATGATAACCAGGATTTGAGGCGTTTTATCCGTTCGCATTTTGAGCCCGAGTATAAGGTTATTGAGGCAAATAATGGTAAAGAAGGCTGGAAAAAATCACTCGAAAAAGTACCCGATATTGTCATTTCTGATGTGATGATGCCTGTGATGGACGGGAATGAGCTATGCCGTATGCTTAAAAAAGATGAACGTACCTCGCATATTCCTGTGGTAATGCTTTCAGCGCTTGGGTCAAACGAAAATCAGCTGGCCGGGATTGATGCCGGTGCCGATGATTATCTGACAAAACCTTTTGATATTGGTTTGCTCAAGGCAAAAGTGGATAATATCTTTAGTGTGCGGAAATCATTGCGTGAGCGGTACAGCAAAGAAATGGTGCTCAAACCAAAAGATATTGTATTGGCCTCGCCAAACGAAAAATTCCTTAAAAAGCTGATCGGTGTTGTTGAAAAAAATATTGCCAACGAGGAACTGGATGTGGAATATCTTGCTAAAAGTATGATGGTTAGCCGCACCCAACTTTATCGTAAAATTGGTGCCCTTACCGATATGTCACCCAAAGAGTTCGTGCGTGAACTCAGGCTTAACCGTGCAGCACAAATTGTTAAGCAAAATAAAATGAACATCTCAGAAGTTGCATACAGTGTAGGCTTTAGCGATGTTGCATATTTCCGGAGGTGTTTCAAAGATAAATTTGGGATGACTGCCTCGGAATACAAAAAATCTCACTAAACGTTAACAGTTGTCATCACCAACACTTTTTCTTTTGTGTTGCTTTGCAGAAGTGCGTAATTTTGAATTCTTTTGATATGAAATTAAATCAATAACGCGATTGTATAAACCATACGATAGTTCTCGTGTTGTTTTTTTTAATATTTATCATTATAAAATTCTAAATTCATGAAGGTTTTAAAGTTTGGCGGGACTTCAGTAGGAAGTATTGAAAACCTGCAAAAAGTCAAAGAGATTATTCAACGTCAGAACGATGACGTAGTTGTAATTGTGTCAGCATTTGGTGGGGTAACCGACCAGATACTTACCATGGCTAATACTGCAGCTCAAACGCGCACCTTCGATGTTAATGAGATGATGGAAATCACGACCCGCCACATGACAACCATCAATGCAATAATCGAAAAAGCTGAACAGGAAGTTGTAAGGCAAAAAGTACAGAAATGCCTTGATGAACTCGAAAACCTGGTGAAAGGTGTTTCGTTGTTAGGCGAGCTTACCAATAAAACGCTCGACCGTATTGGTGGTATGGGCGAAATGCTTTCATCTACTATTATTGCTTCATTTTTAAATGCACGGTGGGTCGACAGTTCTACACTGATTAGTACAAACAGTAATTTTATAAAGGCCGAGGTTGATTTTGAAGAAACCAATACCCGGATTATAAATGCCTTTAACGGTTTTGCCGGAGTTGCTGTGGCCCCTGGTTTTGTAGCTAAAAGTAAGAACGGAGAAGATACCACACTTGGGCGTGGTGGCTCCGATTATTCGGCAGCAATATATGCTGCGGCTTTAGATGCGGGTTCGTTGGAAATTTGGACAGATGTAAATGGTTTTATGACTGCCGATCCCAGGGTGATCAGCAAAGCTTACACCATTGATTACCTTACTTATGCCGAGGCTATGGAGTTGTCGCATTTTGGTGCAAAAGTGATATACCCGCCCACTATTTTGCCGGTTTATCGTAAAAGAATACCCATAAGGATTAAAAATACAACTGACCCGGATGCACAGGGCACCCTTATTGGTTATGAGAAAGTGCCAGGACGTGAGCGGGTTATTAAAGGGATATCGTCGATATCGGGTATAACTTTATTAACTTTGCAAGGCGCAGGAATGGTAGGGGTTACAGGTATATCGATGCGTATGTTTTCTGCCCTGGCCAAAGAAAGCATTAATGTTATTTTAATTTCACAGGCTTCGTCTGAAAACTCCATTTCGGTTGCAGTGCAACAAACCGACGCCTTAAGGGCGCAGGTTGCTATTGAAAGTGAATTTGCCCACGAAATAGGTATAGGGTACATTAACGGCGTCTTGCCCGAAAAAGATCTCTCAATTGTTGCCATTGTTGGCGAGAATATGAAAGAAAGTGCTGGTATAGCCGGCAAACTTTTTAATACATTGGGCAAAAATGGTGTAAACATAAGGGCAATAGCCCAGGGTGCTTCTGAGCTTAACATCTCATGGGTCGTACGTACCGGTGATTTAAGAAAAACACTCAATGTGGTGCATGAGGCCTTTTTCCTGAGTGCATACAAAGAATTAAATTTATTCTTGATGGGGATTGGCACAGTAGGGAGCATATTCCTGGACCAGCTTAAGAACCAGCAAGAGAAGTTGTTTAAAGAACAGCGGCTAAAACTTAAACTGGTTGGCGTTGCCAACAGTAAAAAGATGCTTTTTAACCGCGATGGCATTGACCTTGAAAATTATTTTGAACTGCTGCAACAATCGCCTCAAAAATCGGGCTTTGATAAGTTTACCGACCAAATGGCTGAAATGAACATGTTTAATTCGGTGTTTGTTGATTGTACCGCCAACGAAGAGCTTGCCGGATATTATCATAAAGTGCTTGAGAACCGCATTTCTATAGTAGCAGCCAATAAGGTTGCAGCATCTTCTGCATACAGTAATTACCGGAAATTGAAAGAGTCAGCGGTGCAAAAAGGGATAAAGTTCTTTTTTGAAACCAATGTAGGTGCAGGGCTTCCGGTTATTTCTACCATAAAAGATTTAATTAACAGTGGCGATAAAATCACTAAAATACAAGCCGTTTTATCCGGGACCCTTAATTTTATTTTCAACACGCTCAGTAGTGATATACCGCTAAGCAAGGCTATTGGAATGGCACGCGATGCAGGCTTCTCTGAGCCCGATCCCCGTGTCGATTTGAGTGGCAAAGATGTAGTTCGTAAGTTGCTTATTCTATCACGTGAAGCCGGATATGCCTTGGAGGAAGAGGATGTACGTGTTGAGAAATTCATACCCGAATCGTTGTTTGAAGGTTCAATGGATGATTTTTGGAATGGTATAAAATCGCTCGATGCGCAGTTTGAAAACGAACGCATCAAACTTGCTGCTGAAAATAAAAAGTGGCGCTTTATTGCTACTTTTGAGCAAGATAATTCAAATGTTGAGCTGAAAGCTGTAGGTTCAGATTCGCCATTTTTCGATCTTGAAGGCAGCAACAATATTATTTTGCTAACTACCGAACGGTATAATGAATATCCGCTGCAAATCAAGGGTTATGGTGCAGGTGCCGATGTAACTGCTGCCGGTGTTTTTGCCGATATAATCAGAATTGCTAACATTTAAAACTAAACCGATGCGAAACATTCTTTTATTGTTTGTCCTGACTCTTTTTTTTCATTCATGCGATGAGGATATTACAGATCGTCCAACTCAGGTTGAAACGCCTGTCCTGACACAGGTTTCTGTTATCGATGCTTTGCTGCAAGGTTTCTATGATGGCTTTTATCCTATAGGAGACCTGAAATTGCATGGCGACTATGGTATTGGTACTTTCCACGGGCTCGATGGGGAAATGGTAATTTTTAACGATACCGTTTTTCAGGTAAAGGACAATGGAAAAGTATATATATTAAATGATACCGTAAAAACACCTTTTGCAGCGGTAGCCCCGTTAATTGCTGATACTACATTTTCGATATCACAACTCAGGTATGATTCGTTAAAGTCAGGTTTTTCTGATTATTTTCCTACTCCCAATATATTTTATCTGGTAAAAATTAAAGGTGAGTTTTCCTACATGCATACACGCAGTGTCCCGGCGCAGGAAAAACCTTACCCGCCATTGGTTGAGGTTACCCAAAACCAACCTGAGTTTACTTTTGAGAATGTTAAGGGCGATATTGTTGGTTTTTACTGTCCGGCTTATGCCGAAGGCATTAATGTTACAGGGTTACACCTTCATTTTATCGACGAAAACCGTGAGAGGGGTGGCCACATTATTGATTTCACATTGGAGTCAGGAACCATGCAATTGGGTTATCTGCTCGATTACAGGCTTATTCTTCCCGATGGTGGCGATTTTTACGGGGGTGATTTTACCATCGACCGCTCCGATGAACTTGATGATGTTGAAGGTTAAACGTGAAGCTAAAAAATCTAAATTATGAAGCATATAATAATACTGGGCGATGGCATGGCCGATTTGCCCATTGAAAAACTAAATGGTAAAACACCATTAATGCAAGCCCAAAAACCACATATTGATGAATTAGCCCGGAAAGGGCGTTGCGGGCTACTATCCACTGTACCGCCCGAGATGCCTGCTGGTAGCGAGATTGCCAATATGGGTGTGATGGGCTACGATGTGCGCAAAGTGTATGAAGGGCGCGGGGTACTTGAAGCTGCAAGCATGGGCGTTACTCTTAACGATGAGGACCTGGCTTTGAGGTGCAACCTGGTTTGCATTGAAGGTCAAAACATTAAAAACCATTCGGCCGGACATATTTCAACTGAAGAAGCTCATGAGCTCATTGATTTCTTAAATGAGAAGTTAGGAAGTGACCGTGTTCAATTTTATCCGGGTGTTTCCTATCGTCATTTGCTTGTAATAAAAGGCGGGAACAAGAATGTAAGCTGCACCCCGCCACACGATGTACCCGAAAAGCCTTTTAAACCATTGTTGGTGAAAGCAAATGAAGAAAAGGCAAATGATACAGCTGACCTGTTGAATGATTTGATTTTAAAATCGCAAGTGCTTTTGGCTGAACATCCTGTAAATAAGGAGCGTACCGAAAAAGGTAAAGATGCAGCGAACTCTGTTTGGCCATGGTCGGCCGGGTATAAACCCCAGATGCCCACATTTAAAGAGATGTTTGGTATAAAAAAGTCTGCTGTGATTTCGGCGGTCGACTTAATTCAGGGAATTGGGGTGTATGCCGGTATGGAAGTGTTAAAAGTTGAAGGTGCTACCGGGTTGTACGATACCAACTACGAGGGAAAAGCCCAGGCTGCCATCGACGCATTAAAGAATGGCGCCGAGTTTGTATATCTTCATGTTGAAGCCAGCGACGAAGCCGGTCATGAAGGCGATGTGGAGCTGAAAACCCGGACCATCGAATATCTTGACAACCGCATAGTACGGCATATCGTAAAGGCTGCCGATGAGCTTGATGAACCACTGGCAATTGCTGTTTTGCCCGACCATCCTACGCCCTGCGATTTACGTACCCATACGCACGACCCCATCCCATTTTTAATTTATAAACCAGGCGATGAGCCTGACGGGGTTCATCAATACGATGAAGAGCGAGTAAAAGAAGGGGCTTATGGTTTGTTAAGCGGTGATGTTTTTATCAAAGAATTCTTGAAATAATATTTTATGTGAAGATTATACTACATTAATTTATGTGTGAATTTGTAGTTATTTCAAGGATAAAATTAGAATATGGTTAAATTTGCGGGAGTTTTGTAAAAAGTTGAAATAATGAGGTACTACAGCACCAATAAAAAGTCGGCCCCCGAAACATTAAAATATGCCGTAACCAAAGGACTGGCTCCAGATGGGGGGCTTTTTATGCCCGAAAAAATTGATCGTTTTGATCCGGGTTTCTTTAAAAATATCAATGAACTGTCGTTTCAGGAAATTTCGTTTGAAGTGGCCAAAAAGTTTTTTGGGGATGATGTGGAAGAAAGCGCATTGAAGACCTTGGTTTATGATGCACTTAATTTTGATTGTCCGGTAGTGCATGTCCAAAAAAATATTTATACACTTGAACTTTTCCATGGCCCCACGCTTGCTTTTAAAGATGTTGGTGCCCGTTTTATGGCCCGTTTGCTGTCTTATTTTTCAGAAAAATCGGATCAAACGGTGAATGTGCTGGTAGCAACCAGTGGCGATACCGGAAGTGCTGTAGCCAATGGTTTTCTGGGTGTTCCGGGTATACATGTGTATGTACTGTATCCCAAAGGCAAGGTCAGTAAAATACAGGAAAGCCAATTTACTACTTTAGGGCAAAATATTACCGCACTTGAGGTTGATGGTACTTTTGACGATTGCCAGCGATTAGTGAAAATCGCTTTCGCCGATGCCGCACTGAACGAAAAACTTACACTTACGTCGGCAAACTCAATTAATGTTGCCCGTTTCTTGCCCCAGGCTTTTTATTATTTCAATGCTTTTGCACGAAATGAGCAAAAAGACAAGGAGCTGGTTATTTCGGTGCCCAGTGGTAACTTTGGTAACCTGACAGCCGGTTTGTTTGCTAAATATATGGGATTACCGGTAAGCAAGTTTATTGCAGCAAACAATGCCAACGACGTTGTGTTTAATTACCTGCAAAGTGCAAAGTACGAGCCGCGTTCCAGTGTGCAGACTATTGCCAATGCAATGGATGTGGGCGATCCCAGTAATTTTGCCCGAATTCTTGATTTGTACAAGCATTCGCATGCGAATATTGCTGCCGATATTGAAGGCTTCCGTTACAGCGATTCTGAAATAAAACAAACCATGAAACGGGTTTTCGATGAGTGTGGGTATTTGCTCGATCCACATGGAGCCTGCGGTTATCAATCACTTGAAGATTATTTGTCAGAAAATCAGATAGGTATTTTTCTTGAAACGGCCCATCCTGCAAAATTTACCGAAACGGTAGAAGAAGTTATTGGCAAAGGTAATGTCCCGCTGCCCGGTAAGCTGGCTGAATTTATGAAAGGTAAAAAGAAAAGTATCGAAGTTGATAATACCTTCGATACTTTTAAGGCTTTCCTTATGGAACAATAGAAGTTAAAGTAGTGTTAGTTGTACATACTGTTGTAAGTATGTGTCTCATTGGCATAGTCAACCGATTCGACGGTGAAATATACCGTGTCGTTTTTGGCGTTCTTTAGTTTATCCAGTTTAAAAGTAACCAGGCCGTTTAACAGAAAACTTTCATCATCGTTGTTGTTATTGTGCAATAGCTTCAGTTTTATAGTATTATTTTCATCTGATGAATGCAATGAATCATAAGCCAGGTTGATGTAGTGCGTTTTGTAACTGCCCCAAATCCTGAAATCTATATTCAGCATGTTATCAACCTTCCAGATATCTTCTATCACAATTGGATCATTACCGAGGCTGTCGGTATTATCGTTTGTGCGCATAATGATATCCTTAAATAAAACACTGTTGATATTGTTAATGCTTGCATAGTAAAGTTGCTGCGATCCTTCAACATCATCAAGTAATGTGTAATTAACAACAACCCTTGAGCTATCAGTGGGTTGATAGGCAGGAACCGCTGTGTTTGCCGGTAGCAGGGTGTCGCCATTATCGCAGCGGATCATGTAGTTGTATCCAAAATCGTTATCAGTTTCAATAATCCCCATCGAAACCCATATATTATCCAATGAATAGTTGTCCTCTTCATTGTTGCACGACTGAAAACCAATAATAAATAATACTATACCGATTGAAAAAATCCATTTCTTCATATACTTCCCCCTTTTATTGTTTATTCATCTCTTTTTTGTATTTCTGATGAAAAAATGGATGTAATGGTTGCGTGAGGTTACAAAAAAAAAGCTGCTCCATGTACATGAAACAGCTTTCAATATTTTTAAGAAATTATATTTTAATAAAACTTCGACCGTTTATCTTCAATTTCGGTATTCTCTTTAATGGTTTCGAAAGCCTGATAGTTAGAACGATAACTGTTATTTTGATAAAGTGATTTTTTAATCGCTTCAATATCTTGCGTGGCTTGTCCTTCAATCGAAGTTAGTTCAATTATATAAACACCATTTCGTCCGGCAATTGGTTTTGATTGTTGGTTAACTTCAAGGGCCGCTGCGGCACCATTAATAGCAGGCTCGTAGCCAATGGCGTTAACCGAACCAAATTCAAAATTAAAACCTTGTGCTGATTCAACCTGAAGGTCGAGTTTTTCAGCTGTTTCTTCAATTGTTGCCCCCATGGCATTGTTGAAATTGTTCAGGAGCATTTCTTTTTTCTTCTCTTTTATTACAGCCAGTTCAATTGATGATTTTACTGATTTTAGGGGCCTGTTGCCTTCTTCTGTTTCAGAAACAACGGCAGCAACAACAAATTTATCGTCAAGTTCGAAAACCGCAGAATTGTCATTTCCAACAACCAATTCACCTTCGTCAGTTTCCTGAAAAGCTGCGCGGGCAATACTTCTGGCTGCACCCAGTCCGGCTATTTGTCGGGCATTTTCCTGAATTGTGGCATTGCGCGCCCTGAGCCCGTCTTCCTGAACCTGGTTGTCAAAACCTTCAAGGTCTTGTGCATTTGCTGCAAAACGGCTTGCTTGAGCGTATACATCCTGATAGGTATTTGTGCTTGGTGTAACTTCACGGTCCAGAATTGCTAATTGTACATGTTTGGTTTTAGGTCCTTGCTCTGTTACTTTGATCAGGTGAACCCCAAATTGAGTTTGCACTTGCACAATTTCATTAAGGTCAGCCCTGAAAGCTGCACGTTCGAAAGGGGCAACCATTTGACCACGTTTAAACCAACCAAGGTCGCCACCATCAACTGATGAGCCATCTTGTGAATTTTCGCGTGCCACTTGTTCAAAGGTAGCTTCACCATTTTCAATTACATTTCTTAGGCTGTCGATTGTTTGATTAGCAACTTGTGCCTGATTTGCATTTTCAACACGTAAAAGTATGTGACTTGCCCTTACTGAATCGGGTAACATGCGTGTGTCGTTCAGTTTTGCAAGTTTATAAACGTTGTTTTCTTTGTATGGTCCGTATACATCGTTGATTTCGGCATTAAATGCCCATTCGGCAAGTTCATCATTCAACACATCTTGTTTGTCGTACACATCTTCAAAGCGTGTGTCGGCATTCATGTTTACAAACTGTTCGTTGTCTTCTGCCTGTGCAAAATCATCTTTAATGTCGTTAATCCATTTTACAACATCCTTTTCATCTTGTTCGGAAGGCTCAATATTGAATGCAACATACTTGATTATTTTTTGGGCTTCTTGCTTGTAATTGTCAATATGGTTGTTGTAATATGTTTCCA
>JASMTI010000112.1:0-1462 GCA_041694375.1 Bacteroidales bacterium | reverse complement strand
CCTTTGCCCTTATCTTTTTAATGTTGTTTTTTGCATTCGGCAGTCCGCGCTATGCAGCGCTCATATTCTCCAATGTCCCTTTTGCTTTATTGGGAGGTATTTTCGCACTGTTCATTTCAGGGCTCTACCTTTCTGTACCTGCCGTGGTTGGTTTTATAGCAGTATTTGGTATTGCCGTACAAAACGGGGTGGTACTTGTTGATTATATCAACCGGCAACGAAGTGCAGGGAAGGATATGCATGAAGCCATTATTACCGGTTCAGAGCATCGCTTACGTCCGGTATTAATGACCGCCCTGACCACAATCCTCGGGTTGTTGCCCTTGATGCTGGCCAGCGACATTGGCTCCAATGTACAGCGTCCGCTGGCAACTGTTGTCGTTGGGGGCTTGATAACTTCTACCCTGCTTACATTGGTAGTACTCCCAAGTATTTACAAATGGTTTGCTCCGCGCAGAAAAGGAGTTGAAATATAGTTATTGACAACAAATAAAAATTATAAATTATTAATTATGAAACAAATAAAAGCATTGATTAGGACTAATATGGTAGATGAAGTTATTGACGCCCTTGAAAACCTGCCCATAACACCTGGGATTACTGTTAGTGAAGTCCAGGGATGGGGCCATTCGAAAAATGGTACAGGTGCAAAACTTACTGAAAGAATTAAACTTGAAACGGTTGTTCCCGATGACCAGGTAGAGACCGTTTTGGATTGTTTGGTGAAATATGCCCGTACCGGGGAAGGTCATTATGGTGACGGGGTAATATTTGTTTCTCCCGTGAATGAAGTTATCCGGATACGAAACGGGCAAAGGGGAAAGGAAGTAGTTGAGCATAAAGACTAAAATTGTTACGCCTGCATGTTCCATCATCCGGGAACATGCAGGCTTTATATTCTTATAAAAATGTTTTTCATAGTATAATAGAATGAATTCATGTTTTTGAGATGAACAAGATAATTGTGAAGAAAAAGCCAGGTACAATATCAATTAAAGAAATGCAAAAATTAGCAATGCAACACGGTGGTATGTGCTTATCTAATTCCTACATCAATAGCAAAACCAAATTGTGGTGGCAATGTGCAAAAGGCCATTGCTGGCAATCAACCCCGTTTAGCATTAAAGTTAGGAAAAGTTGGTGTCCGCATTGTGCGGGCACCCAACCTTTGGGTATAGATGCCATGCACAAACTTGCATTAGAAAATGGTGGCAGGTGTCTTTCAGAAGAATATAAGAACTGTAAAACTAAGATGCTGTAGCAATGCAAATACGGTCATGAATTTGAATCAACACCCGATAATATAAAACAAGGAAAGTGGTGCCCTCATTGTCGGGTTAGAGAAACTTAACAGTTCAGTTAAATGCCGGTGAATATAGAGCCTTACGTCTTTTTGATTTTATTTAAAATGTAATTGACATGAAAAATTATTTTAAAAGTTTGTTTATATGGCAGTTAATTG
>JASMTI010000111.1:0-20104 GCA_041694375.1 Bacteroidales bacterium | reverse complement strand
CAGGACCTGAAATTTAAAACAGCCGTTGAGGGGCAACGAGATGACAAGCGCCCGGGGAGTATAAGTGATTTAGAACAGCAGGAATTGGGCAGGAGCGGCTCGCCATTTGCTTCTCTTATTGGCTTTATCCCATGGCTGGTATTTTCTATCGCACCGTTTTTTACCTTTTTATTTCAAAAACTGGCTTCGTCATTTTCTAAGTGGGGGGGCATGATTTATAAGCCTGTTAAAAAACAGGTGGTACAAGATGAAGACGATTTTGCCTCGTTTAAAAAATTCTTTTCGTTAAAAGGGATTGTAGCTAAAATATTTTATAAGTTATGTATTGCCTGGGACTGGGTAAACGTTAAGTATAAGTTATTTGCAAAAATAAAACTTAAACAGGACTGGATTACCTTCTCGGCTATTCCGCACGATTTTAAACATCTTTTTTACCGTAACGAAACCAAAGAGTTATTAGGTAACCGGAATAAAAATTTCTGGCTTATTGTTGTCATTTTGTTTTTTACGTTTTTGGCAATAGGCTTTTCAAATGGCAGCTTGAAATACTTGCAAGAAAAGATGGAAGACCCGTTTGTGCGTTCGTTAAATGCACCAATACCCGGTGCTAACCGGCAAATAGACAGGGTTATTGATTTATACAACAGCGATTCAATTCAGCAGTTTTACGATTACGACACAATAGTTGGCTATAACAAATGGACTGCCTATTTTCAGGGAAATTTACCTGAAAGTCCTAATAGTGGTGTTGATGGGCGTTCAATTCCTTTCGACGATCCATTGGTCGAAACCATTGTAGACCCTGAAATTAATAATGCCATCGGGGCGCCGTTTTCTTCACAGGAGGATGTTTCAATTATTGTAACCCGGAAAATGCTCGATAAATTGGAATGTACAGATGAGCCAGCTTTTATATTTAAACAACGTGACGACCGGTTAATTCCAATTCCAATCAGGGCTATTGTTAATAAATTGCCCGGTGAGCGTGTTGATTTTATTACAACCCAGCATTTTTATAATAATTATATGTACCTGGGAAGTAATTTCTTGTTTAAGGATAACAAAAAGTTATATGCATATGTTGTTATGGATTCAACTTATGTGCCTGAATTTAAACAAGCTTGCGATTCGTTTTTCACACGTTACTGGGACGAGGGTGGATTGCTTGAGGTAAATGCTGTTGATGTTTATAAGCACAACTACTGCTACAAAGAAATGTATGTATTGCAAGTGTCGTTTTTTGGGTCTGAATATGTGATGCTTGAAGATATTGACAGCTTGTTTGGGCAGTTAAAAGCATCAGATGAGATAAAATCATTTATGGACGAAGCTGAAGTTGAAGAGCACCAATTGGTTCAAAGTTATTTTCCTAATCAACAGATGTTGCGCCCACGGCGTTTTGATTACATTGCAGTGAACTTTAACAGTTTAGGTAAGGTTGATGAATTTGCCGAAAAATTTGCTGATGATTCAGGGATTAAGCTCGAGATGTCCAAAATTGAGCAAATGAAAAACTACAATTTCGTGAGTCAGCTAACACGCATCATGTCTATTATTTTGATTGGCTTTAGTGTGTTGATGATCAATATTTTCTTGTCGAATATTTTAAGCACCCACCTCAATAAAATTAAAATGAATATTGGTACGTTTAAAGCATTTGGTATCGATATTAAAAGGATTTACATGGGGATGATGTATGTTTTCGTTCTGATGCCACTTTTTGTTGCCATTATCCTTGCGGGTATTGTTGGTTATCTTGGGTTTATATATTTTGTTATCGACTTAATATCTCCTTTTGAAGTTGAAAAAGCGCTTTATTTCGATTTATGGAACGGACTTACTTTATTATCGGTTATTGTTATGGCCATTGTAAATTACTACGTGTTTAGTCTTATCATTAACAAAATTTTCAAACAACGCCCGGGCGACCTTATTTACGACCGGAATAATAAAGCATAAGCAAAAATATTTCAACTCTTTGATGATTTAATTTTATAGTTTGGTTTTTATGGCACAAACAATATTCTACGTTATTATACTCATAATAGTCTTTGATTTTATTTTTGAGCAATGGCTCGATTATTTAAACACAACCCGCTGGAGTAAGAAACTACCCGATGAACTGAAAGGGATATACGACGAGAAAGAATATGCCAGGTCGCAAGCCTATAAAAAAGCCAACCGAAAATTTGGGATGTTGACCTCTGCCTTTTCATTTATTCTTATCCTCGTCATGCTTCTTTTTGATGGTTTTGCCATAATAGATTGCTGGGCATCCTCAATAACTTCGCATTATATTTTAGTTGCGTTGGTGTTTTTTGGCATTATTGGTATAGCTTCCGATATTTTAACAACCCCGTTTGAAATTTACGATACGTTTGTTATTGAAGAAAAATTCGGGTTCAATAAATCAACTCCTAAAATATTTATCACCGATAAAGTAAAAGGTTGGATACTTGGAGCTATACTCGGAGGTGGTATTTTGTCGCTGATTATGTGGATTTGGAACAGTACCGGCGGGTATTTTTGGCTAATTGCCTGGGGGGCAATAACACTGATTTCGGTGTTTATGTCGATGTTTTATTCAGAACTGATTGTGCCTTTATTCAACAAGCAAAAACCATTGGAAGAAGGTGAACTGAAAGATGCGATATTCAGATTTGCAGAAAAGGCAGGTTTTACACTGAAAAATATTTATGTGATTGACGGCTCAAAACGTTCAACAAAGGCAAATGCTTATTTTACCGGTTTAGGTCCCAAAAAACGAATTGTTTTGTTTGATACACTCATCGAAGATTTGGAAACAGATGAAATTGTAGCCGTTTTGGCCCATGAAATTGGTCATTATAAAAAGAAGCATACGCTTACAGGGTTGTTGCTCGGTATTGTACAAACCGGAATTATGCTTTACATCTTTTCATTGTTGGTTTCCTCTCCTTACTTGTCGCAGGCACTGGGTGTTGAACAAGCAAAGTTTCATATTGGTTTAATTGCTTTTGGTATTCTTTACAGTCCTTTGTCGTTTATCATGGGAATTGGGATGAATGTTATTTCACGAAAAAATGAATACCAGGCCGATGCATATGCCGCACAATTTGGTTTGGCAAACGACCTGGCCGGGGCGTTGAAAAAGCTTTCGGTCAAAAGCCTGAGTAACCTTAACCCCCATCCATTGTATGTATTTTTTCATTACTCACATCCCACACTACTTCAGCGCTTAGCGCGCTTGGATACAAAATAGTTTGTATTTGAGTTATAATAAATGCTCTTTTTATATTAATAGTTTTAAGTTTTTTGTAAATTAATTGCCGGTATTCAAAATAAGCTATTAATGTTATAATATTTTAACAGTGAAGAGAATCATTTTTGTATCGATGCTTTTTGTGAGTGTCAACGTTGGTTTGGCTCAACAGAATACAAACACAGAAGAGTTGAGCGAACGTGTCAGGATTTTAGAGGAAAAGCTTGAAGGGTACAAAAACAATGGTAATGTGCTTGTGAGAGATGGGGCAAATGGTGCCGATTCGCTTGATGTATTAGATATAAGTAAAATTGAAACACAGGACATAAATGTATTGTCGCGGAATAAGCAGGTAAATGCACTCATTGAAATGATGCAGGACGAAGAGCGGGGGCAAATTCAGTTTAAGGGTTCTTCAACTACCATATTACAAGCCGGCAGGCACGATAAAACCTGGCATTCAACAGCAACCAGCTCATTTGACATTTTTGCTATTGCTACATTTAACCAGTATTCAATGTTGTTTTTCGACCTTGAAGCTATTACCGGCAATGGTCCCGATGTTTATTTTCAAAATTATTCAGGCCTAAATGGCGATGCGGGCTCAACATTGTCTGATGATGGGATTAATCGATTGAACTTATTGGAAGCATGGGCTGAATTTTCGATATTAAAAAGTAAATTGAAATTTATAATCGGAAAAATTGACCTGACCAATTATTTTGATAACAATACATCGGCCAACGACGAAACGGTTCAATTTATAAGTAATGCTTTTGTAAACAATACATCCTTTGCCGTGCTGTCAAATGCTCCCGGAGCCTTGGTCAGGGGGGTGTTGTTCGACCGGTTTTTTTTACAATATGCCATGTCGAAAATTCAAAATACAGGTGATGAAATTTTTTCTGACTTATATAAAATTGCAAGTATTGGATATAAATTTTTGCCGGGAAGCGATTTTGAGACCAACCTGCGGTTTTATGCATATCAACATCCCCAAACGGGAAATTCGACAGGTTGGGGTATTAGTTTTGATGAAGTTGTATTTGGCAAGTTTAACATTTTTGGACGTTATGGGGAGAATCAATCAGCGATAGCCAACTTGTGGGGGGTGGGTTCAGCTTGGAGTGCTGGTGCAAGGTTTGTTCATAATGTAAAGGAAAAACCCGTTGTATTGGGGGCAGCGTATGGCGAAACGAATTTTGTAAGTTGTGATTATGCCCCCGAGCATATTGTCGAAGTTTATGCCCGTCGTCAATTGAACCGGTGGGCACATGTGTCGCCTCATTTTCAGATGGTATGGGGTGGAAGTTGCCTTGAACGTACTTATGTTTTTGGATTTCGAACACATTTTAATTTTTAATTATAAACTTAAAACTTATAATCATGAGTGATTATCACGAACCCGTTGAAGAAATGAGCAAAAAAGCACGCTCACTAACCCGTGCTTTGAATAGTTTGAAAGAGGAAATTGAAGCTGTTGATTGGTACAGCCAGCGTGTTGATACCGAAACCGACAAATCGTTGAAGGGTATTTTAAAACACAATATGGAAGAAGAAATTGAGCATGCCTGCATGACCCTTGAATGGCTAAGGCGAAACATGGATGGCTGGGACGAACAGCTAAAAGAATTCTTATTTACAGAAAAAGATATAGCACATTAAATTTATTTTTTGCCTGGCGCAATTGAATAAATCATTTATGCCTTATTTAGAAAACCGGGGTTAAACGTTTTGAATATTTTGATAGAATATTCAGTACAAAATGATTGGTTATGTGCTTTTGAGAAAGTAAAATGATTGGTGTGTGCTTCTAATCTGAAAATATGGTAGTTGTAGGATTTTAATTACAGAGAATATATCTAAATTACTCGATGTATATAAAAATATTACAAATATCATTCTGTTCTTTGCAAAATACCTATAGTTTTGCAATCGATTACACTAAGATATGAGCGCTAAAAATGAAGTTACACATACAGGCATTGTTAAGTCTGTAGGTGAAGATGGTATAACTGTTAATATTGTTGTGCAGTCGGGCTGTGCCAGTTGCCAGATTAAAGGGGCATGTTCAATGTCTGAACAATCTGACAAAGAACTGGACATCGACTGTAACCCGGCAGGGTACAGTGTAGGACAACATGTTAATGTGCGGTTGAAATCTTCGCAGGGTATGAATGCCTTATTCCTGGGCTATGTATTGCCTTTTATCATTTTACTTTCTGTAATGATTATTCTCTCGGGTCAAACAGAAAATGAAGGACTGGTTGGGATTGTCTCAATAGCTTCTTTAGTGCCTTATTATTTGTTGCTTTATTATTTTCGTGAGCAAATAAAAAAGAAATTTACTTATGTGGTTGAACCACTCAAATAATCAGATATGAGTGCATCGCTAATTTACACAATTATTACCATCAGTTCGATCGGGGTTGCTGCAGCGATTATTTTGTACTTTGCTGCCCGCAAATTTTATGTGTACGAAGACCCCCGGATTGATGAAGTTGAAGAAGCATTGCCGGCCGCCAATTGTGGTGGTTGTGGTTATGCCGGTTGCCGGGCCTTTGCTGAAGCTATTGTTAAGGATAATTCACTTGAGGGTAAAAATTGTCCGGTAGGTGGCAGTGAGGTGATGGATAAAGTTGCCGGCATTATGGGGCTCGAAGCCGAAAAGCAAAAGCCACGCATTGCTGTGTTGCTTTGTAATGGTACCTGCGAGCACCGCCCGAAAACCAACCACTACGAAGGTGCATCAACCTGTGCCATTGCTGCCATGAACTATGGTGGTGAAACCGGATGCCAGTATGGTTGCCTGGGGTTTGGCGATTGTGCCGATGCTTGTGATTTTGATGCCCTGCACATGGACCCGGAAACCGGGCTGCCGGTTGTTACCGACGAAAACTGTGTGGGCTGCGGTGCTTGTGTTGAAGCTTGTCCGAAAAACCTTTTCGAGTTACGTAAGCAAATGCCAAAATACCGTAAAGTTTATGTTGCCTGCCGCAACGAAGATAAAGGCGGGGTAGCCAAAAAATCGTGCGAGGTTGCTTGTATAGGTTGTGGTAAGTGCGAAAAAGAATGTAAATACGATGCAATAACCATAAGCAATAATTTGGCTTTTATCGACTCTGATAAATGTGTGCTTTGCCGCAAATGTGTTTCGGTTTGTCCCACAAATGCAATTATTGAAGAAAATTTTCCACCTCGAAAGGTAAAAAAGGAAAAAGAGACCGAAACGGCCCAAGCCTGATACAAATTATAATATTGTATTCCATCGTAAAAAGGATTTATAATGCTGAAAACATTTAAAATAGGTGGTGTCCACCCTGCCGAAAACAAAATTACGGCCGATAAGGCGGTTGAGAAGTTGCCACTTCCCAAAACGGTTACAATCCCTGTAGCACAGCATATCGGGGCGCCTTCAAAGGTGGTCGTGAAGCGTGGCGATATGGTCAAAGCCGGGCAGCTAATTGCTCAAAGTGCCGGTTTTGTATCAACAAATATTCATTCTTCGGTTTCTGGTAAAGTGAAGAAAATTGACGCTGTGTTTGATAGCTCAGGCTATAAAAAAGAATCGGTGGTAATTGATGTTGATGGAGATGAATGGGCCGAGGGGATCGACACTACACCTGATTTGATAAAAAGCACAGACCTTGATGCAAAAGCAATTACCAATAAAATATTGGAAGCCGGGATTGTGGGTCTTGGTGGGGCTACATTCCCGACCCATGTTAAACTTTCGCCACCACCGGGCATGAAAGCTGAAGTGCTGTTAATTAACGGGGTGGAGTGCGAACCTTATCTTACTGCTGATCATCGGTTAATGCTTGAGTATGGCGATGAGTTGTTGGTGGGGATTAACCTTCTAAAAAAGGCACTTGGTGTTGACCGGGCTGTAATCGGTATCGAAAACAATAAACCCGGTGCCATTGAATCCCTCACCGTTTTAAGTGAAAACTATTCAGGGATTGAAGTATGCCCTTTAAAAGTAAAATACCCACAAGGTGGCGAAAAACAACTTATAAAAGCTGTAACAGGGCGGGAGGTACCCTCAGGTGCCCTGCCTATTGCAGTTGGTGCCGTGGTGAACAATGTTGGGACAGCTTTGGCTGTATACGAAGCGGTTATGAAAAACAAACCATTGGTTGAACGTATTGTAACGGTAACAGGTAAGTCGCTTTCAAACCCATCAAATTTCAAAGTACGAATTGGTACACCGGTTAAGGAACTAATTGAGGCTGCCGGCGGGTTGCCTGAAGATACTGCAAAAGTAATAAGTGGCGGGCCCATGATGGGAAAAGCTGTTGCCAATATTGATATTCCTGTTGCTAAAGGTACTTCGGGTGTATTAATCCTCAACGAAGAGGAAGGCCACCGCAAACAAGTGTTAAACTGTATTCGTTGCGGGCGTTGTGTAAGCGTTTGTCCCATGGGGCTTGAACCATTTTTGCTCATGACGCTAGGTGAGAAAAAAATCTGGGACAAAGCAGAGCACGAGAATGTAATGGATTGTATCGAATGTGGGTCGTGTAGCTATACATGCCCGGCAAACCGTCCGTTACTCGATGATATACGATATGGAAAACAAACCGTTGGGGGGATTATCCGTAGCAGAAAATAAAAAACCAAATAATTAACCATAAGTGGTAAAAGATATTTAAAATGGATAAAATATTAACCATAACGCCGTCACCACACATTAAACAAAGCGACTCTGTAAAGAAAATCATGTACACTGTGATTTTTGCCTTATTACCGGCACTGGCGTGGTCATTTATTGTATTCGGTATCCCGGCGGTTGTTGTAACCTTAACATCTGTTGTGAGCTGTGTGCTTATCGAGTGGCTCATCCAAAAGTATTTAATGAAAGTTGAACCGTCAATCAACGATGGTTCGGCAATTTTAACCGGTATTTTGCTGGCCATGAACGTACCGGCCGGCTTGCCTTTATGGATTATGGTAATTGGTGCCATAGTTGCAATTGGTATTGGTAAAATGTCGTTCGGGGGCCTGGGGCAAAATCCCTTCAACCCGGCATTGGTTGGCAGGGTGTTCCTGTTAATTTCATTTCCGGTACAAATGACAACCTGGCCTAATGTAACCCAGCAGACTGTTGATGCAACATCGGAAGCGACCCCTTTGGCCTTGATGAAAGAAGGGCTTAAAGGTGGTTCAACAGTGCCTGAAATTATGCAAAGAATTCCCGGGTACGATGAGTTGCTTTTGGGTAACTTTAGTGGTTCGCTGGGAGAAATATCAGCTGCATTATTGTTGCTGGGCATGGTGTATATGCTTATCCGTAAAGTGATAACATGGCATATCCCCCTGAGTATTTTTGCAACAGTTTTTGTTTTTACCGGAATATTGTGGATGGTTGACCCGATGCAATATGCCGACCCGCTGTTTCACTTGCTGTCAGGAGGGATGATGCTTGGTGCTATATACATGGCCACCGATATGGTTTCATCGCCTATGGCAAAAAAGGGGCAGCTGATTTATGGGGTTGGGATTGGTTTAATTACAGTGAGTATCCGTTTGTGGGGGGCATACCCCGAAGGTATTTCTTTTGCAATTCTAATAATGAATGCCTTTACGCCGCTTATTAATAATTACGTGAAACCTAAACGATTTGGAGAGAAAAAGTAATGGCAAAGTTAGAATCATCTTTTAAAAATATGGTGATCTCACTTTTTGGGGTCACGTTGATAGCTTCGGCTTCCCTTGGTTTGGTCAACGATGTTACTGAAGGTCCTATAGCCCAAACCGAACTGAAAAAGCAGGAAATGGCACTGGCCGCAGTATTGCCCGAATATGATCATTTGGGCGAGGTAATTAAAGTACTGCCAAAGGATGCCCCCGACAGTGTTGAAATATATCCGGCTTACGGTGCCGATGGTGAGGAGATTGCAAGTGCTGTTAAAACCTACACATATAGCGGGTTTAGTGGTTATATAGAAGTTATGGTTGGCATTGATGATGATGGTGAAATTACCGGCTTTCAGGTGCTTAAACATGCCGAGACACCCGGCTTGGGGTCGAAGATGGATGACTGGTTCGGCAATACCGAAAAACCCGGACAAAGTGTTGTAGGCCGTTCTTTTCCTGATGGTGGACTGAGTGTAAGCAAAGACGGGGGTGAGGTGGATGCCATTACCGCTGCTACCATTACTTCGCGTGCATTTTTAGATGCCCTTAACCGGGCACACCGTTGTTTGAATAATGTGTGGGGTACTGATTCAAATTCAGGCGCCACGCAACAAATTGATCAAAATACGAGTGACGATGATTTAGCTTCATCAGAACAATAAAATATTTAAGAAATGAACCAGTGGAAAAATTTTACAAAAGGTTTTATTAAAGAAAATCCGGTATTTGTTTTATTGTTGGGTATGTGCCCAACCCTGGGGACAACCGGAACTGCCATTAACGGATTGGGCATGGGGCTGGCCACAACATTTGTGCTGGTGATGTCGAACCTGGTGGTATCGCTTATTAAAAACATGATACCCGATAAGGTGCGTATCCCGGCTTTCATTGTGGTTATAGCCACCTTTGTGACGATTGTAGAGATGGTGATGCAGGCTTACCTGCCTTCGTTGTACGAAAGTCTTGGACTTTTTATCCCGCTTATTGTGGTAAACTGTATTGTACTTGGGCGTGCTGAAGCTTTTGCCTCGAAAAATACAATTACCTCATCTGTGATTGACGGATTGGGTATCGGTTTCGGTTTTGCCTTTGCCCTAACAATATTGGGAAGTGTACGTGAGCTGCTGGGCAGTGGTAAATTGTTCGATATTGCAATTTATCCCGAAGATTATGGTATGCTTGTCTTCATACTGGCTCCCGGTGCATTTATCGCGTTGGGTTACATTATTGCTGTAATTAACCGATTGAACAAAAAAAACGCTTAGAAACCTAAAAATTAACTGAAAATGGAATACATTATTATTATCATATCGGCAATTCTGGTTAACAATATAGTGCTGAACCAGTTTTTAGGGGTTTGCCCATTTTTGGGGGTTTCCAAAAAAATTGAAACTGCTGTCGGTATGACCGGAGCTGTTGCCTTTGTAATGGTTTTGGCATCTGTTGTAACTTTTTTGATACACCACTACGTACTAACTCCCTTTGGAATTGAATATTTGCAGACCATTTCGTTTATACTGGTCATCGCTTCACTTGTTCAGCTTGTTGAAATTGTACTGAAAAAAGTTAGTCCTGCGCTTTACCAGGCACTGGGTGTGTTTTTGCCGCTTATTACAACCAATTGTGCTATTCTTGGTGTTGCAATTCTGGTTATCCAAAAAGAGTTCAACCTGATGGAGGGGGTTGTGTATGCCGTTGCCAATGCGGTAGGCTTTGGGCTTGCATTGATTATTTTTGCCGGCTTGCGTGAACATACCGATTTGCAAAATGTGCCCAAAGGTTTAAAAGGCGTGCCCATTGCATTGATCTCGGCTGGTATATTGGCAATGGCATTCATGGGGTTCTCGGGTATTGTTTAACTCTATTAAACACCCTTAATTCTGATAATAATAAGTGCCATTGATCAATACATTTTTCAGCCCTTTTGTTTTAATTTCAGTGAACCCTGCTGATGTTGCCCCAATCTCAACTTTTACTTTGTTGAATGTGATTTTATTGTCTTCTTCATTGGCTTTAACCAACACAAAATTATCAGTGTTTTCTGTGATTATAGCTTCCTGGGGCAAGGTGTTTACTTTACGTGAGTCAGTAATCACTTCGCATTCAGCATACATGCCATTCATGAGCATTTTCTCTTCAATGTTTTCAATTTTTGCAATACAGGGTATCGTTTTGGTATCCTGGTTTATTGAGCGTCCAATTGATGAAATGAAAGCTTGCTGTTTGTCCGATTTTCTGTCAGGGTCGTAAAATAACACGGTTTGTCCCTGTGTTAGATTTTTGATGTCTTTTTCAAATACGTTAAGTACCAGTTGCAGTTTTTTGTTATCTACAATAATTGCTGTATTGTTCTGAGGTTCTACATATTGCCCGTTGTCAATATGTAGTTGGGATAAATAACCACCAATGGGTGCCTGAACTTTGTAATATGTACTGATATTCCCCTGTTCAACCCGGCTTGGGTCAAGGTTCATTAGTGTTAATATGGCTTCGAGTGATTTTTTCCCGGCTTTGGCTATTTTGAAATTATTTTTGGCATTGGTGAATTCTTTCCTGGCAGTTATTTGTTCCTCAACCAGTTTTGAAATCCGTTCAAGTTCTGTTTGGGCATAGTCAAAGTCAGAACAAGCTTTTACGTAGTTATTTTGCACGTTAACAACTTCACGGCCACTAATTCTAAAAAGAATTTCTCCTTGTTTTATATAGGTGCCTTCCGAATGTTTTAACCCGTTTATTGTACCCGGTATTATAGCGTTGATTTTAGCAATCCCCTCCGGCGATGGTTTGATGTACCCGTTTGTGCGGATTTTGTTATGTATTGTCCTAATTTTTGGGTTGTCAGTTTTCATGCCCGTAGCTTCAAATTGCTGACGTGTAAAAATAATTGTTGTATCATCGGTTTCAATCGCGTCTTCAGTGTTTGTAGTTTGGTTACACGAAGCAAATAAAATGATTACAGTAAAAATGAAGGTTAATAAATATGATATTTTCATGACAAATTAGTTTAAAGTTAAAAAGTTGATTTCGAGTATCGTGCTGTTGTATTTTTGCAGGTTGTCGAGATATTCAATTTTAATATTGATGGCATTTTCAATGGAATGGACAAACCTGAAAAAGTCTATTTCTCCTGCATCATAGCTTTTTCGGGCTGTTTCTGTTATCTGTTCAGATAGTTCCAAGCCGGTTTCTTCGTAATACTGAAGGGTTTCGTGATGCCTTTTTAGTTTTTCTTGAAGCGAATTTAACTTCAGGTTGTACCGCATTTTATAGTCGTGTTGTTTGAACACCGCTGACAGGTGCTCTTGTTTGGCGGCATCAATTTGTGCTTTTTGATTCCCGAAAAATAAGGGGATGGCCAAACCTACATGTACACCGTAATAATTATCAGCATTATCGTATTGGTTTGTCCCATTGAAATATCCCAGTGTTATATCAGGTAAAAGCTTGTTCTTTTCTGTTTTTACCATGGCGTTGTTTTGTTGAATGTTCTGTTCCAGTGCCTGGTACCCCGGTGTGTTTTCTAACTGTGGTATTATAATGTCAATACGTTTAAGTGGCTGATATGTTGCCGTGTAAGTAGTGTCGGATTGTAAAAGGGCATTCAGTTCTTCATTTGCTATGTTGATATCGTTTATCGTTTGCTTTACCTTCAATTTCAATCTGTTGTGTTGAGATTTGGCATTAAGCAAATCGAGCTTGCTTATTTCGCCCGATTGAAATTGTTTTTCAGCAGCTTCGGTATAATTTGCGTAAACAGAGTCAATCATTTGCAGGCTTTTTTGCTTGTGTTGTAAATACCTGATTTTATAGAAAGATTGCGCCACGTTTTTTTGCAGGCTTAATTTGGCACGTTCGTATTCTTTTTCAGCCATTTTAGCATTAAACCCGGCTGCCTTTCGTTGTGAAAAATAAACCGTTGGGAATTGAAATGATTGTTCAATGCCCATTACCCCGAGAGGATAACCGTTAGCTGCAATGTTATTTTCGTCGTACTCATAATAAATTTGTGTTTTATCAATATCAAAGGCCGAGGGTATAAGTGCTTGTTGTTGTTTGTAATAATGTTCAACCGATTTTAAGCCCGTGTTGTTTTGCAAGGCAATTGAAACAGCCTGGTTTAAGCTTATTTCATGGGGTTGTGCTTGTGATTTGAGCGAAAATGCCGGGAGCATTAAAAATGCCAGCAGGATAACAGGGATTTTCTTTTTTGCCGGGCGAAGCATATTGATGATATCCCGTCCGCTTTTGTTATCAAATATTGAATATAAAAGGGGTAGTGCTATCATAGTTAACATGGTTGAAGTAATCAACCCGCCAATTACAACAGTTGCCAACGGGCGTTGTACTTCGGCCCCTGCCGAAGTTGAAATAGCCATGGGCAGAAAACCCATCATGGTAGATGAGGCTGTTAACAGCACAGGCCTCAAGCGTTCTTTTGTGCCCCGTATCACACGTTCTCTCATATCGGTTACACCTTCTTTTTTCAGTTCTTTTAAGTGTTCGATTAATACAATGCCGTTTAATACAGCAATTCCGAACAATGCAATAAAACCCACGCCGGCTGAAATACTGAAAGGCATGCCCCTTATCCACAGCAACATAACGCCACCAACAACCGATAGCGGGACGGCCGTGAAAACCAGTGCGGCCTCGCGGAATGAGTTGAATGCGAAATGCAGGAATATGAAAATGAGAAGCAATGCAACAGGTACGGCAAGCTTAAGCCGTTGAGTGGCATTGTCGAGGTTTTCAAACTGGCCGCCATATTCAATGTAATAGCCTGATGGCAAATTGAGATTCTGATCCAGTATGGGCCTTATGTTATCAACAACCGTTTGTAAATCGCTGTTTCTAACATTTACACTAACAACAATACGGCGGCGTGTGTTGTCACGCGAGATCATTGCCGGCCCTGTTGTGTAATTAATTTCAGCCAGTTCGCTTAGCGGGACCTGATTTCCATTTGGCAATGCTACATACAAATTCCGGATGTGTTCAATGTCGTTTCTAAACGAAGGCTGAAGACGGGCAACCATGTCAAAACGTCGTTCGCCCTCAAAAACACTTCCGGCAGCTTTGCCCCCAAAGGCCATCGAAACATAATTGTTGAGTTCTTCGATATTTAACCCGTAATAGGCTATTTTACTACGGTTGTACTTTACGCTCATTTGTGGTAAACCTGCTGTTTTTTCCATTACCACATCAGCTGCCCCCGGTACATTTTCAATTAACGATTTGGCTTCAATGGCTTTTTGGTTTAAAACGTCAAGGTCTTCCCCAAATATTTTAATGGCTAAATCGGCACGTACACCGGTAATTAGCTCGTTGAAACGCATTTCAATGGGTTGAGTGAATTCGTACTCGACATTGGGGATAACCGATAAAGCTTCTTTGAATTGATTGGCAAGGTCTTCTTTCGAAGAAGCTGATGTCCACTCGTCTTTGTCTGGATTTAGTTTAATAATCATATCAATTTCTTCCATCGACATGGGGTCGGTTGGTACTTCGGCGGCACCAATACGGCTAACGATTTTTTCAACTTCGGGGAATTTTTCAATGAGTATTTGTTCCATTTGGGTTGTGAGCTCGATTGTTTTTGAAAGGGATGTGCCAGTTTTCAATACTGGTTGAATCACAAAGTCGCCTTCGTCGAGTGTTGGTACAAACTCGCCACCCATACGTGAAAAAACTACGCCGGTTAGCACAAGCGATGCCACTCCCATGGTTAAAACCCATTTTTTATATTGGTACGACCAACGGATAACCGGATCGAAAGAGCGGTATATCCATTTCATCATCCACCGCGTTATCTTAAATGTTTTTTCTTCGGGTACCGGTTTTAAAACCAACGAAGAAATGGCAGGGAGCCAGGTTAAACCAAAAAACATGGCACCTAACAGGGCAAAACTAAACGAGAGGGCCATTGGCCGGAACATTTTACCCTCAACATCGCCCAACGAAAGGATAGGGATGAATACAATAAGAATGATGAGCTGTCCGAAGATGGCAGAATTCATCATTTTTGAAGCACCGTTGAAGGTGATTTTATCCATGATTTTTTGTTTGCCGGTCCCTGTGTGTTTGTTTAACTCAACATTCTTTACGGTTAAGCTCACAGCAATAAATTCAACAATAATTACGGCCCCGTCGATAATAATTCCGAAGTCGAGCGCGCCCAGGCTCATCAGGTTAACATCAATGCCAAATATATACATCATCGAAATTGTGAAAAGCATTGACAAGGGTATGATGGATGAAATTACCAATGCCGACCGGAGGTTCCCCAATATCAAAAGAACAACAAGAAATATAATAATGAAGCCAATCAGCAGGTTTTCAAAGACAGTGAATGATGTTCTTGAAATTAAATCGCTGCGCTCTACAATCGGGTTTATAAAAACACCTTCGGGAAGGTTTTTCTGAACTTCGGCAACGCGCTTTTTAACAGCTTCGATAACTTCATTTGAGTTGGCATCTTTGAGCATCATAATCTGGCCCATGACTTTTTCGCCTTCCCCGTTTGCTGTTATGGCCCCAAAGCGGTTTGCACTGCCAAATTGAACATTGGCAACATCTTTGATCAAAAGTGGAACGCCATTTTCGTTTTTAATGACAATGGATTTTATATCATCGAGTTTATTTACCAGCCCATCACCCCTGATGAAGTATGTTTCATTTTGTTTTTCGATGTATGCACCGCCGGCAACACTGTTGTTTTTCGACAAAGCATCGTAAACGTCAATAAGGGTTATATCAAAACCTTTTAGTTTTTCCGGATCCACGGCCACTTCGTACTGTTTTAGAAATCCACCCCAGGTGTTCACTTCAACCACACCGGGTATGCCCGATAACTGGCGTTTAACTACCCAGTCCTGGATGGTCCGCAATTCCCTTGTTGAATATTGATCTTTGTATCCCGGTTTTGTATCTAATACATACTGGTAAATTTCACCTAACCCGGTTGATATTGGCCCCATCTCGGGTGTGCCAAATCCATCGGGAATATTTTCGGCAGCCGATTTAATTTTCTCGGCAATAAGCTGGCGGGGCAGGTAGGTGCCCATGTTGTCATCAAAAACGATGGTTACAACTGATAAACCGAATTTTGAAATCGAACGTATTTCATTTACACCCGGCAGGTTCGACATCTCTAGTTCTACCGGATAAGTAATAAATTGTTCTACATCCTGGGTCGAAAGGTTTTTACTGGTTGTAATAACCTGCACTTGGTTGTTGGTTATATCGGGCACGGCACCAAGTGGTATTTTTGACAATGCGTAAATGCCAAATGCAGCTATGGTTAAGGTTAATAAAAATGCAATGAGTTTATTTTTAATGCTGAAATTAATAATTCGATTAAGCATGTTTTTGGTTTTATTATATTGAAAATAAGTTTGAATTTAGTTACAAAAAATGAAACAATACTTTTCAATAATGGTTTAGATACCTCTGTTTTTTTGTGACATGGGTCACAATTCGTATCGATAACTAATGGTGAAATCTGTGACCCCGGCTATGCTCCAACAAATACAGAAACTATCAGCGCAATTTATGTCCTGAGGGAGAGTTAATTTGGTAGAAAACTTAGCACAAAAAAAAACCGTCCGATGGGGTCGGACGGTGAATTGGGATTATATGAAAGGGGGGGTGTAAGTGGGAGAACTAATAACCACTAATGATTATATTTACACCGGTACAAAAATGTTCAAATGCAAGTGTTGTACCAAGCAAATAACTTAAATACTATATATTTTTTAGTGGGAGGTCATTTTCGGGCGATAAACCTATTTTTTTATTGCAAAAACAAAATTGTTTGTTGACGAAAAAAATTCGTTATTTTGTCTTTTCACTAAATTAACTTGATTTTGGAACTTCAAACGAACATATCATATCCGTTTTTGGCATTTTTAATATTGCTTGTAGCTGTAGCAGCGGTTACGTATGTAGTATATTTTTATCGGAAAGATCAAAATGTATATTCGGTATGGCAGCGCTATTTTCTGGCAGTGGTTAAATTCCTTTATGCTTTTTTTATCGGTTTTTTAATCCTGTCGCCTGTTATTGGGATGATTCAGGAAATAGTTGAAAAGCCGGTGTTGGTTGTTGGTATTGATAATTCGGCTTCGATGGCTGCTGAACCTTCGAATGCTGATTTTGTACGTTCATATACGTCAGAATTGAAGACTGAACTTGGCGATCAATATTCAATTGAAACAATTTTATTTGGAGAACAACCTGAAAAATATGATACAGCCGGATTTGCCGACTTGCAATCTGATTATGCAGAATTTTTCAGAGATGCGGGCAAACGATATTTTAACATGAATGTAGGTGCCTATTTACTAATTGGTGACGGGATTTATAACCGAGGCCCCAATCCGCTCCAGGTACTGTCCGATATTGAAGCACCGGTGTTTACAATTGGCGTAGGCGATACAGTTGCGAAAACCGATCAGGCTATTCTTAATGTTATCCATAATCCAAATGTTTTTTTAGGAAATAGTTTCCCTGTTGAGGTTGAGGTAGGTTTTACACAGTTTCCTCATAATTCAACACAACTTTCAATATATTTGGATGACCAGTTGGTGAAAACGGAACAAATAACCGTGCCACAACCTGATTATTTTTACAGGAACACTTTTTATATTGAAGCCGAAGAAGAAGGACTACAAAATGTATCGGTAGTTGTTAGCCCGCTTAACGAGGAGGACAACACTGAAAACAACCGGTATTCATTTGTTATTGAGGTTCACGATAATAAAAAACATGTGTTGATGCTTTCACAAGGGCCTCACCCCGATATTGGGGCAATAACCGAAACGCTTGAAAAACAAGCTAATTATGAGGTTTCTACAGAATATATCACTCGTTTTGATAATGACCTTGATTTGTATGACCTGATTGTGCTCAACCAATTGCCTGCACGGTCGAACCAGGGTATGGCAGTTTTCGACTCAATTGTAAATAGTGAAAAGCCCATTCTTTTTATTATAGGGCAGAATACTTCTATTTCTGCATTGAATAACATGGAACTTGATTTTTCTATGCAGCCCGGGATTCAGGCACAGGAGGCATCAGCTTATTTCAACACATCGTTCTCGCAGTTTTCTTTGCCCGAAAACATTAAAACGGTCGAAAATATATATCCTCCACTGGTTACCCGCTTTACCCAATATGAAGTAGGAGGGGGTTATTCAATTTTGGCCCATCAAAAAGTTAAAGGGGTTGAAATGAATTATCCTTTGATAATGACAGGGGATATTAAAAACCGAAAAACAGCCGTGATTTTTGGTGAGGGAATTTGGAGGTGGCGTTTGCGCGAGTTTCAATACCTCGATTCGCAGGATGCATTCAACCATATTATTGTTAATTTATTTAATTATCTCAGCTTGGATGAAAAACAAGAACAATTTAAAATTCAATATGAGCGAATTGTTTCTGAAGTTGACCAAATAAAAATAAAAGCGCAGGTTTTTAACGAAATATTCGAACCTGTGAACGGAGCCGAAGTTTCACTTACTTTAACCGATTCAACAGGTAGTGAGCTGGATTATATTTTCGATTCGGGTAATTCGGGTTATGAATTAAACCTTGGGTATCTTCCTTCGGGGGAATATAGCTTTGAAGCCTCGGTAAAGCTGGGTGACGATGAGTTTATTAAAACGGGGCAATTTAGTGTTCAGGAAATTAACATTGAGAATCAAAACTTATTGGCAAACTTCAATGTTTTAAATAGCATTGCAGACAAAACCGGGGGCAGGTTTTTTACACAAGACGGGCATGGTGAATTGTTGGAAATGCTTCTCAATTCTTCAAAAATACAGCCCCGCACATATGAACAGAAGAATATATACGAATTAATCGACTGGAAACTATATCTTTTAATTGTGCTGGGGTTGTTGTCTTTGGAATGGTTTTTGAGAAAATTTTGGGGCGGTTATTAAACACAATAGATCGTTAGATTTTAGACATGAGACAATAGATTATAACGCGTTCATTATTCAACACATGATGAAAAAACTATTATTACATATAATTATACTGGCATTTATACTGGCATTTTTCTACAACGGAGCCCAGGCTCAATTAAAAAAATTTACGGTTGAAATACCTGTTCCACCAAAATTTGAAATACCCGATTCTATCCAGAGTTTTACGATTATGAACCGGAGCTTAACATCGGAATTTAATGATTTTGATGAAAAGCAACTTCAACTCGACTTTTATAAAAAGAACTTTGAAGTTAACACTTTGCTGCTTGACAGTACTGCTGCGGATACCACAATAAAAGTGTTGGGTGAATTGTTGTTTGATTCTCAGCGTTTTGATGTTGTAATCCCGGTAGATCGGAATATATACAGGCTTCTGCCTTACAGCGAAAAGCCCAAACCACTTGATTGGGGATATGTTGATGAGATTTGCAAAACTTACAATACCGATGCGTTGGTTGTACTTGAAGATTTTGCAGTGCGCACAGTAACCGGGTACGATACCGGCACCGAATACGATGGTTTTCAGTCGTATAAATATCACTATGCTTCCATGGATTTTTACAGCATGGCACATTGGCGTATTTACGAGCCAGGGTCAGAAACTATTTTGGTTGACGTATTGATGAACCAGGATACCATATTCTGGGACAACTACGATTACGACCTTGTTGAATTATTTAAGGCATTGCCAACCGTAAAGGAAGCTACTATACAAACTGGTGTTAAAATAGCAATTGATTTCAGCGATATTATTGCACCCCGATGGAAATCTGATACAAGATATTACTATGTTGTAAAAAATAAAAAGGTTGATGAATCGGTACAATTGGCGGCACAGGGTAGATGGAATGAAGCATTGGAAAATTGGCTGGCATATGCTGAACATGGAAACCGTTCTACGCAGAGCAAAATAATGCTGAATATTGCCCTGGGGTTCGAGATGACCGGTGATATTGAAAAGGCAATTGAATGGGCAAAAAAATCTTTGTCTGTAAACTACCGCGAAGTTACGAGCCATTATATAAAAGAATTGCTCAAAAGGCAGGCATTGCTAAATAATTAACCACCTTCCTGTTTAAAAAGCCACATTTTCTTATTTTTACAGCCTCATAAAACAGGTATCTTACGAACAACACATCTGTTCATGCTGTTTTATTGTTATAAATGCTTGTAATTTGCATGTTTGGTGTTAATTAAAAAATAAAAAGATGAAACGTGGTGTTTTATATAT
>JASMTI010000110.1:0-5519 GCA_041694375.1 Bacteroidales bacterium | reverse complement strand
CGGCACCAACTCACCCGAAATAAAACTCCCCAACCCCAACGGAGAAGAAGTAGCACTAAGCTCACTTCAGGGCAAAACAGTTTTGGTTCATTTTTGGTCGGCAGCCGACCGTACCAGCCGTGTTACAAATCAGGTGTTAAAAGACAATTACCGCAAGTTCAAATCAAAAGGTTTCGAAATTTACCAGGTAAGTGTAGATGAAAACCGCGAAGCATGGGAAACTGCCATTAAACAGGATGGGCTTAACTGGACCAACGTTGGCGATATGAATGGAAGCCCTTCGGCAGTTCACAGTTACAACATCACCTCCATACCATCAAATTATCTTTTAGACGAGAATGGTAACATCATTGCAAAAAATTTAATGGGCCCGGAACTGCACCGAAAACTCAACGAAATTTTGAACTAAAAATAACAATATTCGACACATTTTATATACATTACACGAAGTGCATACAATTTTTGCCCATGTTGTATGTTTTTTAATAAATTGCACGCGTTTTTGTAAAATGTAGCCTTATTTAATTGCCCAAAGATAAAACATATTTCATTTCGGATGTCCACCTTGGAGCACCGGCATTAAACAACAATCGCGAACGTGAAAGATTGTTTGTTCAATGGCTTGACAATGCAGCAAAAGATGCAGCAGCAATTTATCTCCTGGGTGACATTTTTGATTTTTGGTATGAATATAAAAAGGTAGCGCCCCGGGGTTTTGTCCGCACATTGGGAAAAATTGCAGAATTAACCGACAAAGGCACACCCATTTACTTTTTTACCGGAAATCATGATATATGGGTGTACGATTATTTGCCATCTGAAACAGGTGTCACGGTTTACCACCAACCTATAATAAAAACCATTGAGGGGAAAAAATTCTTTCTCGGACATGGCGATGGCTTAGACCCAAAAGAAAAAGGCTATCTCATACTAAAACGTTTTTTTACAAGCAAAACAGCTCAGTTTTTATATTCACGCCTACATCCAAATTTTGCGTTTTGGATTGGCCATAAATGGGCTAAGCACAGCCGGCTTGCAAAAGGCACTGAACCCGAAGTAAGTAAAGGCCCCGATTTTGAGACTTGTGTTTCTTTTGCCAAACAGTATGTTAAAAAAGAACATATCGACTTTTTTATTTTCGGGCACCGGCACGTGATGATGGATGAACAATTGAACGAAAATTCACGTTTGTTGATACTGGGTGAGTGGATCAATTATTTTTCGTATGCTGTTTTCGACGGAAAAGAGTTAAAATTAAATCAATTCAATAAAAATTTGTGATTAAAACATTATGAGTAAAGAAATTTACACTGTTATTATTGGATCGGGAAGTTACATCCCTGAGGTTGTTCTAAAAAATGAAGATTTTCTGGATCACGAATTTTATGAACCCAAATCCAAAAAGCTTATTGAAAAGCCAAATAAAGAAATTATTGACAAGTTCAAGGAAATAACAAACATAAAAGAACGCAGATGGGCAACTGATGACCAAATGACATCGGACCTGGGAGCCTTGGCAGCCATAGATGCACTTGAACAAAGCAACATTGATGCGGAATCTCTCGATTTCATCATTGTAGGTCATAATTTTGGTGACATTGAATCGAACAATAACAGAACGATGATAATGCCCAATATTGCTGCACGGGTTAAGCAAAAAATGAAACTCAAAAAGCCATCAACTGTTGCTTTCGATGTGATTGCCGGATGCCCTGGTTGGGTGCAGGCATTTATTGTTGCCAATGCACTCATAAAATCGGGAACATACAAACGGGGGATGGTTGTTGGTGCCGATGTCAATTCAAGGGTTGGCGACCCGTACGACCGTGATTGTATGATTTTTGCCGATGGTGCCGGTGCTGTTATTGTTGAAGGAAAGGAAAGCGAAACACCTGTGGGCATCCTCTCGCATTCAGAACGTACCGACACTGTTGACTGGACGGAAATTTTGGTAATGGGACCTTCATTAAAACCTGAACATGACCAGACAAACCGGTACATCCGTATGCAAGGGCACAAAGTATATGTTTATGCACTACAAAATGTGCCGGGCGTGGCAAAAGATGCCCTTGATAAAGCCGGACTTCACCTGTCAGACATCAAAAAAGTATTGATACACCAGGCTAACGAAAAGATGGACGAAGCTATATGCATGCGCCTTATGAAGCTTTATAAAATGAAGGGCAATGTTGCAGACATTATGCCCATGACCATTAGTGAGCTGGGAAATACCTCAGCAGCAACCATACCGACCATGTACGATATGATTAAGAAAAACAAAATGAACGGCCATGAAATAAACAGTGGCGACAATATTATTTTTACATCGGTAGGTGCCGGCATGAATATCAATGCCGTAATTTATCGCGAGCCTTAACAAACATCAAATAATATAGTATAAAAGGTGGCTCCAGTGGGGTCACCTTTTTTTCTGAACCAAAAACCGTGCAGTGCTCCGTGTTTTTTGTTCTACATATACGCTACGGCCCGAAATCTCAGCTTCAATGGCCTCAGGTGTATAATGTCTGATTGTAATTAACTCAAGCCCGTCGTTATACCTCACTTCAAAACTCTCGGCAAGCCGCTCTACAAGCTGCAACACACCATGCTCAGGTATATCTGTCGAAATCGACAGGTTTAACGCCGACTGTTGGATCATGTTAACTTTCATTCTCAATTCACTGAACGTTTCAAAAATCCAGGCCATGCTTTCTTCGTTCATAAACGAGAAATCGGGTTGAGATATGGTAATAAGCACTTGTCGCGTTTTAATAATGAAAACCGGAATTTGTTTGCCCGGCTTTTGCGATTCATCCGGACCAATGACTGTCCCTTTTGCCCCCGGCTTCAAAAATGAACGCACATGAAGCGGTATGCCTGAATTTTCGAGCGGCTTTATGGTTTTTGGGTGTATCACTTTTGCTCCGAAAAACGTAAGCTCAACAGCTTCGCGGTATGTCATTGAAGCAATCTTACGGGGATGCTCAAAATACTGTGGGTCGGCATTAAGGATGCCAGGCACGTCTTTCCACACAACCACCTGTTTGGCATTTAAAACATTACCAAGGATTGCTGCTGTGTAATCCGACCCTTCACGCCCAAGTGTTGTTGTTAAATCGGAAGTAGTGGAGCCAATAAACCCCTGTGTTAAATATATTTTTTCGTTGTTAAAGTTTAATGTTTCGGCAATAAGCTGCCCCGACAGTTCCCAGTCAATATTAGCCTCGCGCCAGTTATCGTCAGTGCGTAATAAAAACCGGATATCAACCCACTTATTTTGAATTTCTTTTTTACGCAAATAATGGCTAATGATGGTTGTTGAAAGAATTTCACCAAAACTAACCAACTGGTCATACTCAAAGTCAAAATTTAAAGATGGCATGCGGTTCAGCCTGTCTTCAATTTTAAAAAACAAAGTATCAACAACCGGATATATTTCATCATTTGGTTCAAAAAGCCCGTCAATTATCTGGTTGTGGAAGTTTTTAATCAGGTTAATTTTTTCCCATTTCTTTTCATCCCTTTTAAAATAAGCCCTTACCAAATCTTCAAAAGCATTGGTCATTTTCCCCATTGCAGAAACAACAATTACAAGGTTATCGTTGTAACCCGAAATAATCGAGGCCATGTTTTGCACACTTTTGGCATCTTTTACCGATGCCCCGCCAAATTTAAATACTTGCATATTGTAATTTTTTAGAATGTGCGAAAGTTAGTTACATTATTAAAACAGACATTGATAAAATTCAGGTTGTGCCATATTTTGATTTCAAAACCCTAACTTATTCCTGCCAAAAGTATTTGTATATTTGTGTTCTGAAACAATACAAAAATGGCAAAAGAAATAAACCGGAATATCAGAGATAGCCTAACAGAAGTTGGTTTTGTAAAAAAATCTCAAGGTGTAGAAGGTGGCATGATGATTATTTTTGACAATGAACCAACCTTTATCGATGACTCACTGGAATTTATATTTCTCGAAATCGACGGTTTGCCTGTCCCCTTTCCTTTATTGTTTATGGAAGAACGCAACGATGCGGTTTTTTATACCGAACTCGAATTTATTTCAGACAAAGAAGAAGCACAAAAATATGCCGGGTGCAAAGTTTTAGTTGAGAATAAACACATCAACGACCAAATCGACAGCCTGAATGCATCGGTTTTAAAAGGCTTTTCTCTATTCGACACAAAATTAGGGAGCATTGGCATCGTCAGTGAGATTAACGACTATGCCGGAAATTTGGTGTTTACGGTTATCGATGATAATAAAAAAGAGCACTTGGTTCCGTTCAACGAAGAGCTTTTGGTAAAATTCGATGCCGATAAGTCTGTTATTGAAATGAATTGCCCCAAGGGTATTTTTTAATCGATTTTTTGCAACCCCCAAAATATTTTCCTGTCTGTTTATTTTGAATTTGAAGGTGTAACTTTTTTCAAATCCACCCGACATATTCAGTATAAATAAAACACAGGGAAAAATGAAAAGAATTGTATTACTTATTGTATTAACTGCATATGCGTTCGGTATAAAAGCGCAAACAGTAACCGACAACCGGAAACTCTCGTACTTCAATGAAATTTCACTACGCGTTTCGGCCGATTTATACATCGAACAGGGTGAAGATGCCCGTATTTCGATTGAAACAGATGAAGAAACCCTCGAGAAACTTATTGTAGAGGTTGTAAATAACAAGCTTGTTATCCGGTTTAGCATTGGCGACCGCCTGTTCAGCAGCTTTGAAGCTGGCGACATGAAGCTTAAGCTGATTGCCCCAAAAATTGATATGCTAAGCATCCAGGGTTCGGGCAGTATCATTGCCGACAAACCTATTACCACAAAAATTCTTGACCTGAACATTGCCGGTAGCGGCGACATAAAACTTGCCGATGTACGATGCGAAAGGCTTGAAGCCAGCATTAACGGGAGTGGCGATATTGTAGTTTCGGGGGTAGAAAAAATTAAAGAAACAAAAGTAACCATTGCCGGCTCGGGCAACTACAAAGGCTACCAGCTTGTTTCGGATTTTGGAAGTGTGAAAATTGCCGGCTCGGGCGATTGTGATGTCCATGTTACCGATCGCCTTGAAGTAAAAATACTGGGCTCGGGCGATGTAACCTACAAGGGGCATGCAGCTGTTAATGCATCCATCTCCGGCTCAGGTGAAATTCGCGAAAGCAAAGCACTCGACAACCAGTTTTAAATAGCAAAATCAAATAAATAAAATAGCCATGAAACACAAACTTTATTTACTATTGATTATCACACCTTTTTTATTTCAATCGTGCATATTTACAATTATTGATGATAACGACTGTATATCAGGACAAGGTGCCATCGTTTCTGAAACATATTCAGTCTCAGAATTTACAGCCGTTGAGCTTGAGTCAGTTTTTAACGTTGAAATACTGCAGGGCGATGACCCCATGGTTGAAATTGTAGGCCATGAAAACATGATTGACGAAGTTGACCTTAGGATTAACAGTCGTGGTGTATTGAACATCGATTTAGCCGGAGGTTG
>JASMTI010000109.1:0-1830 GCA_041694375.1 Bacteroidales bacterium | reverse complement strand
AATAGCATTTTAAAGTATATTTAACATAGACAACAAGGAATTTTAAAAATAACTATATGCAATAAAAAAGGCTGTATCAAAATGACACAGCCAAATTATATGATATCTTTATCATTAAATAATTAAAAGTAGAACATCCCGCGTGTATTTCGTTTATTTTTTAAAGCTCCCCTTCTTACAACTTTTATAATCGACCTACGGTTTATGGCATGCTCTTCATCATTACATTCTATACCATCGTCACAATGATTCAGCAGCTGAGTTTCACCGTAACCTGTATACTCAATAACCTCAGATGCTATACCATGATCAACTAAATAATCAAAAGCCGAAGCTGCCCTTTCTTTTGATAATTTTAAATTATATTCATCACTACCTTTACTGTCGGTATGCGACTCAATAATAATCTCAAGGTCATCATATTCTTTCATCAAATTAATAACATCATCAAGTATCTCGGCTGCATCAGGTAGAATTCGGTCACTATCAAAAGCATAATTTATATGCTCAATTTGGATAACCTGTAATTGCTTTCCATCAAGCTGCTCCAGTCTAAGTGGCTCTAAACCACCCTCTGCCATTTCATCAAAGTCCATTTCAATAAATACTTCAACAGGGATTACCTCATTAGGGAGCTTGTTGAAAGTATATATATCTTTTTCGCTTGAATTGTAGTCGACTTTTGTTACTACCAACTTATAATTTCGTTGTTTATATGCACTGAAAATAAACTCACCATCTTGTTTTGAAATGGCAACATCAACAGTATCCAGATTTTCATCAAGCAATGCTATTTTTGCACCTGCAACTTCAAATGTGTTAATTTTATCCCTTACGATCCCTCTTATCTGCACAGGAATCCATAGTATATCTACATGGTATATGTCATCATGGCCTAACCCTCCCGGGCGGTCAGATGAGAAATATCCACTCATTCCATCTTCTTCCAACACTAACCCAAAGTCATCACTTGAGGTATTAATTGGATATCCCATATTGTCAACATCGGTAAAGACGCCCCGGTCGGGCAATGCCATATAAATATCAAGGCCACCCATTCCTCCCAGTCCGTTTGATGCAAAATACAAAACTCCATCCGGGGCAATAAATGGAAAAACCTCTTCGCCTTCCGTATTAATCTCTTCAAGATTTACAGGCTCACTCCATTCACCATTAACAATACGGCACCACCAAATATCGTTACCACCTTTGCCCCCGGGCCTGTCGGAAGCAAAGTATAGCACATCACCTTCTGCACTTATTGAGGGGTGTCGGTAATTGTCCCGTTCATCGTTATGCTTGAACCCCCCTTTTTCAACCCACTTACCGCCTTCATAATCGGCATAGTATATCTGCAAATTATTCTCTTCGGCTTCACGGGCTACATTTTTAGTAGTACGGTTACTATTAAAATACATCCGGTTTTTATTTTCATCAAAAGTAGCAGGGCCATCATGAAAACTTGTATTCAGGTTTTTTGCAAATATTTCGGGTTCAGAGTAATTACCATATTCATCAACAGTAACGTTGTACATGTCAAGAAAAGGTAGGTTGTCCCAGTTATATTTTAAGTCACGGCTTTGTTCGGGGTCGCCGGTTGACACATAAACGATACGGTTTTTGTATAACTCAGGCCCCCAGTCTGCCCCTTTGGTATTAAAAGAAACTGTTTCAACAACATAGCGGGATGAATCCTGGACTAAAAAATTAACATAATCAAGAAGGGATTGCTCAAGTTGAACACGGCCATCTTCGGGCCTCAATTGGGCATACATTTCTAAGTATTCTTCAGACTTTTCGTATTTCCCGTTACTTTTAAGTGCCATGGCA
>JASMTI010000108.1:0-5957 GCA_041694375.1 Bacteroidales bacterium | reverse complement strand
GAGAAGACGCGAAACACAGAAAATAAGCGATATTTTGAAGCAGGCAGTCAATGAGTCGGCTTACGACCGCAAGTTGAAAGAAACCCGCTTAATTGGGAACTGGGAGAAAGTTTTAGGCCCAGGGGTTGCACGCTCTACTTCCTCAATTTACGTCCGTAATAAAACATTGTTTGTGCATATTGAATCGCCGGTGATAAGGCATGAACTTTTCATGATGCGCTCCCGTATTCTGGCTTCATTGAACGAAAGTGTGGGTGGGGTTGTTATTCACAATATATTATTCAAGTAAAACTATTTTTATGAAGATTATTACGCATCCCGAACAGTTTGATAAGATACTGGACGACAATCCATTGGTGTTGGCTTACTTTTCCGGGGAGAATTGCAGTGTATGCAATACGCTGCGCCCTAAGGTTGAAATGTTGGTTGAACAACAATTCCCTTCGGTAAAATATATTGAAATAAAATCGGAGCAGGCACCTTATATTACTGCAAAATATAGTGTGTTTTCAATTCCCGTTATCATGCTTTTTGTTGAAGGGCGAGATTATATAAGGGAGGCCCGGAATATCAGCCTCGATGAATTGTCGAAAAAAATGGATAAAATTGTAACCTTATATGAAGAATAAATAATGGGAAAATACGATTTTGAACTTGAATTTAAAGTGCGTGATTACGAGTGTGATTTGCAGGGGGTAGTTAATAATTCGGTTTATCAGAATTACCTTGAACACACACGGCATGAGTTTATGAAAAGTGTAGGGTTGGATTTTAGTGATTTGTACAGGCGCGGAATAGTTGCAGTTGTTGCCCGCATTAACCTGGCTTATAAACAACCATTAGTGAGTGGGGATTCATTTATAAGCCGCTTGAATGTTAAGCACGAGGGGGTAAAGTATATTTTTTATCAGGATGTTTATCGCTTGCCTGACGAAAAGCTTTGTTTGAAGGGGGAGGTTATAACCACAACCCTGATAAACGGAAAACTATCCGTTTCTGATGAAATAGTAAATGCGATAAAAAAGAATGGGTAATAAACCCGGTTTGTTTTTTATATAACAAGGAGAAGAAATTTTGACCCCACATATCTATATCATATCAGGATGTAATGGCGCTGGTAAAACCACTGCCTCATATACTGTATTGCCCGAGATGCTTCAATGCGAAGAATTTGTAAATGTTGATGAGATTGCCAAAGGATTATCTCCATTTAATCCGGACAAGGCAGCCATTGAGGCCGGAAGGTTAATGTTATTGAAAATGCAAAAGTTGATTGAGCAAAGAAAAGATTTTGCATTTGAAACAACATTGTCGCCACGAAGCTATGTGAACCTTGTCCGTAAGGCACGCGAGTCCGGCTATCATGTAACCTTGCTTTATTTTTGGTTAAACTCAACCGACCTTGCCATTGAACGAGTAAAAAGCCGGGTAAAAGAAGGCGGGCATGATATTGCCGAGCATGTGATAATTCGCCGTTATTTTACAGGTCTTGTCAACTTGTTTCAGCGTTACATTCCCATTTGTGATTACTGGATGATTATAGACAATTCAAGGTTAAAGGCAGAATTGGTTGCCGAGGGTTTTTTTCAAAATGATAGAATTGTCAAAAATAATTCTATATTTGAGCAGATTTTTCAAACATATAACAATGTTGGATAAAGAAAACACGATCAAAGAAAAGATTTTAGAAGGGCTCGATTTGTCGTATAAACGACTGGTAAAGAGCAAGAGAGAAAGAAATACCGAGCTGGTAGTTTCTGAAAATGGAAAGATAATCCGGTTGAAACCTCACGACATAAAATGTGAATAAACCGGGTTAAAAAGTGTTCAAATTATTAAATGAAATCATAAAAAATGTTAAAACACGGTCTGGTTTTAGATCGTGTTTTTTATTGCGTAAAAAAACTGAAATGCACCTTTCCGTACTTTCGGGTATTACGGTAGCCGGGTAGTTCTTTAAAATCATATTCTTTTGGGTGCTCAATAATCAGGGTGCCATTATCAGCCAATAATTTTTTCTCGAGTATTTGAACCGTAATTTCTTTAAAATTGGGATGGTCGTATGGAGGGTCAACAAAAATTATGTCATATTTTTTATGGTCTGAAGCTATGTATTTTTGAACATCGGCCCTGATAACCCTTGCTTTTATATCCAGTTTTGCGAGTACCGATTTTATAAACTGTATATGCTTAAAATTCAGTTCAACCATTGTAACATCAGTACTTCCTCGTGATAAAAACTCAAAGCTTATACTACCCGTGCCTGCAAACAAATCAAGAACTTTTGTGTCTTCGAAGTCAATAGTGTTGGTTAATATATTGAATAAGCTTTCTTTGGCAAGGTCGGTTGTAGGCCTTGCTTTAAATGATTTTCCCGGAGAGAAAATACGCCCTTTGTAGGTTCCGCCAATTATTCGCATACAACTAGGTTCATTAAAGGTAAATAAATATGATCAGGTATTTTCATAAATGTGTAACTTACAGAATATTTATGTGTGAAATGGTTAAATGAAACTGTTTTAAAATATCGGTTCAATTCTTTCCCGGTAAGTGACTTTTTATCAAATGTACCTGACAGGATAACTTCTGTATCATTGTCAAAACCTAAGCTTTTAGCATATCTGAGTGTGTAAAACAAAATGTCGTTTTCATTTTTTATGTAATAGCTGTTTAGTGCTTTTATTTCACGTTTTGAAGTTCCGGCAATAAACAAGATATGATTATGTAATTGCAGGTGAAGTGTTTGATAAACCGGTGCTTTTGTGTTTAACTTGTCAATTAGGGGGTAGCAAGGGCCGTAGAAGGATACATTGTTAAAGTAAGAGGAAAAGTAATTCTTTAAAACCTGGGGTATAGCTGTTAATAGTGACTTACCATTCAGTAATGAATTTGTAATAATTTCTTCATTTCTGTCTTTTTTAAACGAAAATGAAAAAAATAGTTCTTCATTGTTATTGGTTAGTGCATCAGGTGCAATTAATGTTTTTTGTGTTACAAAGCTTACATTAACATGTTTGTAGCCCGATATTAAAATTTCCTGGTTGTTTATAATTTCATCAACTTCATTTTTCAGTTGAAAAGCTGATGCACAGATAAGATAATAATCGGCCAGGGCAATAAATTTATTGAGCAGGGGGTCGAGTACAGAAAAAGAAAATCCATCCAGTGAACACTGGATGGATAATTTATAATTGTTGCAATTATTAATATCGAATGTTTCGTCGATAAAAAACAATGATGGTTGCATAGGATTAATTTTTACTCCCAGTTACCTGCATTGTTTGTTGGTTCAAGTACCGATCCAACTTTTAATCCGGGATAACGATTGTTTTTTCTGCGTTGTTCATTCAGGTTGATAATTTGTTGCCTGTATTCATCCTGTAGTTCATACAGTATTTGGTTGTTGTGTGCACGTGCTTCAAAAACCGGCACCTTAACTCCCGAACCTGTTGTGATGATTGTTTGTGCCAACCAAAATTCTTGTCCGCCTGAATTAGGTATGATTTTTAATTTTTTAACCGGGTATCCTTGTTCGAACACCTCTTCTAATACGCTTGCCTTAATGGTATCACGGATAATTAAGCCTTTTTTCATAGCTTCTGTCTCTGTCAGGCCAGCCTCCATCATACTGTCGGTTAACATACCAATTTTGCGTATTCTTGGGATTGAATCATATAATACAAAATTGATTAGGGAATCCCAGTCACCACTATATTGCCCGTGTACATCTTCGTATGCCACCTGAGCTTTACGTATATCCTTTAAACGTTGAATAACTTTCTCGTAACGTACATCCTTTTCCTTTTCGAACCGGATAGGTGTTTGAATGGTGTCCCAAATCATATACGCTAAGAATGCTGCAGCAGCAATAAGTAGAATTTGAATGATAATTCGTTTCATTATGTATGTTCTTAAATGGTTTTTTATTTGCTATGCCTGCAAATTTATAAAAAAAATCAGATTATGTTTCTCCATAAAAATTAATTTCGTGGAATATGTTTGAAAAGAGGCTAAGTAATTTAATCCTTGACACCTTAAAAGTTGAGCCGACCGTTAGCCAGCGGTCTGCAATCGATTCTATTTCAAGGTTTTTGTTCGACGATAACCAATATTCTGTTTTTTTATTGAAAGGTTATGCCGGAACCGGAAAAACTTTGTTAGTGAGTACACTGGTTGAAGTTTTAAAAACATTCAGGATTAATACCGAATTGTTGGCACCTACCGGACGGGCTGCTAAAGTGCTGTCGCAATATGCTCAAAAACCTGCTTATACCATACACAAAAAAATTTATCGCCAACAGTCAGCCACCGATGGTTTTGGTAACTTTGTGCTTAACTATAATAAGGCACAATCTACTTTATTTATTGTTGATGAAGCTTCGATGATATCAAACACCTCGGCCGATCAATCGGTTTTTGGTTCAGGGCACTTGTTAGACGACTTATTTGAGTTTGTTTACAATGGAAAAAACTGCCGGTTGATGTTGGTAGGCGATACAGCACAGCTACCGCCGGTTGGCTTAACCATTAGCCCGGCACTTGAAACCGATGAATTAAAACATTACAACATGGATGTGTTTTCGTCGGTGTTAACCGATGTGGTGAGGCAGGCAATTGAATCAGGTATTTTGTATAATGCCACGGCATTGAGGTTAAGGATAAAACATAGGCAAACACAATCGTTTTTCCCGATTAAAATTGAGGGGCTGCCCGATATTAAGCGTATTGGCGGGGAAGATTTAATTGAAAGCATCAGTGGAAGTTTTGATAATTTTGGCGAAACCGAAACGGTGGTTGTAACCCGGTCGAACAAAAGGGCCAACCGTTTTAATGAGGGGATACGGAATTCAATTTTATGGCGCGAATCGGAGTTGTCGGCCGGTGATCTTATCATGGTTGTTAAAAATAACTACTATTGGATCAACCCGGAGGAAAACCTCGATTTTATTGCCAATGGTGATATTGCCCGCGTTGTTAGGCTAAACAGGACTGAAGAAATTTATGGTTTTCGTTTTGCCGATGTCACACTGGAATTGATTGATTATAATAACCTCGAAATTGACTGCAAAATATTTATCGATACACTTACCATCGATGGACCTTCATTTGGCTATGCCGATAACCAAAAGCTTTTTAACGCGGTACAGGAAGATTACATCCATATTGGAAACCGAAAAAAAAGGTGGCAGGAAATTAAAGAAAACCCGTATTTCAACGCTTTGCAAGTGAAGTTTTCTTATGCAGTAACTTGTCATAAAGCGCAGGGGGGGCAGTGGGATGCTGTTTTTGTCGATCACGGCTATCTTACCGAAGACATGCTTGAGGTTGATTACCTTAGGTGGTTTTATACGGCCTTTACACGTGCCAAGAGAGTGTTGTACCTGGTTAACTTCGACAAACATTTTTTTGGGGAAGAAGATGAAGGGTTTTAGATTGAATGAGAATGAATGAAGATTTATTGAGGTTGAACGGGCTGGGAAGGTTATTGATTTGTTGCCCGTTCTTGTGGTATTTTAACAATCATCCCTTCGTTGGCAGCTTCAGTATTTTCAAATTCTTCACGGGCTTCGTTCACCAAAAAATCGATGTTTTTATATCGGGAAGAAAAATGGCCGATCAGTAGTTTTTTTGCATTACTTGCCCGGGCAACCAGTCCGGCCTGCCTGGCTGTGGAATGATATGTAGATTCTGCTTTGTTTTCCATCGACTTGTCAAATGTTGCTTCATGATATAATAAATCAACATTTTGAATTTGTTTGTGTAAATCGGGCAGGTATGCAGTGTCGGTACAAAATGCATATGTTCTTTGCTTAAATTGGGGTAGTGTAATCTTTTTGTTGGGTATAATTGTCCCATCGCGTTGGGCAAAGTCTTCGCCTTTTTTTATCCGGTAAATTGATTTTACGGGAATGTTATATTCTTCAATTTTTTCTTTTCTGATGTTCAGTTCCAAGGGT
>JASMTI010000107.1:0-18144 GCA_041694375.1 Bacteroidales bacterium | reverse complement strand
GAAGTGAACTTGTTCGGAGTGCTTGAATTTGTTTCGTCAAATGTGTTGTTACCATTAGGGGGGCTTTTAATTGTTGTTTTTGTTGCCTGGTTGTTTGGTAAAGAACAGCTTAAGGAAGAGTTAACTTCATTTGGAATTTATAAAGCATCTTATTACCGGGCATATCTTTTTATCATAAGGTACATTGCCCCTTTTGCAATTGCCTTAGTGTTAATGAACAGCATTGGAATTATTCGTTTTTAAGGTTCATCCCCCGAAACGGATTCCCCATTAAGAAAAAATGATAAATATTTAATTATTGACTTAATTATTAAGAGATTGTCCCATATTGTCAGTTAAAAATTAGTCTGATGAAGGTTCGACAATTTCTCGATGAGTTGCTGTTTATGACAAAAGCACAACGAAATGCATCGTTTGTTCTTGTTGTATTGCTTGTCATCGTTCTTGTTATCCGGGTTTCACTTCACACTTTCGTTGGGAATGAAGATTTTTCAGAAGAAATTTTGCAAAAAATTGAACGTTTGAAAGAGCAGGAAAGACGAACAGATTCTATTGCAAACATTCAAAATGATATTGAACCTTTCCTTTTTGATCCTAATACAGTGGAGTATTCAGATTTGCTAAAGTTAGGTTTCAAAAGTAAAACAGCATCAATTTTAATTAATTATCGTAAAAGTGGGGCTGTATTTAAAAAAGCTGAAGACCTGAAACGGGTTTATTGCGTTGATTCTGTTTTGTTCTCAAAATTAAAAGAATATGTTCTTATACCTGAAAAGCCAGGGAAAGAAGAGGATATCGAAACCGTCAAGGTGGGTAATGCAGATATTATAAAAGCTGAAATCAGCAATAAAACAAATTCAAAGACTGATGTACATGCTGAATCCGTAACGATTGATTTGAACACAGCCGATACAACTTTATTAAAACAGTTACGTGGCATAGGCCCTGTTTTTGCAGCACGAATTTGTAAATTCAGGGATTATCTTGGAGGCTTTTACAGCGTTGAGCAATTGAGCGAAGTGTATAATCTTTCAGAAGAAACTTATCAGTCGGTATTGCCTTTCGTTAAAGTTGATACCACTTACATCCGGAAAATGAACATTAATTTTTGTGGTGTCGATGAATTAAAAAAGCACCCGTATTGTAATTATAAACTGGCACGTAAAGTTGTAAGCTACAGGTCACACCATGGGAGGTACATTTCGATAAACGATTTATTGGAAGGCTCAGTGTTGTCGAAACCTGATTTTGACAGGTTGAGCCCTTACCTTACTGTGGAAGTGGAACATCCCAAAGCCATGAAAAGATAACTTTAAGAATAAAAAAACAGGAATATGTTTGAAAACTTTCAAATGATTACTAAATTTGCGCTCCGATTTTAGAAAAAATAACACATAAAACAATATTAACCATGATTGTAGTTCCTGTAAAAGAAGGCGAAAACGTAGAACGCGCATTGAAACGTTTTAAAAGAAAATTTGAAAAAACCGGCGTTATTAAAGACCTGCGTAACCGTCAGGCATATACTAAGCCTTCAGTTGCACGTCGTGCTGAAATACAAAAGGCAATTTATATAGAGCAATTGCAAAGAGAAGAAGACTAAATTTGGGTTTTTCAGAACCAATCCTGTATTTGTTCTGTTTACATTTAAAACCCATTTGATGTTGCTTGTTGCTGAATATATAAAATACTTACAATACGAAAAGCGTTGTTCAAAACACACGCTTGTCGCCTATCAAAATGACCTCGATCAATTCATTCTGTACATGAATGATGTGATCGGGGATTTTAACGTTAAAGAGATCACATCAAAACACATACGTGGGTGGGTGATGTCGTTAATGGATAAGGGGGTTAACCCACGAAGTGTGGGGCGTAAAATCAGCACCCTGAAATCATTTTTTAAATATCTGATGCGCGAAGAAATTGTTCAAAGCAACCCTGCCCAGTTGGTAAACACTCCTAAAACGGCTAAAAAATTGCCCACCTATGTTCGTGAGGCAAACTTAAATCAATTGCTCGACCTTGGGATGTTTTCGCATGATTTTGAAGGGGTGCGGGATAAACTGATGATATCGTTATTGTATGGTACAGGTGTTCGCCTTGCCGAACTTAAAACGCTTACGCTAAACCATGTTGATACAGGTGGTTATTTGATTAAGGTACTTGGTAAGCGCCAAAAAGAGCGGTTAATCCCATTTCCGAAAGAAGTAAAAACGCAAATTGAAGAATATTTGCCTTTAAGAGAAGAAGTAAACGGGGAAAATGAATTTCTTTTTTTAACTTCAAAAGGCGAACAGGTATATGATAAATTAATTTACCGTGTTGTAAATAAATACTTATCAATGGTAACAACCATAAAAAAGAAAAGCCCACATGTGTTACGGCACAGCTTTGCAACACATTTATTAAATAATGGTGCCGATTTGAATGCGGTAAAAGAACTTCTGGGGCATGCAAATTTGTCAGCAACTCAAATTTATACCCATACTACTTTTGAAAAATTGAAACAAGTTTATAAACAAGCTCATCCAAGAAGCTAAAAAAAAGGAGGATCACTATGAATATCAAAATTAACGACGTTCATTTTACAGCCGATCAAAAATTGGTTGATTTTATCACAAAAAAAGTAAGTAAACTCGAAACATTTTTCGATGGGATTATTAGTGCCGAAGTTATATTAAAAGTTATAAAACCGGAAACGGCAGATAATAAAGAAGCAGAAATTAAACTTTCGATTCCTTCTAAAGACTATTTGTTTACAAAGAAGCATGCCGATACATTTGAAGAAGCCGTGTCCTTTGCTGTAGAAGCAGCTAAGAAACAACTCACTAAGCATAAAGAGCGTCTTAAAGAGAAATAAAATAGAATTTTTAGATATTTTTGTGTATTATTTAAAAATATTTATACATTTGCAAACCCTTTTCAGAAACAAAGTAAGCTGTTAAGGGTTTGTTTTTTGAGTCGTTTTTTCAGGCTGTTTTTTAAGTTTTTTCAGGCATAAAACACCTGTTGTTTTAAATGACTTATTTTTCGTTCTATTCCTACACGTTGCCGATGTAGCTCAGGGGTAGAGCGCTTCCTTGGTAAGGAAGAGGTCACGAGTTCAATTCTCGTCATCGGCTCAAGTTAAAAGTGAGAGTAATAAATTAATCAGATAATATAAAATTAGTTAACGTTATCTAATATCTTAAGTTATGGCTAAAGAAAAATTTAATAGGGATAAAGACCATGTCAATATTGGTACTATTGGCCACGTTGACCATGGTAAAACCACCCTTACCGCTGCTATCACAACGGTATTAGCAAAAAAAGGTTTGTCAGAAATTAAGGCGTTTGATTCAATTGACAATGCTCCCGAAGAAAAAGAACGGGGTATTACAATTAATACAGCGCACGTTGAGTATCAAACAGAGACACGTCACTACGCACACGTAGACTGTCCGGGACACGCCGACTATGTTAAGAACATGGTAACTGGTGCTGCTCAGATGGACGGTGCTATTTTGGTATGTGCTGCTACTGATGGTCCGATGCCTCAAACACGTGAACATATCCTTCTTGCTCGTCAGGTAAATGTACCGAAAATCGTTACATTCATGAACAAAGTGGATATGGTAGACGACCCTGAATTGCTTGAATTGGTTGAAATGGAATTGCGCGAACTGCTCGATTTCTATAAGTTCGAAGGTGATGAAGCCCCAATTATCCAGGGTTCTGCACTTGGTGCCTTGAACGGCGAAGCTGAGTGGGAAGAAAAAATCATGGAGCTGATGAATGCTTGTGATTCATGGATTCCACTACCAGAACGCGATGTTGATAAACCATTCCTAATGCCTGTTGAAGATGTATTCTCAATTACAGGTCGTGGTACTGTGGCAACTGGTCGTATCGAAACTGGTGTTATCCACACTGGCGACGAAATGGAAATGATTGGCCTTGGTGCTGAAGGACGTAAAACCGTATGTACAGGTGTTGAGATGTTCCGTAAAATTCTTGATGAAGGTCAAGCAGGTGACAACGTAGGATTGTTGTTGCGTGGTGTTGACAAAAAGGACATCAAGCGTGGTATGATTTTGGCTAAGCCTAAAACCATTACTCCGCACACTAAATTCAAAGCTGAGGTTTACGTGTTGAAAAAAGAAGAAGGTGGACGTCACACTCCATTCCACAACAAGTACCGCCCACAGTTTTACTTGCGTACACTTGACGTAACTGGCGAGATCAACCTTCCTGAAGGTCGTGAAATGGTTATGCCTGGTGATAACGTAACAATTGAAGTAAACTTGATTTACCCTGTGGCACTGAACGATGGATTGCAGTTTGCAATTCGTGAAGGTGGACGTACTGTAGGTGCAGGTCAGGTTACTGAGATTTTAGAATAAGAGAATATTATTTCTATAATATACCATTTACAGTTTCATCTGTTCGCAGGTGAAACTGTTCTTGCGGATGAACTCAGAGCGGGAGAAACAGTAAGTTCGACTCTTACCATCCGCACAACTATTTAAGTTGCCATAAAAAAATAAAAAAAGAGAAATGAAAGTTGGCACATACGTAAAAGAATCTTACAACGAGTTGGTACATAAAGTAACATGGCCAACCTGGAAAGACCTACAAAGTAGCGCAATAGTAGTAATGGTTGCTTCCATCATAATCGCACTGGCAATTTTTGTAATGGATTTATTTTTTGAATCTCTTATGGATTTTGTTTACAGTCTATTTTATTAAACGGAGGTCAAAATGAGCGATATCCAAAAAAAATGGTATGTTCTTCGAACAATTGGGGGAAAAGAAAAGAAAGCGAAGGAATATATCGAAGGTGAAATTGCTTCTGCTGGTCTCCAGGACTATGTTTCGCAGGTTTTAATACCTACCGAAAAAGTCTATCAAATTAGAAATGGTAAGAAAATCAGTAAAGAACGTAATTTTTTCCCCGGTTATTTACTGGTAGAGGCTGCATTAGTAGGCGAAGTTCCTCACATTCTCCGCAATGTTACGAATGTAATTGGCTTTTTAACTGACCAAAAAGGCGGTGACCCCGCCCCAATGCGTCAGAGCGAAGTTAATCGCATATTGGGGAAAGTTGATGAACTTACCGAAAATGAAGAAGAAATTACCGTACCCTACGTAGTAGGAGAGACAATTAAAGTGACCGACGGGCCATTTAACGGATTCAACGGCGTTATCGAAGAAGTGAACGACGAGAAGAAAAAGTTAAAAGTAATGGTTAAGATATTCGGTCGCAAAACACCTTTGGAGCTTGGATTTATGCAAGTCGAGAAGGAGTAAAAAAACAAATTAATATTTTGTTATGGCTAAAGAAGTTGCTGGAATTATCAAACTCCAAATTAAGGGTGGCGCAGCAAATCCGTCACCACCGGTTGGACCAGCATTGGGTGCCAAAGGGGTAAATATCATGCAATTCTGTAAGCAGTTCAATGGACGAACTCAGGATCAGGCAGGTAAAGTGTTACCTGTGATCATTACAGTTTATGCTGATAAATCGTTTGATTTTATCATCAAACAACCCCCTGTGGCTGTACAAGTTCTTGAAGCAGCAAAAGTGAAAAGTGGTTCTGCTGAGCCTCATGTTAAAAAAGTAGCTTCCTTAACATGGGACAAGGTGCGCACAATTGCCGAAGGCAAAATGGCCGATTTGAACTGCTTCACTGTTGAATCTGCAATGAGAATGGTTGCTGGTACTGCCCGAAGTATGGGGATTACTATTAAAGGTGATTCTCCATTTAATTGAACATTTAACAATTGTTAATAATGGCTAGAATTACTAAGAATAAAAAACTTGCTTTAGAAAAGCTTGAAAAGGGAAAATTGTACACCCTCGACGAAGCTTCTAAACTTGTGAAGGAAATTTCCAACACAAAGTTTGATGCCTCTGTCGATATTGACATTCAGTTGGGTGTGGATCCTCGTAAAGCAAACCAAATGGTTCGTGGTGTTGTTACCCTTCCAAATGGTACCGGTAAAGAAGTTAAGGTTCTGGCTTTGGTAACTCCTGACAAAGAGCAGGAAGCTAAAGATGCCGGTGCTGACTATGTTGGGCTGGACGAATACCTTGAGAAAATCAAAGGAGGTTGGACTGATGTTGATGTAATTATCACAATGCCTCCGGTAATGGGTAAATTAGGCCCATTAGGACGTGTTCTCGGGCCTCGTGGATTAATGCCTAACCCTAAAAGCGGTACAGTAACCATGGATGTTGGCAATGCTGTTAAGGAAATAAAGCAAGGTAAAATCGATTTTAAAGTTGATAAATACGGAATTGTTCATACTTCAATCGGTAAAGTATCTTTCGATGCTAAAATGATTAAAGAAAATGCAAGCGAATTTATCAATACGATTCAAAAGTTGAAGCCAACGGCTGCAAAAGGTACTTATATGATGAGTTTAACATTATCAAGTACAATGAGCCCTGGTATTCATATTGACCCAAAATCTGTACAGGAGTAAAAACTGAATTATGAAGAGATCTGAGAAACAAGCTATCATCGATAACCTGAAGCAGGAAATCAATTCATACAGTCATTTTTACCTTGCAGATATATCTGATTTGAACGCAGAAAAAACAAGCCAGTTAAGGCGTACCTGTTTTCAAAAAGAAGTAAAACTGATTGTAGTTAAGAATACGCTCTTAAAAAGGGCCTTAGACGCTTCCGATAAAGAAGCTGATGAGCTCTTAGACGCACTGAAGGGGAACACAGCAATGTTGTTCTGTAACACCGGTAACGTTCCGGCTAAATTAATTCAGGATTTTCGTAAGAAAAACCCGAAGCTTGAACGTCCAGTTCTGAAAGCTGCTTATGTTGAAGAGTCTGTTTACGTAGGTGCAGAAAACCTCGAAACACTCGTGAACATTAAGTCAAAGGAAGAACTTATCGGAGATATTGTTACACTCCTTCAATCACCGGCCAAAAATGTTGTGTCTGCTCTGCAAAGCAGCGGTCAAACAATTACCGGTCTTTTACAAACATTATCAGAAAAAGAGTAATAAATTATTTATAACATTTTAATCATTGTTAAAATGGCAGATTTAAAGAAAATTGCAGAAGAATTAGTTAACCTTACTGTAAAAGAAGTAAATGAATTAGCTGAAATACTTAAAGAAGAATATGGTATCGAACCTGCAGCTGCTGCTGTAGCTGTTGCCGGACCTGCCGCAGGTGGTGGTGAAGGTGAAGCTGCTGAAGAGCAAACTGAGTTCGATGTAATCCTAAATTCAGCTGGATCGTCAAAACTAGCAGTTGTTAAACTGGTTAAAGAATTAACAGGCCTTGGCCTTAAAGAAGCTAAAGAAGTAGTTGATGGTGCTCCTAAAGCAATCAAGGAAAAAGTTTCAAAAGAAGAAGCTGAAGCTCTTAAGCAACAATTAACTGAGGCTGGAGCTGAAGTTGAACTTAAATAAGGTCTTTAACCCATAAACAAGGGTTACAATGGTTTAGTCCCGATGTACATCGGGATTAAGCCTTTTTGTGTTTTATATTTTAAGTTCAATAAATAAATCATATAAATGTCTTTGAATACTGTAAATCAAAGGATTAGTTTTTCTACTACGAAAAACGTCTTCGATTATCCCGACTTTCTTGAGATTCAAATCAAGTCATTCATTGATTTTTTCCAACTCGGGTCAACGCCTGAAATTAGGAAAAATGAGCATCTGTATCAGGTATTTAATGAAAATTTCCCCATTACAGATACGCGTAACAATTTTGTACTCGAGTTTATCGATTATTATATCGACCCGCCTCGTTATTCAATTGATGAATGTATAGAAAGAGGGTTAACCTTTAGTGTGCCACTAAAGGCAAAAATGAAACTATATTGTACCGACCCTGAACACGAAGATTTTGATACGGTAGTTCAGGATGTTTACCTGGGGACCATTCCGTATATGACCGAAAGGGGTACTTTCGTGATTAACGGTGCCGAAAGGGTAATTGTTTCTCAGTTACATCGTTCTCCAGGTGTTTTCTTTGGGCAAAGTGTTCATGCCAACGGTACAAAGTTATATTCAGCAAGGATCATTCCTTTTAAAGGCTCATGGATCGAATTTGCAACTGACATTAACAATGTCATGTATGCCTATATCGACCGTAAGAAAAAATTACCCGTAACTACATTGTTAAGGGCAATTGGTTATGAAGGCGATAAAGATATCCTCGAAATTTTCAACCTTGCCGATGAAATTAAAGTTTCAAAAACTGCATTAAAAAAAGTTGTTGGCCGTAAACTGGCAGCTCGTGTACTTAAATCATGGGTAGAGGATTTTGTAGATGAAGATACTGGTGAGGTTGTATCGATAGAGCGGAACGAAGTTATTATCGATCGTGAAACTGTATTGGAAACAGATCATATTGAAATGATCGTTGATTCAGGTGCAAAAACCATTCTTCTTCACAAAGAAGATGCGAATTTACAAGACTATGCAATTATCTACAATACACTGCAAAAAGATCCTTGTAATTCCGAAAAAGAAGCAGTTTTACACATATACAGACAATTAAGGAACAGTGAACCACCAGATGAGGCAACTGCCCGCGAGGTAATTGACAACTTATTCTTCTCGGAGAAAAGATATGACCTCGGTAATGTTGGTCGCTACAGAATAAATAAAAAATTAGATCTCGATGTCGATGTTGACAATCGTGTACTTACCAATGATGACATGATTGCCATCATTAAGTACTTGATTAAACTGGTTAACTCTAAAACCGATGTTGATGATATTGACCACTTGTCAAACCGTCGTGTTAGGACAGTTGGTGAACAAATGTATAACCAATTTGGTATTGGGTTGGCACGTATGGCAAGGACTATTCGTGAGCGGATGAATGTTCGCGATAACGAAGTGTTTACACCAATCGACCTTATTAACTCAAAAACCATTTCATCGGTTATCAATTCTTTCTTTGGGACAAATGCCTTGTCTCAGTTCATGGACCAAACAAATCCATTGGCCGAGATGACACACAAACGTCGTATGTCAGCTCTTGGTCCTGGTGGGTTGTCGCGTGAACGTGCAGGTTTTGAGGTTCGTGACGTACACTTTACACACTACGGGCGTTTATGCCCGATTGAAACACCAGAGGGGCCAAACATTGGTCTGATCTCTTCGTTGTGTGTGTTTGCTAAAGTTACCGACTTAGGATTTATCTCAACTCCTTACCGTAAGGTTAAAGAAGGTAAAGTAGATTTATCCGATGAAGGTGTTGTATATCTTACCGCCGAAGAAGAAGAAGGTGAGATGATTGCACAGGCAAATGCCCCAATTGATGATGAAGGTAAATTTATTAATGACAAGGTAAAGTCCCGCCTCGAAGGTGATTACCCTGTTGTTGAACCTTCCGAGGTTAGCTTGATGGACGTTGGGCCTAACCAAATTGCATCTATCGCGGCATCGCTTATTACTTTCCTTGAACACGATGATGCAAACCGGGCATTAATGGGATCAAACATGATGCGCCAGGCGGTACCTATTGTTAAACCTGAAGCCCCAATCGTGGGTACAGGTTTGGAAGAACGTGTCGTAACCGACTCTCGTGTTCATATACGTGCCGAAGGTGCAGGTGTTGTAGAGTATGTTGATGCTAGTGAAATTGTGATTCGTTACGATAAAACCGACAAGGAAAAGTATGTAATTTTTGAATCAGAATTAAAATCATATAGATTACCAAAATACCAAAAAACAAACCAGGGAACCAGTGTTACCTTGCGCCCAATTGTTAAAAAAGGACAAAGGGTAGAAGCAAAGCAAATCCTTACTGAAGGTTATGCCACCGAGGGTGGTGAGCTTGCACTAGGGCGTAACCTTAAGGTAGCATTTATGCCTTGGCAGGGATATAACTACGAGGATGCGATTGTAATATCTGAGCGGATTGCACGTGAAGATGTGTTCACATCTGTTCATATAGATGAGCATTCACTCGAAGTTCGTGAAACTAAACGGGGCATGGAAGAGTTTACCTCTGACATACCAAACGTTAGTGAAGAAGCGACACGTAACCTCGATGAAAACGGATTAATCCGTATTGGGGCAAATGTGAAGCCCGGCGATATTCTTATTGGTAAAATTACACCTAAAGGAGAGTCTGATCCTTCACCTGAGGAAAAATTATTACGCGCTATTTTTGGAGATAAAGCCGGGGATGTGAAGGATGCATCTTTGAAAGCTTCCCCTTCATTAAATGGTGTAGTTGTAAATAAGAAGTTATTCTCACGTGTAGTGAAAGACAAAAAAGTTAGGAGTACAGCAAAACCACTTCTTGAGCAAATTGACGAAAAGCTAGACAGACAATTGTCAGCATTACGTTCAGATCTTGAAGAGCGTATATTCCAGCTTGTTAATGGTAAAACATCGCAAGGTGTTCGTGATTATTACGGGGCAGAACTTATTAGCAAAGGAGTTAAATTTACATTGAAACAGTTACAGGAAATTGATTTCATTTCGGTAAACCCAAATAAATGGACTACTGACAATGAGAAAAATGGAATGATTCATGACCTTGTTAACAACTACGTACTTAAATATAAAGAATACGAAGCTGTTGCACGGCGTGAACGCTATAACGTAACTATTGGCGATGAGCTGCCAACCGGAATTATACAGCTTGCAAAAATTTACATTGCCAAAAAACGTAAATTACAAATTGGCGATAAAATGGCGGGCCGTCACGGTAACAAGGGTATTGTTTCACGTATTGTTCGTGATGAGGACATGCCTTTCCTTGATGACGGGTCACCTGTAGATATTGTGCTGAACCCATTAGGTGTGCCATCGCGGATGAACCTTGGCCAGATATATGAAACAGTGCTGGGATGGGCCGGAAAAGAACTTGGGTTGACTTTTGCAACTCCAATTTTTGATGGTGCTTCTTTAGATCAGATTAATGAATATACCGATAAGGCTGGTGTTCCACGTTATGGTAAAACAACTTTATTCGACGGTGAAACCGGAGAACCTTTCGATCAGCCCGCAACCGTTGGTATTATTTACATGTTGAAACTGGGTCATATGATTGAAGATAAAATGCATGCCCGTTCAATAGGCCCTTACTCATTAATTACACAGCAGCCATTGGGTGGTAAAGCCCAGTTTGGTGGCCAGCGTTTTGGTGAGATGGAAGTTTGGGCGCTCGAAGCATTTGGAGCATCTCATATCTTACAGGAAATACTAACTGTAAAATCAGATGATGTTATTGGCCGTGCAAAAGCGTACGAAGCAATTGTTAAAGGAGATCCAATGCCGCAACCCGGAATCCCCGAGTCGCTTAATGTATTGTTACATGAATTGCGTGGGCTTGGGTTGAGTGTCAATATGGATTAATTTCATATAAACCGGATTAAACCGGACATTTAGTTTTTTTATTTGTAAACGATAATACTATAATAAATGGCTTTTAGAAGAGACAATAAAGTAAAGAGTAGCTTTAACAAAATCTCTGTCAGCTTGGCATCACCCGAAGAGATACTTGAACGTTCTCATGGTGAGGTACTAAAGCCTGAAACAATTAACTACAGAACGTATAAGCCCGAACGTGACGGTTTGTTCTGTGAGCGGATTTTTGGTCCGGTTAAGGATTATGAATGCCACTGTGGTAAATATAAACGTATCCGTTACCGCGGTATCGTTTGTGACCGGTGTGGCGTTGAAGTAACAGAGAAAAAAGTACGTCGCGAGCGCATGGGGCATATCTCATTGGTTGTTCCGGTTGCACATATCTGGTACTTCAAGTCTTTGCCTAATAAAATTGGATATTTGTTAGGCTTGCCTACAAAAAAACTTGACACCATTATTTATTACGAAAGATATGTTGTAATAAATGCTGGCGTGAAAGCACAGGATGGTGTTAAATATCTCGACTTTTTGACAGAAGAAGAATACCTTGATATTTTAGATACCCTTCCCAAGGATAATCAACTTTTAGAGGATGATGATCCGAACAAATTTATTGCCGGGATGGGGGCTGAAGCACTTTATAAACTTCTGGAAAATATTGATCTTGATGAATTATCATTCACGTTAAGGCATAAAGCAAATACCGAAACTTCACAGCAACGTAAAAATGAGGCACTTAAAAGGCTTCAGGTTGTTGAAGCATTCAGGGCCAGTACTAAATTAAACCGTCCTGAGTGGATGATCGTAAAAGTTGTTCCGGTCATTCCACCCGATTTAAGGCCGTTGGTGCCTCTTGATGGGGGACGGTTTGCAACTTCTGACCTTAACGACTTATACCGTAGGGTAATTATCAGGAATAACCGTTTGAAAAGGTTGATCGAAATTAAAGCACCTGATGTAATCCTTCGTAATGAGAAGAGGATGCTTCAGGAATCAGTAGATTCACTTTTCGACAACTCACGTAAATCAAATGCTGTAAAAACTGAAAATAACAGGGCATTGAAATCATTGTCCGATAGCTTGAAAGGTAAGCAGGGACGTTTTCGTCAAAACTTGCTCGGTAAGCGTGTCGACTATTCTGCCCGTTCGGTTATCGTAGTAGGTCCTGAACTCAAATTACATGAGTGTGGTATACCTAAAGATATGGCAGCCGAACTCTATAAGCCTTTTATTATTCGTAAGCTCATTGAGCGTGGAATTGTAAAAACAGTTAAATCAGCGAAAAAAATTGTTGACCGCAAAGATCCAGTCGTTTGGGACATTCTTGAAAATGTAATGAAAGGACATCCTGTGTTGTTAAACCGTGCACCAACTTTGCACCGTTTGTCAATTCAGTCTTTCCAGCCTAAACTTATCGAAGGTAAGGCAATTCAGTTGCACCCGTTGGCCTGTACCGGTTTCAACGCCGACTTTGATGGTGACCAAATGGCAGTGCATTTGCCACTTGGCAATGCAGCAATTCTTGAGGCTCAACTTTTAATGCTTTCGTCGCATAACCTTTTGAACCCTTCAAATGGTGCACCTATAACGGTACCTTCACAGGATATGGTTTTGGGATTGTACTACATGACCAAACATCGCGAAGGCGCAAGGGGCGAAGGTTTAAGGTTTTATTCGGCCGAGGAGGCTATTATCGCTTACAACGAGCGCAAAGTTGAATTACATGCAATCGTAAAGTGTAAAGTAAACGATATAAATGAAAAGGGTGAGCCCATATTCCATATGATTGAGACAACGGTGGGGCGTATTATTTTCAACCAAAATGTACCTGCCGAAGCCGGTTTTATCAATCAATTGTTGACCAAAAAGGCATTGCGCGATATTATTTCGTTTGTACTGAAGAAAACCAACAATGCAGTAACTGCAGAGTTCCTTGATAATATTAAGTCACTGGGTTACAAAATGGCTTATCGTGGCGGATTGTCATTTAATTTAGGCGATGTAATTATTCCTGAAGATAAAATTGACATGGTTAACGAAGGTTATGCCGAAGTTGACGAAGTGATGATGAACTACAACATGGGATTCATTACCAACAACGAGAGGTACAACCAGGTAATTGATACATGGACACACGTTAATGCCAAATTAACGCAGGTTGTGATGAAAACACTGAGCACCGATAAACAAGGGTTTAACCCGGTATATATGATGCTTGATTCAGGTGCACGTGGTTCAAAAGAGCAGATTCGTCAGCTTTGTGGTATGCGTGGTTTGATGGCCAAACCCCAAAAATCGGGTTCAACATCAGCACAGATTATCGAAAACCCGATCCTCTCTAACTTTAAAGAAGGATTGTCGGTACTTGAGTACTTTATTTCAACACACGGTGCACGTAAAGGTTTGGCCGATACCGCATTGAAAACAGCCGATGCTGGTTATCTGACCCGTCGTTTGGTTGATGTGGCCCAAGATGTAATCATCCAGGAGCACGATTGTGGTACATTGCGAGGCTTAATTGCAACTGTTATTAAGAAAAACGAAGAAATTGTTGCAACCCTCTATGAACGTATATTGGGACGTACAACTGTTCACGATATTTATCATCCGTTAACAGGCGAGTTAATTATTCGCTCGGGTGAAGAAGTTACCGAAGAGATTGCACAACAAATAGAAAATTCACCAATAGAGCGTGTAGAAATTCGCTCAGTATTAACTTGTGAGTCAGATCACGGTGTTTGTGCAAAATGTTATGGGCGCAACCTCGCAACCGGACGTTCGGTTCAGAGGGGCGAATCGGTTGGTGTAATTGCTGCACAGTCAATTGGTGAGCCTGGTACACAGCTTACATTGCGTACTTTCCACGTAGGGGGTATTGCTGGTAACATATCTTCACAATCAACACTTGTGTCGCGGTACGATGGTGTTGTCGAAATTGAAGAGTTACGCTCGGTGACTCGTAAAACTGAAGAAGGTGAAGATGTGGATATTGTTGTTAGCCGTTTAGCCGAACTTCGGATTATTGATAAAAACACCGGTATTGTTGTTTCTACAAACAGCCTGCCTTATGGTGCATCATTATTTGTGAAGAACGGTGAGGAAGTTAAAAAGGACCAGCTCCTTTGTGAGTGGGACCCATACAACGGTGTAATTATTACAGAATACGACGGTACTGTTAAATTTGAAAATATGATCGATGGGGTAACCTATCGTGAAGAATCGGATGAACAAACCGGGTATAAAGAGAAAGTAATTACCGAAACCCGTGATAAAGCAAAGAACCCATCGTTAATTGTACTTGACGAAAATGGTGATATGATTCGTTCATATAACTTACCGGTAGGTGGACACATGTCAGTTGAAGATGGTCAGAAAGTTTCACAGGGTGAAGTTCTTGTGAAAATACCACGGGCATCTGGTAAGGCAGGCGATATCACTGGTGGTTTGCCAAGGGTAACCGAGTTGTTTGAGGCACGTAACCCATCTAACCCGGCAGTTGTTTCTGAGATTGATGGTGAAGTATCACTGGGTAAAATTAAACGGGGTAACCGCGAAATTATCGTTACTTCACGTACCGGAGATGTTAAAAAGTATCTTGTACCACTATCACGTCAGATTCTGGTACAGGAGAACGATTATATCCGTGCCGGTACTTCATTGTCTGATGGTGCAACAACTCCGGGTGATATATTGAATATTAAAGGTCCAACAGCTGTTCAGGAATACATTGTTGATGAAGTTCAGGATGTATACCGTATGCAGGGTGTGAAGATTAACGATAAGCACTTTGAGGTGATTGTACGCCAGATGATGCGTAAAGTTGAGATTGTAGATCCCGGCGATACACGATTCCTTGAGAAGCAGCTTGCCGATAAAATCGACTTTAACCGTGAAAACGACTGGATATACAACAAGAAAATTGTTATAGACCGGGGTGACAGTGAAGTGTTCAAAGAAGGACAAATTATAACTGCCCGTAAATTACGCGACGAAAATTCACAATTACGCCGTAAAGACAAAAAACTTGTTGAAGCAAGGGAAGCAATTCCTGCTACTTCCAGCCAGATACTGCAGGGTATCACACGTGCAGCCCTTCAAACTAAAAGCTGGATGTCAGCTGCTTCGTTCCAGGAAACAACCAAAGTACTTAACGAAGCTGCAATTAACGGTAAAGTTGATGAACTGAACGGTTTGAAAGAGAACGTAATTTGTGGTCACTTGATTCCTGCTGGTACCGGGCTAAAAGAATACAAAAACCTGGTTGTAGGTTCGAAAGAAGAATACGACCGCCTGGTAGAGCAGAGTGATCTTGATGATGACTATGAAGAGGGTGATGACGACTAAATAAAAAATCCATATTATGGAAGACGATAAAAAGAAGAATCAAAATCAATTAAATATTGAATTGAATGACGAAGTAGCTCAGGGTATTTATTCAAACCTTGCAGTTATTACGCACTCAACATCTGAATTTATTGTTGATTTTGTGAGGGTTATGCCCGGTGTACCCAAAGCTGGTGTTAAGTCTAGAATTATTTTAACACCGGAACATGCCAAGAGGCTATTAATGGCATTGCAAGACAATGTTAATAAATTTGAGTCCCAGCATGGAACAATAAACCTACCGAAAGGAAAAGGGCCACAAATGCCGCCCATGGGTGGTTTTTCAGGTGGAAATATACCACAGGCGTAACTTTTAATTCTTTAATGATATTATTGCGGGGGTTGTACTTTAAATGAAGTAGAGCCCCCGCTTTTTTATGTGCCCTACCCCGTTTTTTATCAGAGCTAACCTGAAACAATTGAGCTCAAAGAAACCAATGTTAAAAAAACGATAAATATTTATTTCTTTATTTGTTTTGCATTTAAAGTCTTCTTATTAATGCTATAATTGCCGCAGATTTTAGTAATATGGAGAAATATTTTTTTTAATCAGTTCTATGTATAATGTATTGGATTTAATCCAATATTTCTTCTATTTCTTCAAATTGCAATGAAATGTTTAGATCCGGTAACAGTTTGTTAGTTTGCCGAATGATAAATCAAAAAGCATAAAACTATGAGTGAAAATTTTGAATTAGCCCTTCAGCTTCTGGGTATTGGTATGTTAACTGTTTTTACAATTCTGCTACTTGTAATTATTATTGGTAATACCATCATTAAGTTTGTAAACAGGTTTATACCCGAAGCTCCCAAAGTTGTTGCCAATCGCAGGGGAATATCCAATGGCATTTCATCGGGTAAAATGGCTGCAATTGTAGCTGCTGTCCAGATAGCAACGAATGGTAAAGGGAAAGTAACTTCAATCGAAAAAGAATAATGTAAAATATTATGGTTAAACAGAGTTTTGACCATTTGTAAAAATAGTATTATGGGAAAAGATATAAGATTTTCATTAGTTTACCGTGACATGTGGCAAAGTGCCGGTAAATATGTTCCACGGGTTGATCAGTTGGTGCGTGTTGCACCTGAAATCGTTAAAATGGGTTGTTTTGACAGGGTAGAAACCAATGGTGGTGGTTTTGAGCAAATCAATTTACTGTTTGGTGAAAACCCGAATAAGAGTGTCCGTGATTGGACAACACCTTTTAACGAAGCCGGAATTCAAACACACATGCTCGACCGTTCATTAAACGGTCTACGCATGAGCCCCGTCCCTGCCGATGTGCGTAAGCTTTTTTATAAAGTTAAAAAAGCACAGGGGACCGATATAGCCCGTAGTTTTTGTGGCTTGAACGACCCACGCAACATCTCAGCATCGATAAAATATGCAAAAGATGCCGGTATGATTTCGCAGGCTACATTGAGTATTACTCATTCACCCGTTCATACGGTCGAATACTACTGCGATTTGGCTGATGAATTAATTTCAAATGGTGCTGATGAAATTTGTTTAAAAGATATGGCCGGTATTGGCCGTCCGGTTTCACTTGGTAAAATTGTAAAATACATCAAAGAGAAGCATCCAAATACACTTATTCAGTATCACGGACAAACAGGGCCTGGTTTTACCCCGGCTTCAATTCTTGAAGTTGCCAATGCAGGTTGTGAAATCATTGACGTGGGCATGGAACCACTATCATGGGGAACCGGCCATGCTGATATCCTGATGGTTAAAGAAATGTTGAAAGATGCAGGATTTAGTGTACCCGATGTTGATATGAAAGCATACATGAATGCCAGGGCGCTAACACAAGAATTTATTGACGATTTTCTTGGATACTACATTCCGCAACGTAACCGTCAGTTAAATTCATTGCTTATTGCCCCCGGGTTGCCCGGTGGTATGATGGGATCGTTGATGAACGACCTCAAAGATAACCAGGAAAGCCTGAATAAGTGGTTCAGAAAGCGTAATAAGCCTGAAGTTACACAGGACGAACTAATGGTCAAATTGTTTGACGAAGTTGCCCATGTGTGGCCAAAGGTTGGTTATCCGCCGTTGGTAACACCGTTCTCGCAGTATGTTAAAAACCTTGCCCTGTTTAATGTAACCCAAATGGAGAAAGGTAAAGAACGCTGGAGCATGATTGCCGATAATATCTGGGATATGATCCTGGGTAAATCTGGTAGGCTGCCAGGAGAAGTTGCTCCTGAGATTAAAAAGCTTGCTGAAGAACAGGGACGCGAGTTCTTTACCGGTAACCCACAGGATGAATATCCAGATAAGCTCGACGAATTCCGCAAGGAAATGAAAGATAATAACTGGGACTTTGGAAAAGACGACGAAGAACTCTTCGAACTGGCTATGCACCCTGAACAATACCGTGCATATAAGTCGGGCGAAGCGA
>JASMTI010000106.1:0-10804 GCA_041694375.1 Bacteroidales bacterium | reverse complement strand
CAGCGTGTGCCCTTGCTCATTGGGGCGTGGTTGCGCGCACAAAAATCGGCATCGGTAACGTTGCGCATCGAGCCGGAGGTGTAGTCCATTGGCCCGGCCATGTTTCGTATAAACGGGATGGTAACCGCGTAACGTGGGGTGTTTTTATCGGCCCACTTAAAGTTTTCGAGTCCGTAAACCCCTTCGTAGCCTACCACGTTTGGGTAGGTGCGTTGCAACCCGGTTGGCTTGAATACCCCATGGTAATCAACCAGGAACTCATATTCGGCAGCCAGTTCGGCTATTTCGTATGTCGAAGCCACGGCCAGTTGGTCGTCCCGGTCGATAAAATCTATTTTCCAGCCTTTAACACCCATTTCGGCATATTTTGGGAATACCTCGTGCATTTGTTCGTAAAGTGTGCACCATGCGGCCCAAAGAATTACGCCCACATCTTTTGATTTTCCGTATTCAATAATTTCCTCCAGGTCAACATCGGGGTTTACATCATTCAGGTCGAAACGTGCCGACCATTGCCAGTCTATAATAATGTATTTTGCACCATTTTCGGCAGCAAAGTCAATGTAGTACTTAAATGTAGGGGTATTCATGCCGGCCACAAAATCAACGCCGGTAATGCAGTAATCGTCCCACCAGTCCCATGCTACCTGCCCGGTCTCAATCCACGATGGGTCTTCAATGCGGCATGGTGCGGCCAGTTTTTGTACAATGTCGTTGTTGAGCAAGTCTTTATCGTCCTCGCTGATGGCAATAATTCGCCATGGGAAGGAACGTGTGCCGTTGGTTTTTGCAATGTAACCGGCACGTTTTGTGGGTATCCGGTTCATGTTCTCGTAACCACCTTCTTTTACTTCAAGGGGATATTTTGCATAAACACCTTTAAAACCTTTGCCGGTTTCATTCAGGTTGAGGTACATGCCGGGATAATTTTCGAGGTCGGCCTCCATGATTACAACCTTTTTATGGTTACCGGCTTCAACCATAAGCGGGAGGATAGCAAGAGAATCTGTTGCAAAGTCACCAATTTTTTGTTCGGTATAAGGCGACTCAAACGAAGCATTGAAAATTTCACCACCACGATAGTCCCAAAGATAAGGGATAAACGCGTTGTGGTTAGCCGGGAAGTTGAAGTTGGCTGTTTCATTTTCAACAACAATGTCGCCTTTTTTTGATGTCACAAAGCGGTAAGCCACGGCATCGTTATAAACCCTGAATTCCACACTGAAATCATCCTTAAATTTTAACGATAAAAAGTTGTAGTGGTCTTTAACAACACTTTTCCGGTAGTTGATGGCTTCAAGTGTGGTGTTTATTTCTTTTGTTGAAGATGTTTCTATGTCAGACCCAATGCCTGGTGTTTCGCCATTTTCGAGCATCATTGCGATGGGTGAAGGATCGATTATTGTTTGTCTGTTGTGTGTAACCGCCCACTGCAGTTTTTTGTTGTTCTCAACGGTGAGGGTGATTTTCTTATCGGGCGAGCTTACTTCAAAGTGACCCTCTTTTTGGGCACTATAGAGCGACGTGCCCAATAAAAATACAATGAAAAGCGTGAGAATTGTTGTCTTCATAATCGATGTTATTTGTTGTAAATATTGTTTAAATCGTCTTCAAAAAGGGTGTAATCGTTGTTGTAAAATTTGATAAAATCGGGAACACTTTTATGACCGGGGAATGGGGCATAATAATGTGTAGGGCTTTTTACATCGTTGCGCCATACCAGCACGTAGCTGAGGTTCATGTCGTGCATTTGCATGGTTTTGAGCAATGTTTCGGTCCACCAGGTGGTGTCGGGTATCGATTCGAGCCCGGTTTCGGTAAAAGCCGCCAGTTTGCCTTTCTTTTTGGCGTAGTCCGAAACGATTTTCAGCTTACGGGCTGCCCTTTTAATGTTGTAGCCGTCGCGGCCCATGTCGCCATAATTGTCCATTCCTACCATATCTACCCATTCATCGCCAGGGTAACGCTCAAGAAATTCAGACTCGTTGTTGAATTTATTGTCGGGTGAAAATGCATAAATAAAGTTGTGCACATTGAGGCTGTCGCGCAGGTACGAAACGGTAAATTTCCAAAGGGTGGTAAATTCTTCAACTGTGCAATGCGAAGCCCCCCACCAAAACCAATCGCCGTCGAACTCGTGATAAGGACGAAAGATTACCGGGGCCAGTGTGCCGTCATCGGCTTTAAGACTTTTTGCCCAATTGCCTATGGTGGTCAGTATTTCTTTATATTCATTGTGGGCACCGCCGCCCGGGATGATATATTTTACGGCTGGCTTTGAAACATCATCTTTCCAGTAAAAGCCACCTTCCGACACCGGGTTCGAGAAGTGCCAGGCCGCTGTGGTTACACCACCACGTTCATAGGTGTCGACCACATTTTTACGGAGGCGTTCGGTGTTTCGCTGTATCTGTTCTTCGGGACGTCCGGAGAAACCTGAAAAATCAATTCCGATAACAGCCGGGTGTGAACCGCATACCGATTTTACATCCGATCGGTTTTTATCGCCCCGCCAGCCATGACCGTATTCTGTGGCATGTTGATGCCCGAATAATGTATGGTTTTTTGAAAGCTCCATCAGGTTTTCAAATAGTGCTTTTGTTTCGGGTGTGGCCAGAGGGTCAGTTAGGCCTTTGTTTTGGGCTGAACTGGTTATTACAAAAAATAAGAAGGTAACACCAAATGCTAATTGTTTCATCATCGTCTATTTTTACAGGTATCTTATAATTATTGTAAAGTTGATGTAAAAGTATGAATAATGAAGTTAACGAGGGGCGGTTTTTGTTTACGATGAGGGCGGTTTTTGTAACGTGGTGGAAAAAATAAGGGTTAATTCGCGGAATAATTACATGGTTCAACAAACCGTCTAAAAGCTGCCGCACGAATCTTTTCGTGTGGTTTAGCCCCACCTCCCCCTTCTATGTTGTATTCCAAATTTAAAGAGCATTATTTTGAAAAAATGTTTCTTGCTATGTTTTTGTTATTTAGAACATTAACTTTGTTTCTTGTAAAGAGGAAGGGGACACAGGCTCTGCCGGGGGGCAACCTGCGAGCAATACTCTTTACGGATACACTGTATAAAGGGGAGGTTTCGTGCCTCCTTTTTCCTTATACAGGAATCCTGATATGGCAAAGAAAACCCATTTTTCGTTTTCTTTTGCCTTCATCTAATTATAAGTCCTACAAAAACAACCTTCTATCAGTAGACCAAGCTACATTTCCCTGATTCAGTTTCGATAGGTAAAGTGCCGCATTCTCGTTAAGCAGACAAGCTGCAAGAGGCAGTTAGCGGTCACTTTGATTTTTTCATTGTTTCTAAGGACTTATTTAACAACTCCTGGTACATATTCTGTTTTGTTTTTCAATACGTAATACATTCGGTTCAGTACTTTTCGTGCTATGCGGACAATTGCTTTGTTCGACTCCATCCGCTTGATATAGCTGTGGTAGCTCAGTATCAAGGCGGGATCGGATCTTGCAGCTGTCCATGCACTTTCTATCAACATGCTCCTGAGTGTTTTATTTCCCCTGAAGGTCATTTCCCCATCATTTGTTTTATTTCCTGAGTTATGGCGGTTAGGGGTAATGCCAACGAAACCGGCAAAGTGGTCGGTATTATCAAAACGGTCAATATTTTCTATCTCCACCAAAAATGTAATGGCCGTTATTGTCGCAATACCGGGTATCGTTCTTAACAATGCAATGTTCTGGGCATATTTTTCGCTACGGGACAATAACCTAACCTTTCGGAGAACCTCCAATAATAGTTTGCGTTGTTGTTCTGCTTCTTGAATCAAAATTTTCAGGGCTTGCGTACCGGTTTCATGTTCCAATACAACCTCTTCGTTTAGCCATTTCATAAACCGCCTTGACCAATGGGAGCCTGATTTCTGGAATTGAGGTGGATAAGATATCCCGTAGAAGTACAGAAAAGATTTAATACGCTGCTTAAACCTAACCATATCTTTTACCAGTGTTGCCCTCATCCTCACCAGGGAGCGGTCTTCCAATGTTTCCGGGTTGGGGACATAGATGGCTCTTAATTGATTTGCGCGTAGCGAACGAGCAAGTTTGCGGCTATCGGTCGGGTCGTCTTTTTGTAGTTTTTCCTTTTGCGAGGTTGGCACGTCCGCCGGATTGATAACGATGTTGTTGATCCCCATTGCTTTTAACTTGTAATGTGTCCAAAAGCCACAGAAGCCTGCTTCATAAACCGAGTTGTAACTCCCTCCGGGAAAATTACGCACCAGGTAGTTATTAAGAGTTTCAGCATTGGCTGGCTGTGTAAATGTTTTATGCGCCATTTCTTGGGTTAAAATTGTTACTGCCCAGCTTTTGAGGTGGACATCGATTCCGACAAAAATATTTTGTCCATTAAAATCTAATTTGCTACTTTGTGTCTGCATAAGTCATTGAGTTTATTGATTAGTAGATAAATCAAAAATAACACTCTTTGGCTTATGCTTATTTATTTTGAGCGAAATTACAAACATAGGGACTCGTTTGCAACGAGGGGGTAACTAGTTCTCGTTTATAACTGCCTGTACCGAGTATTGGGAAGAGGACAGCAACAATTCAGCACTGCATTTGGCAAAAGTTGCTATCTTTAAAACTAAAAATATCATCCGAGAACTACATCATCCACGACCAGCATGCGGTGCACTTTCTTACTCTGCAAAGAATTATGCATCTTTGGGTGGCATTGTCGAGGTGGAAGTAATTCGTTAGTTATTGAATGATGCAATCATTCAATAGCAATGTGTTACCGCCTTATGCGGTACAGGCTGTTACAGACGACTATTGGTCAAACCCCTCGTTACGCAAGCTAAAAGGGGTAGGCGGGGAAATGCTTTAGTCTGAAAAAATTGTATATTTGTAAAAAGATAATAGTTATGGGATTAGCGCTAACAAATAATACGATAGATAGATATTTTAGATTTTTATCAAAACTTGATAATAGATCAAAAAAAAACTTGATAATTAAATTGACAGAATCAATTAATCCGAATGATGATGAAAATTTTGACCTTGCCAGCCTTTACGGGGCTTGGGAGGATGATAGAACCTCGGATGAAATAATAAAAGATATAAAAGATTCTCGAATTGATAAACAAAATTCAACTAACTTCGAATGAAGTATTTACTCGATTCTAATATATGTATCCATTTCTTCCGGGGAAAGTTTGGGGTTATTGGTAAATTAAATGAAGTTGGATTAATAAATTGTGCAATTTCCGAAATTTCTCTAGCGGAATTAGTTTATGGTGCTGAAAACAGTAAAAATCCTTCAAAGAATCACGAAATAATTAATCAGTTTGTAGATCAAATTACAATTCTACCGATCTATGATTCAATTCTTACTTATGGAAAAGAAAAGGCCAGATTAAGAAAGATAGGAAATATGGTTAGTGATTTTGATTTGTTGATAGGATGTCCATCTAGTGTCCTGGCTAGTTCGGGGATTTTTTTATTCCTTCGGAACAATGCGAAAAGAGGAGCTTTTGCTCTTCATTACTGGATATATGATATTGCGGATCAAATGGTTCGTTTTTCTTCCACAGTGTGTATATTAATACCAATAGTTTTCTCTGAAGCCCCCGCTGCCGCACGATTGTATCGTGTGGTTTAGCCGCAGGCTAAGCTTTTCTTAAATTTATTGTACTTTTACTTTCCTGAAACTAAAAATTATATCAATAGTTCGTTGCTATTTTTTAAGTTACTGATAATGTGCTGCTTGTGTCTTGCGGGTTTAATTGTATAAAATACAAGTATTTAATTTGTTACGAACAAAGTCTCATATCTAATGTATAAAATATAACGTACTGTTGTTGTAATTTACCGGCAGATAAAAACTACAAAATGACAAAATTCCTCAGCAAATACCGCGTTGAACCAAACCGATGGATGTATTGGGATTATTCTGCACCGGGCAGATATTTTATAACCATCTGTATTAATAATAGGGAATGTATTTTGGGTGACGTGGTAAATAAAAAAATGGAATTGTCAGAATTTGGTGAATTTGTTGAAACCGAAATCATAAAAATACCCGAATATAACCCGCGCATTATTCTGGATGAATGGCAGATAATGCCAAACCATATCCATTTAATAATAGAATTAGGGGAATACAATTACCATAATGGTATTGCCAACGTTGATGATGATAACGTGATTGATAATGGCAACGTTGATGGTTGTTGTGGCAACGTGGCCGGTTGTGGCAACGTAGAGAAAATTCATGAATTTTCTCTACCACCAACGCCACCAACGTTCCAATCAACGCCATCACCCAACCATCAATGGTGGTACAATGGCGATTACAAACCAACCATTAATGAAATAAAACAATACCGAAAACAACGTCGGAAAATGATCATTCCCAAAATATTGGGCAAATTGAAAATGAAAACATCGAAACAGATGAATGATGCACGAAAAACGCCTGGTCAGAAAAATTGGCAACCCGATTACCATGACTATGTTATTCGCGACGATCAATCCTATTTGCGAATAAAAACCTATATCCGCAATAATCCTGAAAACTGGGATGATGATAAATTTAATGCATCCTGAAAATTTGAAAGGTTTTCGTTTATAACTGACAGTTCCGAGCATCGGAAATATTCATGCAACAAGCCAGCACTGAATTTAGCATAAGTTCCTATTTTAAAAATCAAAAATATCATCCTTTAAAATGAAAATACTATTGATTATGCAACTAAATATAGTTACTTTTGTGTATGTCTAAGAAAGAAAAACTTATCATTAGATTTTTAACTATGCCATCTGATTTTCATTATGATGAAGTGGTTAAACTCTTGGGGTATTATGATTTTGAAGAAGTGAAAAAAGGAAAGACTTCCGGCTCCAGGGTAAAGTTTATGAATAAAGAGAATGTTCCGATAATGTTGCACAAACCGCATCCGTCAGGAATTATGAAACATTATCAGTTGAAACAAATTAAGGAGGTATTGGGATTATGAAACGAGCCTTTACGTTTGAATATTTTTTTAAGGGTGAGTTCCATAGAATGCTATAATACATAAAATTTTAATGAGATGAAAAACTTAGAATATAAAGGCTACACAGGAAGTATTGAGTACAGTAAAGAAGATGATTTGTTGTACGGTAAAGTGCTTGGATTAAAAGGCCTGATTTCTTACGAAGGAACAACAGGTAAAGAACTTGAGGAAGATTTTAAAGAAGCAATCAATGCTTATTTGGATGATTGTAAAAATGAAGGTATTAAACCGGAAAAGCCGTTTAAGGGAAGCTTTAATGTTCGGGTTTCTCCTGCACTTCATCAAAAAGCAGCTTTGCTTGCAATGAAGTATAAAACATCATTAAATAATTTTGTCGCCGAATCGATAAGGGAAAGAGTGATAAAAGAAACCGGGGCAGGAATTTAAACCCCCTCATGACAGTACCTCGCGCTATATGGGGCTTAAGGTAAAAGGATTATAAATCCTAAGCCAAAAAGCGCGGATTGCAAATCCGCACTAGCGGGGGTAGGTGGTTGGGATGTTCCTCAAAATGTTCCCCTAAGTGTTTTCTTTTATACCCTTTTGTTTAAGCCTCTAGCTCCTCCTTCAAATATTTTCCGGTAATCGATTTGTTATTGGCTGCCACATCTTCGGGCGTACCTGTTGCCACAACTTTACCACCGCCACGGCCGCCTTCGGGACCTATGTCGATCAGGTAATCGGCCACTTTGATTACATCCATGTTGTGCTCAATTACAATAACGGTGTTGCCTTTGTCAACCAGTTTGTTAAGTACATCGAGCAGCACCTTGATGTCTTCGAAATGCAGACCGGTAGTAGGCTCATCAAGTATGTAAATGGTTTTGCCGGTGTCGCGCTTCGATAGCTCGGTGGACAGTTTCACACGTTGTGCTTCGCCTCCCGAAATAGTGGTTGACGATTGTCCGAGTGTGAGGTAGCCAAGTCCGACCTCTTGCAGGGTTTTCAGCTTTTTCAAAATTTTTGGGTAGCTCTCGAAAAACTCTACGCCCTGGTTGATGGTCATATCGAGCACATCGCTTATTGATTTTCCGCGGTAGCGGACCTCAAGGGTTTCGCGGTTATACCGCCGGCCGTTGCACTTGTCGCAATGCACATATACATCGGGCAGAAAGTTCATTTCTATAAGTTTCATTCCGCCTCCCTGGCATTCTTCACAGCGTCCGCCTTTTACATTAAACGAGAAGCGCCCGGGTTTGTAACCCCTGATTTTTGCTTCGGGCAATTTGGTAAACAAGTCGCGGATATCGGAAAACACACCGGTATAGGTAACCGGGTTTGAGCGGGGTGTGCGGCCCAGTGGCGATTGGTCAACCTGTACCACTTTGTCGATATGTTCTAGTCCTTCAACCTTTTTGTAAGGCAGGGGGTCTTTTACCGAGCGGTAAAAACGCTGGCTCAATATCGGCTGTAGGGTTTCGTTAATTAATGTTGATTTTCCACTGCCCGAAACACCGGTAACACATATCAGTTTGCCCAGCGGGAATTCGGTCGTAACATTTTTCAGGTTATTGCCGCTGCATCCTTTCAATATAATTGATTTTCCGGAGCCGGGCCTGCGTGCTTGTGGTACTTCAATTTTCATTTCGCCCCGCAGGTATTTTGAAGTCAATGAGTCGCCTTTCACAATTTCATCTGGTTTTCCGGCGCCCATTATTTTTCCACCGTGCCGTCCGGCATAAGGGCCCAGGTCAACCACGTAGTCGGCATTCAACATCATTTCTTTGTCGTGTTCAACCACTATCACCGAGTTTCCGGTGTCGCGCAGTTGCTCAAGCGAGTGGATCAGGCGCAGGTTGTCGCGGTGGTGCAGTCCAATGCTGGGCTCGTCTAAAATATATAGCACATTTACCAGTTGCGAACCAATTTGCGTAGCCAGCCGTATGCGCTGCGACTCGCCGCCCGATAGTGTTTTAGCCGGACGGTTCAATGCCAGGTATTCGAGGCCTACATCGAGCATAAAACCAAGGCGGTCGCGAATTTCTTTGATGACTTCAACGCCAATTTTGCGTTGGCGATCGCTAAGGCGGCTTTCCAACCCATTGAGCCATTCACCCATCTCTACAAGGTCCATTTTGGCAACCTCGGCAATGTTCTTGTTGTCAATTTTGAACCATAATGATTCTTTTTTGAGGCGTTGGCCGTTGCATTCGGGACAGGTGGTTTCGCGGATGTACTGGTTGGCCCATTTCTTTGCCCTTTCCGAGGAGTCCTCGCGCTGGCTTTCGATATATTTTACCACACCCTCGTAGGTCATGTAGTAGTTGATGTTGGTACCCAACGGAGAATTTTTTAGTTGAATACGGTCGTTGGTACCGTAAAGTATTTTATCGAGTGCTTCTTCGGGCAGTTTTTCTATTGGGTCTTTAATTTTACATTTATACAGGTCGAGTATGGCTTCGATTTGCCAAAAAATAACCGAGTTTTTATAATTGCCCAGTGGTGCAATGCCGCCTTTGTGTATCGATATTTTGCGGTCGGGTATCAGTTTGTCTATATCGAGCTGGGGCACGATGCCCAGTCCGTTACATTTTTCGCAGGCGCCTTGTGGTGAGTTAAACGAAAAGTTATGAGGTGCAGGTTCGGCATACGAAATACCTGTGGTTGGGCACATCAGGTGGCGGCTGTAGTATTTTACATCGCCACTTTCGTGGTCCAGTATCATTAATATGCCTTTGCCTTGTTTCATAGCGGTTTGTACCGAGTCTTTCAGTCGTTTGTCCGAGGCATCGTCAACCACCATTTTGTCAATCACCATTTCGATAAAATGGTTTTTGTAGCGGTCGGTTTTCATACCATGGCGGAGCTCTGTAATCAACCCGTCAACCCGAGCCTGTAGGTAGCCTTTTTTTATCATTTGCTCGAACAACTCGCGGTAATGCCCTTTTCGGCCTTTCACCATGGGCGAGAGTACGATGATTTTTTTGCCTTTAAATTTGTCGCGAATCAGGTCGAGAATTTTCTGTTCGGAATATTTCACCATTTTTTCGCCGGTGTTGTACGAATAAGCTTCGCCGGCACGGGCATAAAGCAGGCGCAGGAAGTCGTATATTTCGGTAACGGTTCCCACGGTTGAGCGGGGGTTTTTGTTGGTGGTTTTTTGTTCGATGGAAATTACCGGGCTGAGCCCTGAAATTTCGTCAACGTCGGGGCGTTCCATATTCCCGATGAACGAACGTGCATAGGCCGAAAATGTTTCGATATAACGCCTTTGGCCTTCGGCATAAATGGTATCGAAGGCAAGCGATGATTTACCGCTTCCGCTTAATCCGGTAACAACTGATATTTTATTACGCGGAATGTTAACATCAATATTGTGGAGGTTGTGAACGCGCGCTCCCCGTACTTTTATGTATTCTTGATTGTTGTTGTTCTTTTTTGCCATCGATTGTTTTATTAATAGGCCCGGTATTTCCCCTTGGGGATAATAATTTCGTAAGTGTTGCCTTCACGGTTTGTCAGCATAGTGTCGCGTAACCACGGGTTGAAATATTTTAAAATTTTGTAATTAGTGCCGTGTTCCACTGCAAAATCAGAGAAGTTTTCAACAGGCGTATTTACTTCAACTTTTTTTGTAGGGATGACCGGGTACAGGTCTTTATTTTTGAAGTAGAAGCCATAATCTTCGGGGTTCTCGATAATGGTTTTCAATGCAAGTATCCTGAATACGTAGCGTGCTGTTTCGGGGTTTAACAATAAATTGTAATAGTGTGTTTCTTTTTGGCGCTCAATTTCGCGGTCGATGCCACGACGGCCGGCATTATATGATGCAGCAACGG
>JASMTI010000105.1:0-14472 GCA_041694375.1 Bacteroidales bacterium | reverse complement strand
ATTTAAGTAAAATATATTCTTTATGGAATATTTATAAATTTGTGGTTTAAATTGGATACCATGTCTACACAAGAATTTGATGAAAATAGTTTAAACAAAGCGGCAGCGATGCTTAAAGCGATGGCCCACCCTTTGCGCATATCAATACTGGATTTATTGAAAAATGGCGCAGATTTAACGGTGACGCAAATACACGAGCTCCTCAACATTGAGCAATCAACAGCCTCGCACCATTTGGGAATATTAAAAGATAAAGGCATTCTTTGCTCAAAACGAAAAGGAAAAAACACCTACTATTTCTCAAAACACAAAATTTTGGGGGAAATGATTGAATGTGTGAAATCATGTGCCTGCCAGGATTAACTTTCTACCAAGAATACTGTTTTTTAACCTTTTTGCACCCTGTTTGTTTATTCTATACAATAACAGTATTTAAAAATACCGATAAAGATGACAGATAAAGTACGCGTTACAAAATTTTACGATTTTGAAATGGCACATGCCCTTTGGAATTACGACGGGCTGTGCAAAAATATTCACGGGCACACTTACCAATTATACGTTACCGTGATGGGCGAACCCATAAACAACCCCGAAAATAAAAAAAACGGCATGGTTATCGATTTTGGCGACCTTAAACGTATTGTTAAAGATGAAATAGTTGATAAACTTGACCACTCACTGGCCGTTTACGAAAAAGCCCCAAAAGAACAACTTCAAACACTTGGCGAAATGTTCGAACGGCATTTCATATTTAACTTCCAACCTACTTGTGAAAATCTTGTTTTGTGGATTGTTGAAAAAATAAAACCCAAACTACCTGAAGGAATCGTCCTTAAAAAAGTAGTTTTGTACGAAACAACAACCTCCAATGCCGAATGGAATGATGATGACAATCAATAACCTATGGAAACTAAACAAAAAAACAAAAAGCTCTTTTTACTCGATGCTTATGCATTGATTTACCGCTCATACTTTGCTTTTATCCGCAACCCAAGGTTCAACTCGAAAGGTTTAAATACTTCGGCAATACTTGGGTTCACTAACACCCTCGAACAAGTATTATCAACCGAAGAAATGTCGCACATTGCCGTTGTGTTCGACGTACATGCCGACACATTCAGGCACGAGATGTACCCCGAATACAAAGCTAACCGCGAACAAATGCCCGAAGATATCCGGAATGCCATACCTTACATCCGTGATATTATCAAAGCACACAACATCCCGATACTGGAGAAAAAAGGCTACGAAGCCGACGATGTAATAGGGACACTGGCACAACAGGCTGCACAAAAAGGCTTTACTACTTACATGATGACCCCCGATAAAGATTACGCGCAGCTGGTTGATGACAACACCTATATGTACAAACCGGCAAAATCGGGCAACAAAGCCGAAGTGTGGGGCGTAGATGAAGTGAAAAAGAATTTTGAAATTGACACCCCCGGCCAGGTAATTGATATCCTCGGGCTCATGGGCGATTCGTCCGACAACATTCCCGGATGCCCCGGCATTGGCCCCAAAACGGCCATTAAGCTGATTAGCGAGTACAAAAGCATTGATGGCATTTATGAAAACATCGGCCAGCTAAAAGGGAAACAGAAAGAACGACTCATCGAAAATAAAGAGCAGGTGTACCTTTCACGAAAATTGGTTGTTATTGACCGTGAAGCACCGGTTGACGTCGATTTCGACAAAATGAAAAAACAAAGCCCCGATAAGGAAAAGCTCCTGTCGATATACGAAACACTTGAATTCAGGACCCACGCGAAAAAAATTAACGGCAACGGGAAATCATCTTCTGAAGAAGCCACACAAGGCTCATTATTTGGTAATGCCGATAATGAAAGTGTCGCTTCATCAAAAAATTATGAAAATACCGATACGGTTAAACATCAGTACTTTAAAGTTGAAAATCAATCGCAGCGGGCATCGTTGCGGGCCGAACTTGCAGTCTCTCCCTCATTTTGCTTCGACACCGAAACAACCGGGCTAAATCCGCACGAAGCAGAGTTGGTTTGCATTTCGTTTGCCATAAAACCACATGAAGCTTATTGTGTGATGTTGCCCGAAAACCGTGACGAAGCTCAAAAGATAGTTGAAGAATTCAGGCTGATTTTTGAAGATGAAAACATTGAAAAAACCGGACAGAATATAAAGTACGACATGCTGATGTTGGCCAATTATGGAATCGAGGTAAAAGGTAAATTATTCGATACCATGATTGCCCACTATCTCATCCAGCCCGAACTCAGGCACAATCTCGATTTCCTGACCGAGCTCTATCTCAATTACAAAAAAGTGCCTACCGAAAACCTAATCGGGGCAAAAGGCAAGAATCAACGCACCATGCGTTCGGTCGAGGACGACAAACTGGTTCAGTATGCCTGTGAAGATGCCGACCTTACCTTACAATTGAGATACGAGTTGGAAAAAGAACTTGAGAAATACGAGCTCAACGGCTTGTTCAACGACATGGAAATGCCACTCATACCCGTTTTAGTATCAATGGAAACAAACGGGGTAAAAGTTGATACCAGTGCATTGAACGACTATGCCGAAAAATTAAAAAAACAAATTTCAGGGCTTGAGGATGAAATACACGAACTGGCCGGTACCGATTTCCTGATTTCATCGCCCAAGCAACTTGGCGTTGTGCTTTTCGATAAACTTAAAATCGACAGCAACGCGAAAAAAACAAAAACCAAGCAGTATTCAACTAACGAAGAGGTACTGGCAAGGCTTACCGATAAACATCCTATTGTTAACAAAGTATTGGAATACCGCGGGTTAAAAAAATTACTTAACACTTATGTTGAAGCATTGCCAAAGCTGATTAACGAAAGAACCGGAAAAATCCACACTTCCTTTAACCAAGCTGTTACAGCCACGGGGCGGCTCAGCTCGGTTAACCCAAACTTGCAGAACATCCCAATCCGCGATGAAAACGGGCGCGAAATACGAAAGGCTTTTATTCCGTCGGAAGAAAACATGGTATACCTTTCGGCCGACTATTCACAAATTGAGTTGCGCATAATGGCCGCACTCAGTAAAGACCCCAATCTTGTTCAAGCATTTACAAAAAACATCGACGTTCACGCGTTAACGGCATCAAAAATATTTAAAGTGAAACCCGATGAGGTAAGCGCCGAAATGCGCAGGAAAGCCAAAACAGCAAACTTTGGCATTATTTATGGTATATCAGCTTTCGGGCTTTCGCAAAGGCTTAATATTTCGCGTACTGAAGCCAAAGAAATCATCGATGGTTACTTTGAAGCCTTCCCAAAAGTGAAGGAATACATGGACGAATGCATTAAAAATGCAAGGAATACCGGTTTTGTGAAAACATTGTATGGCCGCAAACGTTATTTATCAGACATTAATTCAGCCAACTCGGTAGTACGTGGTGTTGCCGAACGAAATGCCATTAATGCACCCATACAGGGTACAGCCGCCGATATCATTAAGATTGCGATGATTCGCACACACGAAGAAATAAAAAAACAATCGCTTAAATCAAAAATGATACTACAAGTACACGATGAGCTTAATTTCGAAGTGTATAAAAATGAAATTGATGCAGTGAAAAAAATTGTAAAGCAAGAAATGGAACATGCCATAAACCTTGAAGTACCATTAACTGTTGAGTTAGATATAGGGGATAATTGGCTTGAAGCACATTAGATTTTTTGATTAATATGGGAGATACCATTTACACCGAAGACGATTACCGGAAAGCAATAGTGAGATTTCTTGAAATTTGTGATGCCGAACCCGGAACACCTGAGCACGAAGAAGCACTCAGGCTAACACGGATTATGGAAAAATATGAGAATATGAGTTGCTACGAACGACGACATTTAAATTAAGAACACCAAAAATAGTTTGTATATTTGGCCATTAAATCATTTAGTTTAATGGCCTTTTTATTTTTAAAAAACATAACAAAAATAATTTTTGAAAACCGGGTTGAATCCCTGCTTCAGGTAAAAACCGGGCAAGTAAATTTTATTTTTCATTCACGGTTTATCCCCGATTGGGCTGTTATTCTTTTAATTGCGGTACTCAGCCTCCTGGCCATCATACGTACAATATCAGGCAAATATTTGTTGTCGTTGTTTCAATCGGCATTCAACAACCAAACCGCATCGCGAATGTTCCGCGAGCGTATATCTTCGCGAAGCTTAACTGTTTTACTGCTAGAGCTTCTTTATTATGCTGTTTTGGCCATTTATTTGTACCACATTTTTATATTTACACGAAATAGTATCACACCTCCCGGTTTTAATCTTTACCTTATAAGCATTGCTTTAATCACAGTTTACGTTAATTCAAAAAAAATATTATACCTTCTTTCGGGCCATCTTTTCAGGTGCAACGAAGAAATATCTGAGTACCTTTTTTATAAAACATCAGGCAATCACATTACCGGGCTATTTTTGCTAATTCCCGCGTTTTCGCTGTTCTTTTCATCAGGTTTATTGTTCAATATTCTTCTTTCAGCAGGTTTTATAATCATCCTCGTCCCTAGTCTTATCAATGCTTTCAGGGGGGTATTAATCGTTGCAAAAAAAGATTTTTCTATTTATTATTTGATTTTATACCTTTGTACCCTCGAAATTTTACCCTTATTTATCGTGTGGAAGATTTTGTGGTAATTTAGAATTATGTAGAACCTTTTAAATTATTAGGTTTTGAAAATCAAGAGAATACTAGTATCCCAGCCCAAACCAGCGTCATCAAAATCGCCTTACTTCGATTTTGCCGAAAGAAACAATGTTAAAGTTGATTTCAGGCAGTTCATTCATGTTGAAGGTGTTTCAGCAAAAGAGTTTCGGCAAACAAGGATAAATATACTCGACCATACGGCCGTTATATTTACCAGTCGTACTGCCATCAATCACTTTTTTAGGATTTGTGACGAAATGCGCATTACCGTGCCCGAAACCATGAAATATTTTTGTATTTCAGAAGCAACTGCTTTTTATCTGCAAAAATATATCGTATATCGGAAAAGGAAAATCTTTTATGGTGATGGTAAATTTTCTCAACTTATAGATATTATCAAAAAACATCTCGATGAGAAATATCTTGTTCCGCTGTCGCACATTCACAAACCCGAGATACCCGAATTGCTTGACAAAGTGAAGGCCGACTACACCAAAGCTATTTTGTACAATACGGTAAGCAGCGACCTGTCTGACCTGAAAGATGTAAATTATGATGTTTTAGTATTTTACAGCCCATCGGGAATTAAATCACTGCTCCAGAACTTTCCCGATTTTGAACAAAACGATACGCGTATCGCTTCATTCGGTACGTCAACAGCCAAAGCAGTAGAAGAAGCAGGGCTCAGGTTAGACATCCAGGCGCCTAACCCCAAAGCCCCGTCGATGACCATGGCACTTGAACAATATATTAAGAAAAGCGGAAAAAAATAAAACCAGCGCAATGCTGGTTTTTTTTTGAACTTATTTTTCTGCTATCTTAGTAATCAAATTGGTATAAGGTGCAAAATACATTACACTTAAAAATCGAGGAAGAATACATGCAACGTTGCATTTCGCTGGCACGGCAGGGCGAAGGCCGCGTTGCCCCTAACCCCATGGTGGGTTGTGTAATCGTTCACAACAATAAAATTATTGGCGAAGGCTTCCATCAAAATTATGGCGAGGCACATGCCGAAGTTAATGCCATCAACAGTGTTCAGGATAAAGAACAACTAAAAAAATCAACACTGTTTGTAAACCTTGAACCTTGTGCCCATTATGGCAAAACACCACCCTGCTCCGACCTTATCGTCGAAAAACAAATACCAAGGGTGGTTATAGGTACGACCGACCCTTATGCCAAAGTTGCCGGGAAAGGCATAAAAAAAATGAAAAAAGCCGGTATCGATGTGAAGGTTGGTGTTTGTACCCACCAATGTTTAGAACTCAACCGGCGGTTTTTTACTTTCCACGAAAAGAAGAGGCCCTACATCATCCTGAAATGGGCCCAAACAGCCGACGGGTTTGTTGATGCCGATCGGCAATCCAACGAATTTGGGCAACCAACCTGGATTACCAACGAAATGGCACGCATTGCCGTACACAAACAACGGGCAACCGAAAAAGCAATATTTATTGGCACCGAAACCGCCTCAAAAGATAACCCGTCGCTTACTTTACGCGACTGGTACGGTCAGCAACCCCTGCGTATTGTTGCCGATTTTTATCACCGCCTGCCCGGTAACCTTACAGTTTTTGACCAGTCGGCACCATCTTCAATCGTAACTCATAAACCTTACCCCGATAAAAGACCTGTTAATTACATTATGGCCGAAAAGCCCGGAGACGTATTGAAAAGTTTACTTAATCACTTATACCAAAATAGCATCCTGTCGGTGATTGTTGAAGGCGGGCCAAAAATGCTGCAAAGCTTTATCAATCAAAACTTATGGGACGAAGCCCATGTTTACACAGGGCAAGTTTGCTTTCATTCAGGTATAAAAGCTCCCAAATTCAATGCCTCGCCTGTATATTTTGACCGGTTTTATAATAGCGATTTAAAAGTTTTCCGCAGAAAATAACCCAATAGCCCGCATGTTTCACATACGCAGGGACACTTTTTCAAGGTGGAAGGCGTTCTCTATGCTTACATCACAGTATTATTCTGAAAATTAATATTTACCCTCAACGACTTTTTATATATTTGTACACTTTTTAAAAATCAGGCTATTGTAAGTTATGGCAAAGAAGTTTACAGAATATAAATCCTTCGATTTATCGCAGATAAACAAAGAAATAGGGAAACGTTGGGAAGAAGATGACACGTTTCATAAAAGCATGAGTACCCGCAAAGGGAAACCCACATTCGTATTTTACGAAGGGCCACCGTCGGCCAACGGAATGCCGGGTATCCACCACGTGATGGCACGCGCAATTAAAGATATTTTTTGCCGTTACAAAACCATGCAGGGTTACCTGGTAAAACGCAAAGCCGGATGGGACACCCACGGGCTTCCCGTTGAACTGGGTGTTGAAAAAATGCTGGGCATAACCAAAGAAGACATCGGCAAAAGTATTTCGGTTGAGGAATACAACGCAGCATGCCGTAAAGAGGTAATGAAATACACCAAAGAGTGGGAGGAACTAACCCGCCTGATGGGCTACTGGGTAAACATGGACGACCCATACATTACTTACGACAACCGCTATATTGAAACCGTATGGTGGCTGTTAAAACAAATTTACAACAAAGGCCTTTTATACAAAGGATATACCATACAACCATATTCACCCGCCGCAGGTACCGGACTTAGCTCGCACGAGCTGAACCAACCGGGCTGTTATCGCGATGTAAAAGATACAACAGCAACTGCCCAATTTAAAGTAACACGAAATGCTGCCTCTGAAAAACTTTTTGAAGGGGTTGATACAGATTTATTTCTGCTGGCATGGACAACAACTCCATGGACCTTGCCATCGAACACAGCACTGGCTGTTGGGCCTAAAATTACATACGTCAAGGTTCAAACTTTTAATCCCTACACGGGAATACCTATGACGGCCATACTTGCAAAAGATTTAGTGGAAAGCTACTTCAACCCGAAACATGCCGAAGCAAGTTTCGATGAATATAAACCTGGCGACAAAGCTGTACCTTACAAAATTCTGGAAGAATACAAAGGGAAAGACCTTGTGGGCTTAAATTATGAGCAACTTATACCTTTTGTTAAGCCCGAAGGCGATGCGTTCCGCGTTATCCCGGGTGACTATGTAACCACTGAAGATGGTACCGGAATTGTACACATTGCACCTACCTTTGGTGCCGATGACGACCGCGTGGCCAAACAAGCCGGAATTGTACCACTGGTCATGGTTGATAAAGAAGGTAAACGCCAGGCTATGGTCGACCGTACCGGAAAATTCTTCCACATTGAAGATTTGGATGAAAATTGGGCAAAAACATATGTAAACGAACAAGTTTACCGCGATTTTGCAGGGCGATATGTGAAAAATGCTTATGATGATACATTGACAGAGAAAGACCCTACGTTGGATGTAGACCTCTCGGTTATGTTGAAAAAAGAAAACAAAGCCTTCAAAGTTGAAAAGCATGAGCACAATTACCCACACTGCTGGCGAACCGATAAGCCGGTATTATACTACCCGCTCGATTCATGGTTCATAAAAACCACGGCCATCAAAGAGCGCATGATTGAGCTGAACAATACCATTAACTGGAAACCGGCCAGTACCGGTACCGGGCGATTTGGTAACTGGCTCGAAAACCTGGTCGATTGGAACTTATCACGCTCACGCTACTGGGGTACCCCGCTCCCAATTTGGCGGACCGAAGATGGAAGTGAAGAAATATGCATTGGTTCAACCGAAGAACTAATAAACGAAATACAAAAGGCTATTGATGCCGGGTTTATGGACAAAAACCCATACGAAGGCTTCAAAGTAGGCGATAACTCAAAAGAAAATTACGATATCATCGACCTCCACAGGCCTTATGTCGATGACATTGTCTTGGTTTCATCAAAAGGTACAAAAATGTTCCGCGAACCCGACCTAATCGATGTTTGGTTCGACTCGGGCTCAATGCCATACGCACAAGCTCACTATCCGTTCGAACAAGCCCCCTCAGGGGAGGGGCAGGGAGGGGCTTTCGTCTTCCCTGCCGATTTTATTGCTGAGGGTGTTGACCAAACCCGCGGATGGTTTTTCACATTGCATGCCATCGCCACTCTAATAATGGATGATGTATCTTTTAAAAACATCATCTCAAACGGCCTTGTCCTTGATAAAAAAGGCAACAAAATGTCGAAACGCTTAGGTAACGCGGTTGACCCGTTCGAAACCATCGAAAAATATGGCTCGGACCCGCTGCGTTGGTATATGATTACAAATGCACAACCTTGGGACAATCTGAAGTTTGACCTTGGGGGTGTTGATGAGGTGCGACGTAAATTTTTCGGCACGCTATATAACACATACAGCTTCTTCTCATTATATGCCAATATCGATGGCTTTACTTATGCCGAAGATGATGTGCCAATGGAACAACGCCCCGAAATTGACCGTTGGATACTTTCGCTGTTAAACACCTTGGTAAAAACAGTAACCGAGTGTTACGAAACGTATGAACCAACACGCGCAGGCCGTGCCATTGCCGATTTTGTGGGCGAAAACCTCAGCAACTGGTTTGTACGCTTAAGCCGTAAACGTTACTGGGGTGGCGAAATGACAACCGATAAGCTTTCGGCTTATCAAACATTGTACACCTGTATAGCAACGGTGGCAAAATTGGCTGCGCCCATTGCACCATTTTACATGGACCAACTGTTTACCGACCTTAACAAAGTAACCGGTAAGGAACCTGACCAAAGTGTTCACATTTCAGACTTTCCATTGTACGATGAAAGCATTATCGATACGGATTTGGAAGAACGAATGGCCCTGGCACAAAAAGTATCGAGCATGGTACTTGGCTTACGCAGAAAAGAAAAACTTAAAGTACGCCAGCCATTGGCTAAAATCATGGTGCCAATCCTAAACCCAAAATTCAAAGAGCAGCTGGCAGCAGTAGAAAATATCATCCTTACCGAAACAAATGTTAAGGAAATTGAATACCTGACCGATACCACTGGCGTAATTAAAAAGAAAATAAAACCTAATTTTAAAGCGTTAGGCCCAAAGTACGGTAAACTTATGAAACAAGTTGCCGGGGCTGTAGCACAAATGACACAGGATAACATTGCACAACTTGAGCAAGAAGGTAAATTTATACTAAATGTTGCCGAACAAGAAGTTGTACTTACACCCGACGATGTTGAAATCACTTCGGAAGACATCCCCGGATGGACCGTTTCAACTGAAGGGCAAGTTACAGTAGCACTGGATATTAAAATATCAGATGATTTACGTCATGAAGGAATTGCACGCGAATTTGTAAATAGGATACAAAATATACGTAAAGACAGCAATTTTGAAGTTACAGACAAAATTAACGTTCAAATTGAAAAACACGATGAACTGAACGAGGCGCTGGAAAAACACAATGATTTTATTTGTGGGCAAACCCTCGCGAACTCACTTACACTTGTTGATACCCTTACCGGGGACAATATAAGGGATATTGAGATTGACGATATTAAAACTAAAATAAATGTTGAACGGCAATAAGTAAAACTTTTTTGGCCGGTATTCAGACAGGTTTTTTTATTACATTTGGTAAATTTTTTGAAAATGAGTATAATCCAAACCTAAATGATATGAGCGACAAAACCAGATATTCAGATGCAGAACTACAGGAGTTCAAAGAGATCATCCTGAAAAAATTGGAGAAAGCGCAACGCGACTATGATATCTTCAAAAGTTCGATAACACACAGCGACGATAACGATACCCAAGACACGTCGCCAACTTTTAAAGTGCTAGAGGAAGGTGCTGCTACCCTTTCAAAAGAAGAGGCCAGCAAACTGGCACAACGCCAGCTGAAATTCATTCAGCACCTGCAAGCTGCACTGATACGCATTGAAAACAAGACTTATGGAATATGCCGCGAAACCGGAAAACTTATTTCAAAAGAACGTTTGCGGGCTGTTCCACATGCCACACTTTCGATTGATGCCAAAAACATGAAAAAATAATTGTTATCATTATTTCACAATAAAATGTAACTGAGGGTTTTGGCAAACTCTCAGTTTTTCTACAATATAACTATGTCAAAAAAGCAAATAGCCTTTTCCGTTATCGCACTGATACTTATTGTTGACCAAATTTTGAAAATATGGATTAAAACCAACTTCATGCTTGGCCAGGAAATAAAATTAATTGGCGATTGGTTTATCTTACATTTTGTTGAAAACCGTGGCATGGCTTTCGGTTTTGAATTTGCCGGGCGTTTCGGAAAAGTATTCCTTACCCTGTTCAGGCTTGTCGCGGCAGGGGGAATCATGTGGTACCTGTTAAAACTAATTAAACGGGGCATCCCAACGGGCTTGGTCATTAGCATTGCCTTAATTTTTGCCGGTGCTGTTGGTAATGTTATCGACAGTGCATTTTACGGACTTATTTTTAGCGACAGTTATGGACGTGTTGCCGAATTTATGCCCCAGGGAGGCGGCTACGAGACCTTTTTACACGGTTCAGTGGTCGATATGTTCTATTTCCCCATCATTAACGGCACATGGCCCGAATGGTCGCCTATTAATGCCGGTGAACGATTTATCTTTTTCAGGCCGGTGTTTAACCTTGCCGACTCGGCCATAACTGTCGGAATTGGTATCATCCTGCTGTTTTACCGTTCGGTTTTTAATGAGTTGGAAACCGAAAAAAAGAGTGAAGAAAAGAGTGAAGAAAAATAAAATCCACCTTTTTAAATTTTTTACTTGTGTATTTTAAGGGTTTTCACTAAAATTGCACTCCGAAAAATGAAAGGGGTTTTAACCCTTGTTTAAAATAAAAATTTCGGGCCTATAGCTCAGTTGGTTAGAGCACCTGACTCATAATCAGGGGGTCGCTGGATCATGCCCAGCTGGGCCCACATTTTTGGTTGAAAGGGAGATAATTTTTTATTATCTTCCTTTTTTATTTTCATGAACCCCTTAAATTATAAACCAACCCATGAAACCTGCCTGCTACATCCTATGATTCAATTTAAGATAAGGGTGGGTGATTATATTCTTAGAACTTACAACACCCATAGAATTTTTTTGTCCACAGTTTAAAACTGATTATTTCCTTGATTAAAACAAACCATACCTGAGAACCGGAAGGCTACAATATTGAACCATGCCTAACGGCATTGTGGATTTAACCGCCACCAATTTCGCGGCTAACTTTTTTTTATTTTTGTTCATGTATTTGTAATATAGTTATTTATTAACTGTTAAAGTAAAACTAATGAACTACTGAGCTACTCGGTAATGCCCACGAAGTGGCTTTATTTCAAAATAAATTACCAATAACCTTTGCTTCATATTTCATAATTTTTATAAATAGTTCAGCTTAAAATTCTATTTTTACGCCTTCAAATTCAAAATAATAGCAAATTGTTATGGCTGAAGATGTTTTTAAGAAACTGGTAGCCCATTGTAAAGAATATGGGTATGTTTTTCAAAGTAGTGAAATTTACGACGGTCTTGGCGCTGTTTATGATTATGGTCAGAATGGTGTTGAGCTGAAAAATAACATAAAAAAATATTGGTGGGATTCAATGGTCATGCTCCACGAAAATGTGGTAGGCCTCGATTCGGCTATTTTTATGCACCCCACAACGTGGAAGGCTTCGGGCCATGTGGATGCTTTTAACGACCCGCTAATTGATAACAAAGATTCGAAAAAACGTTACCGTGCCGATGTACTGATTGAAGAACAACTGGCCAAAATTGAAGCGAAAATTGACAAAGAAGTCAAGAAAGCCCAAAAACGTTTTGGCGAATCGTTTGACGAAGAGCAATTCAAAACAACCAATCCCCGTGTATTAAAAAACCAGGAAAAGTGGGATGCCCTGCATAAACGCTTTTCTGATGCGCTTAACGATAACAACCTGGAAGAACTCAAGCAAATAATAATTGATGAAGAAATTGCCTGCCCGATTTCAGGCACCAAAAACTGGACCGATGTACGCCAGTTTAACCTGATGTTTGCTACCGAAATGGGCAGTACAGCCGAAGGTGCACAGAAAATATACCTCCGCCCCGAAACGGCACAGGGTATTTTTGTGAACTACATGAACGTGCAAAAAACCGGGCGCATGAAACTCCCGTTTGGTATTGCCCAAATTGGTAAAGCTTTCCGTAACGAGATTGTTGCCCGCCAGTTTATTTTCCGCATGCGCGAATTTGAGCAGATGGAAATGCAATTCTTTGTAAAACCGGGCACCGAGCTCAATTGGTTCGAAAAATGGAAAACAACCCGCATGAGCTGGCACCAGGCACTTGGCTTCGGCGAAGAAAACTACCGGTTCCACGAGCACGAAAAACTGGCACACTACGCCAACGCAGCGGTTGACGTAGAATATAAGTTCCCGTTTGGCTTTAAAGAAGTGGAAGGCATACACTCGCGTACCGATTTCGACCTGAGCCAACACCAGGAATACAGCGGCAAAAAAATACAATACTACGACCCCGAGGAAGGTAAATCGTATGTGCCTTATGTGGTTGAAACATCAATTGGGGTTGACCGTATGTTCCTACAGGTTATGGCAGCTTCGTATTTCGAAGAAGAGCTTGAAGATGCCAATGGTAAAAAAGATACCCGTGTGGTATTAAAACTTCCAGCCGTGCTGGCACCGATAAAACTTGCCGTGTTGCCATTGATTAAAAAAGATGGACTGCCGGATAAAGCACGTGAAATAATTGACGACCTGAAATTTGATTTTAATTGTCAATACGATGAAAAAGACTCAATTGGCAAGCGATACCGCCGGATGGACGCCATTGGCACACCATTCTGTGTTACCATCGACCACCAAACCATGGAAGACAATACGGTTACAATCCGCTACCGCGATACCATGGAGCAAGACCGGATTGAGATTTCGAAGTTACACGGTATTATGGCAGAAGCCGTAAGCATGAAGAGTGTATTTGCAAAGCTGAAGTAGAAAGCAAAACAACATCAAAACTCCGCCAAGGCGGAGTTTCTGATTGATTTATATACCGCAAAGACACAAAGAACGCAAAGAAATTATTAATAAACTTTGCGCCATTGCGTCTTAGCGGTTTCGTAAAAAATGCCACACAACAACTATTTTCAGTTCAAACAATTTAAGGTGGGGCAAAACCATGCCGCCATGCGTGTTGGCAACGACGGGGTAATGCTTGGCGCCTGGGCCGATGTCTCCCGGGCTTCAAGGATCCTCGATATTGGTACCGGGACAGGTGTGATCGCGTTAATGCTTGCCCAACGTAACGATACAGCCCAAATCGATGCCATCGACATTGAAAAGGGTGCTGTAACCGATGCATCGTTCAACTTTGAAAATTCCCCCTGGAAAAAGCGGCTTCACATACAAAAAGTTAGCGCACAGGATTTTGCCAGGAGCAACACAGGAAAATACGATTTGATTGTATGCAACCCACCCTTTTTCAACAATTCGTTGACATCTCCCATGCAAACAAAAACACTTGCCCGGCATACAAGCAAACTCACAACTAAAGAATTATTTGAAGCTGCATCGAAGCTGCTAAAACCCGAAGGCTGTTTCTGTGTGGTTTTACCCATAGAAAATGAAAAGCATTTTTGTAAGGAAGCTGCTTCCGTAAATCTTTTTCCAACTCATATCACGCGCGTGAAGCCTAATCCTGCGAAGCCGGTTAAAAGAATTTTAATGGCTTTTGCATTTAAAGCAACATCAATAAACGAAAATGAATTAACCATTGAAACCGAAACCCGGCATGTTTATACCCATGAATATCAGGAGATGGCTGGGGCGTTTTATTTGTAATTTTTAGTTTTTATGTTGTAAAAC
>JASMTI010000104.1:0-17666 GCA_041694375.1 Bacteroidales bacterium | reverse complement strand
AATAATCAAATGAAACATCAAAGGGCGAATCCGGCTTGGTGGTATCCGAATCGAACCAGAAAGTACTTTTCATATAATTGGCGATGATACCGTCTGCCACCATCAATCCTGCCCTAATATCTTTAAGCAGAAGATCGGCTGTACCCAGTTTTTCAAAGTTTTCGCCGTTATCTACAGAATAATAAGCAGTATATGTGCTTCCTTTTTTTGATAACTTAAGAATCAACCCGCTATTGCCAGTTACCGGCTGCTTAAGTTTAAATGAAGCGAGTGATTTGGAGATATCGTTTTCTTCTATTACCAGGTCGATTGTTCCCGGTTGAGGTTCTCTGACACGGGTGGTTTTGATAACTGCCCGGTGTACCAGTTTTATGAAATTTTCGTCATCCTGGTAAACAATAATTCCTGCATTCTCGGGCTGTGAAGGCATCCTCGAGCCTGCTAGTTTTGTCTCAATTGTCCAGTCTGAATTGGCACTCTGCAACAGAATGTTTTTTGCATTGTTGGTATTTTCGGCAACACCACCTGGTTCACTGGTAATGGTAAGTGCTCCTTCTTGCTGCGAAAACGTATGGTTTGAAGGATTTTCACGTAACCATTCCCATTGCGGACCAACTTCAGTACCATTAAATTCATCACTACTTGATCCTACATCAAAATTAACGTAGTAAATATTTTTCTCCATTGTAATGTCATCAACAAAAGTAACCACGGCCGTACCTGGAATAGCATTGGCTTGCTGAACATCAACCCTGATTTGACTGCTAACGGCTTCTGCGCTTACATTGGGTGTTTCTGAAGGTTTCTTTAGCAGGTAACTGTAGGCTTTCACTTCTTTGTCAAAATCAGGGATGATCTTTCCATTTACTGAAATTGATTTTGGTGTCAAATCGGGCATTACTTTTAACGGATAACTGTCGGATACCGTCTTGCCATCAATGGTAGCATCTGCATATACTGATGCAACGCCTACACCGGTAGCCCTTACTTCGCCTTGTTGGTTCACACTTACCACTGCCGGGTTATTGCTTCGGTATTCAACGTTGGCTTCATTGATGTCATAAAAGCTGTCATCGGTCATTGCAGCCGTCACACTGGTTTGGGCCACATCTCCCGGCTTCAGTACAATTTTGTCACTTTCGGCAACAACATTAACAAGTTCCGGTTTATAATGCCCTTGCATGGTAGCTTCCACCCTGCCTTTGATGTCCCTTGAAGAAGCACCAATTTCAAAGATGTACCTCCCCTGGTCAAAAGTGATTTGATCATTTTTAGGGTCCCAAAACCAGAGGTCATCACAGTCGATATCAATATCAACTCTTTTAACCTGGCCTTTAGGGATGGTGACCCGTTTAAAGCCTTTCAGCCTTTTAACCGGCCTGTTTAGCGAAGCCGGGCTTTCAGGCGTTTTCACATACACCTGGACAATTTCATCACCATCTACCTTACCAGTATTTTCTACATCAACACTTACTGTAATTTGATCGTTGGGGGTTATATTAGTTTTGCTTATTGTAAAATTACTGTATTCAAAAGTTGTGTATGAAAGGCCAAAGCCAAATTCATAGGACACTTCGTCATCAAAATACCAATAGGTCCGCCCTTTATTTTCTTCTCCTTTTCGCAGAGTATAATCATTAAAATCAGGAATGTCGTTGAGCGATTTATGCCAGGTAACATTCAGTTTCCCGCCGGGGTTAACATCGCCAAATAGTATTTTGGCCATTGCTGTTCCCTGTGCCTGGCCGTTATATCCTGTCCAAATAATGCCTTTTATATTCGGATGGTTTTTAAATTCTTCAACTTCAACCATGCCCATGGTTTGCATTATCACAATGGTATTGGGGTTTGCACCTGCCACATCTTTGATCAACTGCTCCTGGTTACCGGGTAGTGTGATCGAGAACCGGTCCGATTCTTCCCTTCCGGTGGATTGGTCGGTCCCGACAAAAACCAAAGCCACATCAGCCTTAGCTGCCATGTCAAGTGTTTCTTGGTCGGTGCCGTCGGGTTCCGATTCGTTATGTACAAGCACCAGTGTTTGTGGGCCTGTTATCCCCAGGGTGTTTATTTTAAGCGATACCGTTTCGGGGCGTTTAAACCATGTATTCCTGTTTTCTTCGCTTGTGGACACAATTTTCTTAGATGCCAACACATTGCCGGTTGAAGACCCAACACGGACCTCCAATACCCCGCCATCCTCGTTAATGGTCATATTAAAGCGGATAGAATCAATATTGGTAATATCGATATTATCATATAAGGTCCAGTCACCATCTTTGATGCCCCTTACACTTGTTCTTCCAAAACGTTCAGCTGTAATCAAACCTTTGGCCGATTTATCAAATTGAGTAGCATCAAATTCCTTAATGTTGCCATTGCTGGTGACGGTTGAAAAGTTTGAAATGGTAAAAAAGTCTGTCCCTTTCTCAGTATTGCCTCCTGTTTTTGAGACAACTTCAGTATTAAAATTGTGTTTTTTGATGTAATTTTGAATTCCGGCAAGCGGGGTAATCCTCAGCTCGGGTTCTACAGGACCTGAATAATCTCCCAATTCTACCAAATCGGCCTGAGGGCCTAAAACAGCTATTGTGTTAATTTGGGTCAAATCAATGGGCAAGGCTTTATCTCCTGAAACTTCGTTATTCTTAAGCAAAACAGGTGTTTTTGTTGCCATTTCAATGGCAAATTCGTGGTGCGACGGATCATTTACCTTACTGGGTTTGATGCCGGCATAATGTACCATGCCTTTGGGGTCAAACTCACCGGTCCGCATCCTGATTGTAAAAATATTAATCAAGGCCTCATCTATTTCGCCCTGGGTAATTAAGCCCTCATCCAATGCTTGAAGGGCATGATTTTGATACACCCCACCACAATCGATGTCCACACCTGAACGAATCCCCATTGCAGCTGCCTCGGTGTAATTATCGGCATAATGATGCCCCCTGACAATGTCGTCGATGGCACCGCAATCACTGGTTACGTATCCCTCCAGCCCATATAGTTTCCGGGCAAGGGTATCCACAAAAAATTTACTTGCTGATACCGGTACCCCGTTTACTGCATTATAGGATGTCATTATCGAGGGAAGGTTGTAATCGCGAATCAATGTCCGGTACGGCAGGAGGTAATATTCGTACATATCCCTTTGATCAAGGTCAGAACTTCCGGAATGACGGTTAAACTCAGTGTTATTGGCCATATAGTGTTTTCCACAAGGGACCGTTTTCAGGTAACGTGGGTCGTCCCCCATCATTCCCTGAATAAAACCTTTCCCGATTTCAGATACCAGAAAGGGGTCTTCACCAAATGTTTCGGCAGTCCTCCCCCAACGCGGGTCCCTGGCCGGCTCGATAACAGGCGACCAATAGGTGAGCGTAAAAATCAAGTCATGGTTGAAACCACGGGCCTCATCAGATACAATTTCAGTTTCCCGTTTGATCAATTCAGGGTCCCAGGTGGCACCTGCTGCTACACTATTGGGAAATGAGGTGGCTGTCATTCCGCTGTTGTTGTTACGCCCCATAACGCCATGAAGGGCTTCGCCCCAGAAATTATATGAATTGATCCCAAGCCTTGGGATTGCAGGCATGGTATTGCCAAACTGACTTTGTTTTTCTTCGGGTGTCATACGCGAAACCAAATCGGCCGCCCTTTCCTCAAATGAATAAGCAGTGTTCAGGTATATGGGCTTTTTATTCACTTCCCCGCCCGGGATGAAAGCCATGATGGAAACACCCACAATGGTTAAAATAATAAGTTTTGCTATTGTACGTTGCATGTCAGATATTTGAAAGTTATTGAACATGAATTTCGATTTGAGTATATGAATGCGCAGGAAAAGTATGTTCAATGCTGTTTCCTTTAAAGCTTATTTCACTGGATTCAACTGAAACAGGCGATTCATTAATGGTATTTCTGGCATCAAGTTTATCGGCATTTAAAACACGGACATCTGCTTTGCCCAAATATTTACCGGCTTGTAAGTCGATCTTTGTCTCAATCCCTTCTGTCTCATTCCTGTTAACCACATTGACAATGATCTTTTTTTCCGGTTCATTAAATATTGCTGTTACATCGAGATACGGGATATCTTCAAATATCTCATTGTCATAAGATGGTGCATCGGTATAAACATCCAAGGCAGTACCAAGCGCATTATTTGAATAGAGGTTAAATGTGTGGAACAAAGAATTTTTGAAAACACCTTTGGGTGAATGCCCTGTAAGGCCCGTAATCATCGTAATATTGGCCATTTTAACAATATCGGCATGCCGGATAAACGAATTCAGGTGTTGGGCCAGCAATAAAGCACTGCCAATACCACCAAAACCTGGTGAATACTCATCAAAAGAAATATAAACCGGACGTTCAGACTCCGATTTTACCATTGCCTTTTTTATGAGTGCCTGTGTAGTTTCTATTTTTTCATCAATATCCAGCCCAAGTGACATACGGTCTGAAAACACATTATTATCCCTTCCCCCGGGAAGAGCTTCGGTAGCATAACGGTGTACCGAGATGTAATCAATCTTGCCCACCATTTTATCCAGCACATATTCGTTCCAATCGACCCATTCATTTCCGGGGCGGTATAACGAAGCACCAGAAGCTACAAGTTTTAAGTCTTCATCAATAAGTTTTATGAGTTTCCCGGCTTCAAGTGCGAATTTACAATAATCTTCGGCTGATTTTTGTCCCATTTGCCATGGACCGTCGATTTCATTTCCCAGCCCCACGTATTTAACATCGAATGGTTCTTCATTGCCATACTCCCTTCGAAGGTCCGAATAGTAAGTCCCTTTTTCATAGTTGCAATATTCAACCCAGTTACGGGCATCGTCAAGCGAACCTGTCCCGCCATTAATGCACAAAAAATTATCGGCGCCGATCAGGCTACAAAATTTGGCATACTCGTCCGTCCCCATCTGATTGGTCTCTATCTCATTCCATGCCAGGTCCAGTTTAGCAGGCCGCTGATCTTTCGGACCGATGCCATCTTCCCAGTTATAACCTGAAACAAAGTTCCCGCCGGGCCAGCGAACATTACGGACGTTCAATTCTTTTACAAGCTCAATGAAGTCTTTTCGAAATCCATTTTCATCGGCAAAAGGAGAATCAGGGTCATATATATTTCCATAAACAACCGTTCTGATGGGTTCCACAAATGCACCATAAATATTTGGATCAATGTTATCAATGATTCGGTCGGGATCGATTTTTATCAATGCACTTTCCTGTGCTGTAATATTGCTTGAAAACAAGCAGCATACTAATGTGAAAAAGCATAAGTTTTTTAAGGGTATCATAGCTTCGATGGATTGGTTAGTATCTATTTTTCATGCAGCAGTTCGTTGACAGCATTGGCCAGGTAAATATAAGCTGCACCAATATCAATGATATACTCATTCTCTCCCCAGAAAAACGGCCAGTCTTCCTTATTCTCCGGAAAATTGGGATTAAGTATTAACACCCCGGGGACTATCCCCCCGGCGATAAAACTAAAGTCGGCCCTGTTGCTGCCATAGGCAACTTTTTTTGAACGTGTACCCACAGCCGAAACAAATGAGATGTTGGAATGAAGGTGGCACCCAAACAAGTAATTCAGCCCTTTGTAAACATCTTCTTTATCCATGATTTCGGGAAAGGCTTTGTAGGCCATATAATTAGTAGTTGCCCATTCGATAACACCTGAATTACCAGCCCATCCCCTCGTTGAAATTGGCACTCCGTATGGATTATCGTTTTTTAACGCTGTGATTTCAGCTTTATGTTTAACTACGTATTCTTTAAGCTTCTGTTTAAACCCGTCATCCATAAAAGGAAGTGCCTCCAGCGCCATCGGCAGTGTCCTACCTGATGATTCATCCAATGCAGGCCATATGAGTTCTTCAAAACGATCAGCGTAACCATTTTCACCTGTGGCAGCATACAATTGCAGCACAGCAGATATTTCACTAAAGCGCCCCCAGCGAGAAAACCTGTTTGGTTCAGCTGTCTTCATTAATTCAGCAGCTTCTGCATAAAGGTTTTTCGCAAGACGAAGACATTTATCTGCCAGTTCGCCATTGTAATCCTTTAACGCCCTGTTGGCTGCTGAGAGGGCCGCAACGGTTGAAAAATCGAGCCTGTAGTTGCGGTTGGTAAACGCCCACCGGTCGTCAAGGGTGCCCGAACTAACCCCATCTGTTTCGTAAGGTTCAAGATCGGGATTGTACGGCAGGTTGTCGGTTTCGGTGGAAGCATCCCCCAAATGGTGATATTGGTGAAGCCTGGGGACAATAATACCCCTTACCGGATGCCCGATGTTTTCAATCTGCGCCACCAGGTTTAGTATGCCATGTTCAACCTGTTGAAGAATATCCGGGTCGCCATCGGGACGGTGGATATCCACATAACGGGTTTCCTGGTCAATAAAAGTCTGGTCCCTTTGTACTTTAAAATATTCCCACGTGCTAACCAGGCTCTGAATGGTACGGCAGTGCGTGCCGGTTTGGATATCATAATCGCCGGCATCAAACCAGCCACCAACTGCCAGTCCGGGAATTCGTTCCAGTGGTTTATATTTTGTGTCGGTTATAGAGTCCATCCTATAGCCATCAAAGAATTCGATGTTCACGGGGGCCTGCAACGCATCATCCTTAAATGGTTCTCCATGCCAGGTACGATAAGCCTCGTTCACTTTCATATGATCCATCTGAACCGGTAGAAAAACATCTAGTGTAGGATGCCAAACATTTTTAAGCGCATTATTATCAATTGAGAAAGTATTGGTTGTTTCATCCCCATATCCGATGCAATAAAGCCCCGGTTCTTTGATGGAACTAAAATCCACTTTCAGGTAATTGTAGCGCAGGTATTCGCCCCATACTTCAGTATCAACAGTCAGGCTTTTTACTTTCCTGCCTGATGCTGTTACATTGTATATGGTTGCTTGTTGGAGTGGAGTGTCATTCTGGTCGAGTTCAATAATCGCTATTTTCTTTTGGTTTGGATGGTAGCCGGCCTGAGAAAAACCAATATTGGGTTCGCGAACCCAGTTTTCAATTGTGTTAGGTTCTACATACCATTTCAGGACTTCACCGGTTTGATTTGAAGGCAATATGCTCCGGGCAATAAACCATCCGTTTTGAGCCAGGTTGCGTCCATCAAAAAGCATTATTTCCGTTTCCGATTCAATTTTCACATACCTTTCGGGGTCTTCAGGTGCCAATACCATGGTATTACCTTTTGAAAGGGGTTTTGGCTCTATGTATTCATCAAGCCCGCGATCATCAAAAGTATTGTATCCACCAAACTGGGGTATTTTGTTTTTCGATGATTTAATGGTTGTATTTCCTGACGGATAAAGCGGAAAGTTAGCCGGTTTGCCATCAATCAGGTAGCTTTTCCCGAAATACGCAGAAGGTAAAAACTCAAGGTTAAAGCCTGCCTGTCCTTTTAGTGGCTCAGGAACCGGTTGGTCTAAAGAAACAACAATTTGAAATCCATCTCCTTCCGGTGTTACAGTGATCTTTGAATCAAAATCATAATCTTCATACCTGAGTATAAACTCAATACTTTTGTTGGCTTTGTCAACAACCTTTTCGATCAAGGTTGGGATTAAATCCCATTGTTCAGGCGTGTTCTGAAGCCTTACAGCACCTCCTGTAGAGGTTCTAACACCATGATGAATAAGTTCAATACCGGCCGTCTTTTCATCAAAGAAGAAGCCGTTGTATTCATTGTTGAAAACCAGGACATTTAACCCGGTTGTTTCAAAATATTCTTTTTCGTTAAGTTGTAACTTTTGTGCAAACGTTGTGGTATTGGTTACTAACAATAAACTAAGCAACAAACTAAAGGAGCAGCCTATTTTTTTTAAAACCATTATTTTAAATTTAAGTGATTAATTAGTTAGATTATTTAAAGAGTAATTGGGCAAAATTGTAAAGGTTATTGCGCCAAACCGGCCAGGTGTGCCCGCCCGGGTATTCACTGTAAGTATAATTGATGTTTAGTTCATCAAACTTCGCCATCATTACCTGGCAGTTTTTCCATGCAATATCTTCCTTGCCGCCCATTGATATCCAGAATTGGTTCAAGTTGCTGTTTATTTTATCTGCATTTTCGCCCATGAACTCGTATTGGGCAGCGGCAATATCATTGTGAGCGCCCACAATCCACCCCGAACTGAAAACACCGAGGCTGGAAAAAATATCGATATTATATATTCCGGCATAAAGCGTTTGAATACCGCCCATTGATAAACCCGCAAGGGCACGGTTTTCAGCCCCTGTTTTGGTTCGGTAATTCTTTTCCACAAAAGGAACAACTGCTTCTGTGAGTTCTTTTTCGAAAATAGTTAATGAAGCTTCACCAAAACCGGGGGCCGGAATGTTGCCATCCACCATCACAATAATCATGGGCTCAGCTTTTTCCTGGGCAATCAGGTTGTCAAGGATCAAATCTGTTTTTCCCTGGTTTGCCCATCCACGCTGGTCTTCACCACCACCATGCAAAAGGTAAAGTACCGGGTATTTCTGGTCTGAATTTTCATATCCGGGGGGGGTGTACATGTAAAACTCCCTCCAGCTGTTGGTAACATCAGAATAGTAGCGTTTAATACGGATATCGCCATGAGGGACATTTTTGATGGTATAGTAATCGTCTCCTTTAAAAGGTATTTCAATGCCACTTGCCATGCGTCCCATTCCGTAGAATGTTTCACTGGCAGGATCGGCAACGGCTACCCCATCAATAATGAGTGAATAATAATGAAAACCCTCTCCAAGCGAATCGGTGGTTACCTGCCATATCCCTTCCTGGGTCTTGTTCATATCGTATCTTCGCCCCAAGTCCAACTTGATTTTTTCAGCTTCAGGTGCTTTAATTTGAAAGGTGGCAGTCCCATCCGGGTGAACTTTGGGATATTCGGATGAACGAATACTGGTTTCGGCAGACCGTCCAACATTGTTTATATCACTGAAATAAGTTTCTTCTAAAGGCTTGAAAAGAAGTTGTGAAAACATATACAAGCTGTTTTTCCAAACATTGAAATCATGATAGCCATGGTCAACATAATAGATATGCGGAACATCGTTTTGGTTCAGGTATTCATGAACATTTTTGCTAATTTGGATAAGGTTGTCTTTATCGCCGCACGACAACCATAAAAGATTAAGGCCGTCCTTCAATTTTGAAGGTTCCGGGGCCAGTTCGGTTGGTTTTCGGGTGTTGGGGGCTGACGAAAAACCACCAACCCAGGCAAATTTATCGAGGTTTCCCAACCCAAAGTTAAGCGATTGCCCACCCCCCATCGAAAGCCCCGCCAAAGCCCTGTTTTCGCGGTCTTTTTTTACCGGATAATTTTTTTCAACGAAAGGGATCAAATCATTGATCAGGTCTTTTTCAAACGTGGCAAAAGCTTGAACCCTTTCAGGGCTGAAGATATTGCCTTCGGCGCGGTCATTTTTCATGGCCCGGCCATTGGGCATCACCACTATCATGGGCTCTAATTTATCCTGTGCATATAGATTATCCAGAATGGTGCCTGCATTCCCGTTATTGGTCCAGGCAAATTCATCGCCACCAATTCCATGTAAAAGATAAAGAACAGGGTACTTTTTGCTTTTATCGAACCCCGGGGGCGTGTATATAAGCGCATTTCTATCGTTCCCTACCGTTTTTGAGGTATAAGTAATGGTATCGGTTTCACCATGTGAAATACCGGGTACATAAATATCGAACCCGCTTGAAGCAGGTTTAATATTTTTTTGTGCAAAAGCTAAAGTACTTACAAAAACAAGTATAATTAATAATTTAAGTTTCATCGGTTTAAAATTTTGGGTTGCTTAATGTTTAAAAGGTTATCTATTGGATGGTAACCATGGTTTTCTGAAGGTCATTTTCATCTGAACTGTTACCATATAATACTTCATATTTGCCAGGTGTAACAGCCATTTTTCGTTGGCTCCAATCATAAAATTCAAACGCAGATGAAGGCAAAAGTATTTGCGCCAAACTACTCTTACCTTTTTCAACTTCAACACGCTTAAACCCTTTTAGTGTTTTTAATGGGCCTTCTACATCATTCATTTTTCGTACGTACACCTGAATAATTTCAGTTCCGTCCTGATCGCCCGTATTTGCTACCGGAATTGCCATTTGAACAGATTCCCCGGGACGGATGTTGTTTGTATTGAGTTTAGCCTTACCAATATCAAAAGTTGTATAGCTCAACCCAAATCCAAACGGGAATAATGCATCATCCATGTAACGGTATGTCCTGCCCTGCATCGAATAATCTTCAAAACCTTTCAACTGCCCCGAATTTTTATAAAAAGTGATGGGCAGTTTTCCTGAAGGGTTATAGTCGCCAAACAACACATCGGCAATGGCTAACCCACCCTCTTCACCAGCATACCAAGCCTGCAGGATAGCTTCGCAGGTTTTGGTTTCGGGGGTTAAAGCAATGGCCGAACCCGAACAGTTGACATAAACAACTTTTTTACCGGCATCTTTTAATGCTTTTAAACAATTGCGCTGTACCGAGGGCAGTTCGATATTGGTGCGATCGCCCCCTTTAAAACCGGGGTATGAAACCGGCATCTCTTCGCCTTCAAGCTTTCCTGAAAGTCCGCCCACGAAAACTACGGTCTCAATTCCTTCCAATTTCGATATCAGGTTGTTATAATCAATATCGACCTCTTTCCCGAAATTGAATTCAATATTAGCCTGCCAATTATTGAGCTGTGCATAGCGAATTTCAATTTTATACTTTTTCCCTGCTTCTACTTTATATGGCATTCGTGATGATAAGATTCTCCAGTTGTCATATTTTTGAAGGGATTCACCATTCACCAGTAACTCGAAATGTCCGGCAGCACCACCTTTAAAAACAATTTCTTCGGTTTTTTCGGCTACAAATTCACCTTCATAAATCGCCGAAAATCCTTCAAGCTTCACCCCCGAAGCAAACTCATGTTGCCCGGCGGTGGTTTTTTTAATGGGGTTGGTTAATTGTTGAACAGCTACAACCTCGCCTTCGCGGTCCCGGTTGTTCCAATAACGGGCTTTAAAACCGGGTTTGCCTTCAAAACTGACCTGATCAAAATAACTTTGGGTTACTTTATCCTCAACCAAATCACATGCTTTGTCGTAAAATATTTTATCATCGTCGATTTTCGTTTTAATGCCCTCCAATATTGAAATGGTTTGGTTGGGTGTACCGTTGTAGTTGCCCCAGAGCATCTCTTCGTCCTTTGCATTGGGCCCGATTACTGCAATTTTATCGGCTGATTTGGATAAAGGTAAAATATCATTCTTGTTTTGGAGGAGTGTCATACTTTGACGGGCCATTTCAAGTGCCAGTTTCCGATGCTTTTCGCAATTTAAGATCGACGGTGGAATTTGCGCCCAGGGCACAATGGCATCATCATCAAAATCGCCCAGGTCGAAACGGCCAATCAGTACCCGTTTGAGGCTTTTATCAATATCTTCTTCTAAAATTAAATCACGCTCAACGGCCTCCGGGAGATTTTTGTAAGGGTAGTTTTCCCAAACACACTCAACATCGGTTCCGGCAAGCACCGCTTTTGAGGAAGCATGGACTGCATCGCTTGAAACATTATGGGTGGTAAAAAAGTCGGTAATGGCACCACAATCGGACACCACAAGGTACTCAAAGCCCCATTCATCGCGCAGGATGCGCTGTAGCAGGCGGGTATTACCGCAACAAGGTTCGTCATCGAGCCGCTGATAAGCGCACATGACCTGGCGCACATCGGCCTCCTGCACCAATGCTTTAAAAGCAGGCAGGTAGGTTTCATACAATTCGCGCACGTTTACATTGTTCAAGTTCAGCTCGTGCCGGCTCCATTCAGGACCTGAGTGAACAGCATAATGTTTGGCACAAGCCAGCAATTTTTTGTATTTGGCATCGGCGGGGCCCTGCAAACCTTTTACTACCGAAACCCCCATGCGGGAAGTCAGGTAAGGGTCTTCGCCATAAGTTTCCTGCCCCCGCCCCCATCGTGGGTCGCGGAAAATATTCACATTGGGGGTCCACACCGAAAGGCTCAAAAAACGTTTGTTTTTATTCCCGGCATTTATCCACTCGTGGTATTTGGCACGCCCTTCGTCAGACACAGCATCAAAAATCTGAAAAAGCAGTTCATCGTTAAACGATGCCGCCATTCCAATGGGCTCGGGGAAAACCGTAACATTGTCGTTATTGGCATACCCGTGCAGGGCTTCGCTCCACCAGTTAAACTCATTGATCCCCAATCGTGGAATGGCTTCACTCTGATCGCACATCAGTGCTGCTTTTTCTTCAAGCGTTAACCGGGATATTAAATCCTCAGCACGTTCTTCAGAATTTAATTTAGGGTTTTGAAACGGGTATTGCTGCGCTGTGACAGAATGGCTTAAGAACAACACCATGTTTAGCAATAGCAATAATTTCAGAAAGTTAGGTAAATTAGGTTTCATAGGTTATTATATTTGATTTCTTTATTAAAACATTGGCAGGCCACAACATATTTATATATGACTCATGAAATATCATATGGTTTAAAATACTTTTTTTCACCCCCCATACACACTGCAAAAACAAACATTGCTGTTTATGAAGTTATTATAAAAGAACCGGGTCTGTTAACAACAAACACTATATAAATACATATCTAAAATAGAATTCGTAAATAGAAGCAAATTATAAGATTAAACATTTATCTTACAATTTAAGATATTTATACGGCATATCAACCTAAACCTCAGTAGGCTTCACCCCAAAGTGCTTTTTAAATACCGTACTAAAATATCCGGCACTTGAAAAACCACACATCTCACTCACTTCGGTTACATTATGCTTCTTCAATTGTAGTAATTCGAGCGCATAATTAAGCCGAACAGTTTTTATAAAATCGGTAGGCGACTGATCGGTCAGGGTTTTTACTTTTTTATACAGCAACGATGAGCTCACATTCATTTCTGCGGCAAAGTCATCCTTTCCGAAAGATGAATTTGCCATGTTCTCTTTCACAACCCTAAGCATATCTTTTACAAAATTGTCATTTAGCTCGTTACTTAAAATCTTTTCATCGCCGCTTCCCTTAATCAATTTGAAAGCTTTGTCCCTTACATTTTGCCTGTTTTGGATGATGCTGGATATTTTTTGCTTAAGTAAAGCCATGTCGAAAGGTTTGGTAATATAATCATCGGCACCCAGCCCAAGCCCCTGCATTTGTTCTTCTTTTCCTGAAAGTGCAGTAAGTAAGATCACCGGGACATGAGAAGATTCAAAAGTTGATTTGACAAGTTCACACAATTCAAAACCGTTTTTATTGGGCATCATTACATCAGAAACAACCAGATCGGGAAGTTGCTTTTGAATGATTTGCCAGGCTTCTTCCCCATCAACAGCAGTTATAATTTCAAAGTCATGCTCAAGTGAGGATTGCATGAAGTTTAACAATTCATCGTTATCTTCAACAATAAGCACGCGGTTTTCTTTATTCCCGTTTACAAATGTGCCACTATTCACACCCGCCTTGTCATCATGGTTATTATCAATAACTTGACGTTCATTAAATTGAAGATTTATGTCAAAATTCACCTGCTCTTTTTGTTGTTTAACAGGAAGCGAAATATGGAAAATCGTTTCTTCGTTTTCACCGCCCGAAACGGCAACATCTCCCCCATGTGCTTTCACATAATTTTTAACAAGCACCAACCCAATGCCTGATCCTACAATTTTAGAATTCACTGCATTTTCGCCCCTGTAAAATTCATTAAACAAATGACGTTGTACTGTCTTACTTATCCCTATGCCATAATCACGCACTTCAAGGTTCCATTTTTCATCTGAAATGGAGAAGTTAACGCCAATTTCGGTATTTTGGTACGCATATTTTACTGCATTTGAAATCAGGTTATCAAGTACCTTTTCCATCATTGCCTCATCAATATCCGCAAAAAACTCACTTTCAGTTGAATTGAATTTTATAGTACAGTTTTTTGCTGAAGCCAACGATTCAAACATTTGAATCCGGGTTGTTATAAAATCGACCATATCAACCGATGAAAAAGACAACTGCCCCTTCCCGATATCAACCTTTTGAAAATCCATAAGTTGCGATACAACCGAAGAAAGCTTCAATGCCTGACTGGCAGCTATTTGAACATTTTTTTTACCCCTCACGGACAAATTTTCTTCGTTTAACAACTCTTCAACAGGGGCTTTAATCAATGTGAGCGAGGTACGCAAATCGTGTGCTGTATTGGTGAAAAAACGGGCTTTTTCTTCAGAATGCTTTTGTTTAAGCATACTGATATAATTCCAAAATATGAAATAAATAATGGCTGATACAGCCACAAATAATATGACAAGAAACCAGGGGGTAGCCCAAAATGGCGGTGTAACTACAACATTGAAAACCCGCTCGTCGATAACAGTCGTCATAGAACTGTTGTACATTCTGATGTGTAATTTGTTATCGCCCGATGGTAAATTAGAGTAACTGATAAAATGATGTTGTGCCGGAGTGGTCCAGTCTTTATCAATACTTTCCATTTTCCACGAAAATTTTGCCCCCGATACATCACCAATGGGCAAAAAATCAATAGCAATGGTATTCTGGTGATGTTTGAGTTCTATTTTGTTTAATTTATTAATTGGCTTGATAAGTTTAAATCCCTTGTGTTCGCGAATGGTACGACCTGAAACACTGATATCCCGAAGAAAAATTTCTCCTTCTGATTCCGATTCATGAACTTTTAACGGGTCGAAAACCACAATACCATTATTTGTTCCCCAGGCCAGGTTGCCGTTGTGTAACATGAAATGTGCATTGCGGTTATATGAGTTTTTTGAAAGTGCACTTATCGAAGGAAAAACATTTGCCTGCCCGGTTTGAGGATTAAAACGGCAAAGCCCGTTCTCGGTACCCAGCCAGAAAAAACCTCCTGAATACTCTATACTGTTCACATAATTTGATGGTAAGCCACTGGCTGTTTTAAATGCTTCAACATTACCGGTTGCCGGGTTAAAACGAAGAAGCCCGTCGCCCCCGGTAGCAATCCATATAATACTGTCATCAACATATAAATCGTGCACTAAGTAGCCCGACAAAATATTCTTGGACTCACCGGTTTTATTGTTTGACAGGCTCAACCCATACGTGCAGCCAAACAACATTTTATTATCTGAAAATTCTTCAAAAACATAAAGCGGCTGAACCGTGTATTCACGATAAGTATTTTCGTTTGAATTATAGCGTACAACCTCGCGGTTAATGCCACCTATCCATAAATCGCCACGACTATCTTCATAAATATCAAACACATAATCGTTCCTGAAAGGTGCATTTTCATCCGATTCAGAAAAATGCGCGAGCTGTTTACCGGTTTTGCCATCAAGGATATATACCCCCGAAGAATAGGTGCCGGCCCATATCCTGCCATTTTTATCCTCGCACAAAGTAAGGAAGACCTGTGCATCTTCCTGGTTGTTTGTATAAAAATGTTTCCAGGTATTTTCATCCCTGTCCCAGCAACTAATACCATTGTTCGTGCCCATCCACAGTTTTCCATCGCGATCTTCAATCAGGCAGTTAACATCATTGTTGAACAACGAATTCGTATTATTGGTGACATGTTTAACATGCTCAACAACAGATAACGATGCCGTGTTAAACCACGAAAAACCTCCACTGTATGTAGCTACCCATACACGGTCTTTTGAATCGTGAAAAATATCGTAAACACCATTTCCCCTTAACGAAAAAGGATTATCAATATCTTCTTTATAAATATTTGCTACTTCATTTTTATGGATATCAATCTCCCACAGCCCTTGCCCATCAATGCCTATTAAAATAGTTGATCCGGATAAAGGTTCAATATCCAAAACCGGCTGTGCCGGTAACGAACACATATCCATTTTTTTTAATTGCTGGTCCTGAAAATCGTAATAATATAATCCGCTCGAGAGTGTCCCGACCCATAATTTATTATTAATCTCATCGAAATAAATATCTGATACTTCAAGGGCTGAATTCCTAAAAGAATATAACAGGGTGCTTTTTCGATTTTGCGTATCAAAATAATAAAGACCGTTATTGTTGGCAATTATAATTTGTTGCTGTGTGCCCCAGACTTCTGATTGTATGTTTTCAAATTCATAATCAACTAACTCCAGCTTGTCTTTTTCATATTTATAAAGGCCGAAACTCGAAGCTATCCACAACGCCCCTGAATTATTATTTACCAGGATATCACTTACTGAAATATGATTGTTGTTTAATACACGACTAATGTTGACGACCAACTCAAAACGGTCGAAAAAGCTATTATACGAAAAGATTTGCCCATTATTGGTGTAGGCCAGAAAAAGGGTGTCGGTATAAACAAGGTTAACACTTAGGATGTTAGCTGTTTCTAGCGGAAGTTGGTATATTTTATAATTGTCATCACCCGAAAGCCTGATAACACCCATTTTTGAAGCCCCCCAAATAAAACCATTTGAATCTTCACAAACCGAATTGGCTTCGCGCATCGACACCCCGTAAGTCTCGTTAACATTGTAAAACTTAACATTTGATGCACCAACCGACATCCAAGCCAATAGGAAAAAAATAATAATGGGCTTTATCATAATTACAGTAGTGGCTAGTGAGTAGTGAGTAGTGAGTATCAAAACTCACTACTCAAAATCTCATGTCTCTGTACTAAAAACTTATTTCTTCACCGAGAAACGATATTCACATACATGCTTGTAAGTATCATCGGGCCTCAATGTTGTTGACGGAAATTGTGGTTTATTCGGGGAATCGGGGAAATGCTGTGTTTCAAGGCACAATCCGCTGCGGTACCCGTAGGGTATCCCACGTTTGCCGGTCGTACTTCCGTCTATAAAGTTCCCCCCGTAAAATTGCAACCCCGGCTGGTCGGTCAGCACGTCCATTTGTATGCTTGTAACCGGTGAATACAATGTAGCTGCAAGTGAAACTTTTTCCTCAGCATTATTCAACACCCAGTTATGATCATATCCACCCCCATAAATCATCTGCGGGTGGTCGCTGTTTACACGTTCTCCAATTGCGGTTGGTTTGGTAAAATCAAACGGAGTCCCTTTAACTTCAGCAAACTCGCCAGTTGGGATAAGGCCCTCATCAACCGGTGTTGTTTTATCGGCGTCAATCATAAGCAAATGATCGTTTATGGTTTCAGAACCTTCACCACTCAAATTAAAATATGTATGGTTTGTTAGGTTGCAAACAGTAGCCTTGTCAGTTGTTGCCGTGTATTCAATCCTTAAACCATTTTCATCGGTAAGCTCATAAACCATTGATATGTCAAGATTACCAGGATACCCCATCTCACCATCGGGTGACGAATAGGTGAAAATAATTTTTGAATCACTCACCTGTTCAGCATCCCAAACTACATCAAAATATCCTTTAGGCCCACCATGTAGGTGGTTGGGACCATCGTTCGCTGGAAGATTATAAACTTCTCCGTCAAGTTCAAATTTAGCATTACCAATACGGTTGCCATAACGACCGATGGCAGCACCATAAAATGTTTCGCCACCCGGGGCAGTATAATCGTCAAGATTATCGTGCCCCAGAACAACATCAACCGGGTTACCGTTAGCATCGGGTACACAAATGGCAACCACA
>JASMTI010000103.1:0-14058 GCA_041694375.1 Bacteroidales bacterium | reverse complement strand
AAAATCGCTAGACTCAAAAAGAAATAAAAAGATTCGCCCAACTGCTTGACAAACAATTAAACCTAATAAAGAGCAATCCATATTTATATGCAGAAAGCCATAAGTCAAAAGGTTTGAGAAAATCTGTATTATCTAAACAGACAACTATTTACTATAAGATAATTGATTATCAAATACGTTTAATTTCATTGTTTGACAACAGGCAGAATCCAAATAATTTGTTTGATAAATAAAGCCCAACCACACAATAGCACAAAATAATTTATTGCAGTCACCCTTAAGCTGGTATAACTTACCTGCCAAAGCACATTAATCCCGCCAATATAACCGTCATCATATTTATTAAAAATGATTGTCCAAATATCTATCCACATACCATTTCCAGTTGATTGATAACTTACAGGGAAATTGTTGAAAATATTATCCAAAACACAACTACCGTTTTGCAATGCTTTTAGAATCGCTTCAATTCTTTCTTCACCGAAAGAAATTTTAAAAGCCTGTACCCCCACTGGTGTTGTTTGAGGTAAAGGGGGTGTTATCCCCCATTGAACCAAATGTTGTGGGGGAACTCCATCCGCCATCAGTATAATGAATTACCAGTACCTCTCCACCGTCTGAAAAGACCGAGTTGTAACAAAACTCTTCTCCATCTACAATATCACAAGTTTGGTAATCATCTTTTTAATCATCGGCAGATAATGCTAAGATTACATTTTCAAACAACAAAACAGAAATAATTGTAATTATTTAAATGCAAATAATATTGAAAAGAAACAACAATACTATCAACACGATTTCTTATAACAATGAAGTAACTTTTTCTGCAACCCTTTTCTAGCCCTGAACAACAACGACTCGACCGAGGAAACCGAAGTTTCCATCACCCCTGCAATTTCGGCATACGATAAATCTTCGTATTTACTTAGCACAAAGGCGGTGCGTTGTTTCTTAGGCAGGGAGTCGATTGCTTTATGCAAAATCTCAGCCCGTTCTTTTTCAACTAAAGTATGGTACGGCATATCGCTTGCGTGGTTTTCATCTGCAATATCGGGGGCATCAACAGCCCCAATCGATTGAAAAAACTTACGGCGTTTATTGTCGCGTACAAAATTTAACGACTTATTGACAGCAATGCGGTATAACCAGGTTGATATTTTTGAATCGGCCCTGAATTTATCGACCGAACGGAAAGCTTCGATGAATACATCCTGAACAACATCATCAGCATCGTCATAATCGTGCACAATTCCCAAACAAGTTGAAAACACCATATTTTGGTATTCATCCACCAGCTTCCTGAATGCACGCTCATCACCTTGTTTTAATTGTCCTGCCAGGATATCATCCATCATTATCAAATACAGTTAATGTAAATTTTTCACCAACGTCAATTTATAATTTTTTGACACCATTCCACAAAAAAACTTGCGCCTAAAATGCAGGTTGGCAAAAATTATTTGTAATGTAGCGCAAGTTTTCATTAAATTAGGTGTCATACAAGCAAAAACACATCATGGATTGTAAAAAAACAGAACATAAAATTGGCGCTTACATAAACGGCACCCTCGAAAAAGATGAGCACAAGCAGGTTGAAGGGCATATCAGCCAGTGTACTGATTGTATGAAGCTTTACAATTTCATGAAAGAAACCATGGGGATAATAGATGTTGAACGCAACATAGGCCCCAAACCATTTCTGTACACGCGCATACAGGCCCGGCAAGCTGCTTATCGCCCCATGCCAACCAACTGGCGTGCCGCCTCAGTTTTTGCCACATTGGTATTATTAATCGGGATTGTAATTGGCACGGCCATAGGGCGGGCAACAATACCCGACAACGAACAGGAAACACAATACACCGTGGCTTATTTATTTGACGATACAAATATCGAAAGCCTTGAAAAAACTTTACTAAACGACGAAACAGAATAAAAAATGCGAATAACGGTCAAATCCATACTATTCATGGCAGTGCTACTTTTATTGGGCACTAATATAGCAACGGTTGTTACCTACCGAAGCCATTTGAACAACGAGCAGGCATTAATTACAAATGAAGAAGGTGAAGTGATAGCCGTACCCGAACAGCAAACAGGCCGCTTTTTTCGCGACACCCTTAACCTTAGCCCCGGGCAACAAACAATTTTCAGGGACTACCGTCGCCAGTACCACCGCGATGCAAACCAAATACTTATTGAGCTGCAAAAAATCAGGTCTGATATGACCAAGCTACTTTCGGAACCACAACCCAACCCCTCCGAAATGGACAAACTCGCCAATCAATTAGGGCAAAAACATGCACAACTAAAAAAGGAGACCTTCACATATTATTTTAATCTGAAAAATGAATTAGACAGTACTCAACAAATGAAACTTGAACAAATTTTTGAAAGCATGCTAAACGACAAAACCAGCCTGCCCCACCGTAACCCTCCACGCAACAGAGGCTTTCAAAGAGGGCGGATGAATCGCAACCAGCCATAAGAAACCAAATAGCCTTTTTTAACTTCGCACTCAAACGTTCGAAAGTATATTTTTCTGCCCCACCCCCTATCCGACTGTTTTCCTAGCCCTTACATACAACCCTTTTTCAACATATTTAATAACAGCCTTATTTTCAAGGCGAAATTATGAAAAGTTTCTATTTTTAAGGTTCTGGAAATTTGGAAATTTATTTAAGAAAAATGTTATGGAAATGGCTAACCACGAGGTGAAGCGTAACTTTGATTTGCTCAAACTTTACGCAACCCGTTATTCCGGCAAGAAAAATGCCCTGGGCGGCAAAAACAAATCAGGCTGGTATTCTTATTCTTCAAAAGACTACATTGAAAACTCCAACAATATAAGTTTAGGTTTTCTTTCGCTCGGATTAGAAAAAGGCGATAAAGTTGCCACCGTTTCGGTAAACCGCCCCGAGTGGAATTTTATTGATTTGGGGCTGGCACAAGCAGGCCTGGTACATGTACCAATCTACCCAACAATCAGTTTTAGCGACTACAAATATATACTTCAACATTGCGAGGCCAAATACGTTGTAGTTGGCGACAAAAAACTCTACGACAAAATCAAACCCCTGGTCCCCGAACTCGACAACCTGAAAGATATTTATACATTTGAAGAAGTTGAAGGTGTAAAAAACTGGAAAGACATTGCCACTTTGGGGCAAAGCAGCAACCTGCAAAAACAACTTGAAGAAACAAAAGAGTCGATTAACGAAGATGAGCTGGCAACCATTATTTATACTTCGGGCACAACGGGGCTGCCCAAAGGTGTAATGCTGTCGCACCGAAACCTGGTTTCAAACTTCACCCAACATTCGAAAAACCACCATTTGGGGGAAGAAGCTACCGCCTTAAGCTTTTTACCACTATGCCATGTTTACGAGCGCAGCATGAACTATCATTTCCAGTTTAAGGGAATGAGCATATACTACGTTGGGAATTTAGCACAAATACTTCCGGCCTTGAAAGAGGTAAAACCCGACATGTTCAACACTGTTCCCCGATTACTTGAACGCATATACGATGGAATCATCAACAAAGGCAAAGAACTTAAAGGCGTAAAAAAATCAATCTTTTTTTGGGCCGTAAAACTGGGTGACAAGTTTGACTACGGAAAAAATTTCAATTGGTTTTACCGTCAAAAAAGGAAACTGGCCGACAAACTGGTTTACTCAAAATGGCGCGCTGTTATGGGTGGCAACATTAAAATTATTGTTTCGGGGGGAGCAGCCTTGCAACCACGTATAGGCAAGGTACTAGGTGTTGCCAACATTATGACGTTGGAAGGTTACGGACTTACCGAAACTTCACCGGTTATTGCAGTTAGCAACCCCGTAAAAAATGAAATCAGGATTGGTACCGTTGGACCGGTATTACCGGGCGTTGATTTAAAACTTGCCGATGACGGTGAAATAACCTGCAAAGGGCCAAACGTAATGATGGGATATTATAAAGATCCTGAACGCACTGAAAGGGCTATCGATAAAGACGGGTACTTCCACACCGGTGATGTGGGGATTCTGGTTGAGAATAAATACTTGAAAATTACCGACCGGAAAAAAGAAATATTTAAACTATCGGGCGGTAAATACATTGCCCCCCAGATGATTGAGAACAAACTCAAAGAATCATTCTTTATTGAGCAGGCAATGGTTGTAGGCGAAAACGAAAAATTTGCATCTGCAATAATAGTCCCTGCCTTTTCATACATAAAAGACTGGCTCAAGCAAAAAGGCATTGACAATAACATAACCAAAGACGAGATACTGCTACAACCCGAGGTTATTACTGCTATTCGTAAAGATGTAGGGGAAATAAATAAATCGTTAGGTGAATTTGAGGTTATTAAACGCTATAAGTTGATTACTGATGAATGGTCGCCCGATACCGGCGAAATGTCGCCAACATTAAAGTTAAAGCGAAACGTACTGGCCGAGCGCTACAATCATATCATTGACGAAATTTATTTCAGCAGCCCAAAACAACAGGATAAAAAAGGTAAAAGAAAAGTGCGCATCCCCCGCATTAACCTGAGCCTTGCCGAACTCATTAATAAATTACGTAACGGGAACAGTCTTTTCTAAATAAAACATCGACAAAAACCGGAAGCAAAAAACCCGGCAGGAATGCCGGGCGTTGCTCATGCTGTTATGTTAAATTTATAGGTCAAGTTGCTTTGTGGGGAACAACTCTGGGAGAAAAAAATCACAGATCAAAGAGAAATGAGCAACTTAGAATTATTACACAATAGATTAATAAATCCATTTCGAAATTGGCAATAATAAATCAGATAATCAAATAGAATGTGTGAACGGTACGATAAATTTAGTGAGCGGTACAAATTACTGAGTAAAGAAAAATCGTGATACAAAAAAAGCCCTGCAAATGCAGAGCTTTTTAAATATATTGGGTCATTGATTTTTTACATCATCCCGGGCATTCCGCCGCCCATTCCACCAGCCGGCATGCCACCACCCGCAGGTTCGTCTTCTTTTGCTTCAACCAATACACATTCGGTTGTCAAGAACATACCTGCAATTGATGCTGCATTTTCAAGGGCAATGCGTGTAACTTTGGCAGGGTCGATAACACCTGATTCGTACAAGTTTTGGTACTCATCAACGCGTGCGTTATAACCAAAATCATTTGTTCCTTCTTTAACTCGCTGAACAATGACGGCACCTTCTTTACCTGCATTGGCAACAATTTGACGCAAAGGCTCTTCAATTGCACGTTTAACAATCTCGATACCTGTATTTTCGTCGTCATTTTCGCCTTCGAGTTTTTCTAAACCAGCGATAGCCCTGATGTATGCAATACCACCACCAGGCACAATACCTTCGGCAACAGCAGCACGTGTTGCATGAAGGGCATCGTCAACACGGTCTTTCTTTTCTTTCATTTCAACTTCAGAAGCAGCACCTACGTAAAGCACGGCTACACCGCCGGCCAACTTGGCCAAACGCTCTTGCAGTTTTTCTTTATCGTAGTCAGATGTAGTGGCTTCAATTTGCTTCTTAATTTGGCTTACACGGGCATCAATTAGCTCCTGCTCACCTTTACCGGCAACAATAGTTGTATTTTCTTTGTCAACCGAGATTTTTTCGGCTTGTCCAAGCATTTCGATGGTTACATCTTCCAGCTTCATGCCTTTTTCTTCGGTAACAACAGTGCCTCCGGTCAATACAGCAATATCTTCGAGCATTTCTTTACGACGGTCACCAAACCCTGGTGCTTTAACAGCGCATACTTTAATTGTACCCTGGAGTTTGTTAACCACTAATCCACTCAATGCGGTACCATCAACATCTTCGGCAATAATCATTAACGGACGGCCAGCCTTGGCTGTTTGCTCCAAAATAGGAAGGATATCCTGAATAGCGCTTACTTTCTTATCGTGGATAAGAATAAAAGGATCAGCCAGGTCAGCTTCCATCTTTTCAGTATCGGTAATAAAGTAAGGTGAAATATAACCACGGTCAAATTGCATACCTTCTACTACTTCAACAGTAGTATCAGTACCTTTAGCCTCTTCAACGGTAATTACCCCTTCTTTATTCACTTTTTCCATTGCCTTCGCAATGAGCTTACCAATAGTTTCGTCACCATTGGCAGAAATGCGGGCTACCTGCTCAATTTTGCTGAAGTCGTCGCCAACATTCTCCGATTGCTCTTTAATGCTCTCGATCACTTTGGCAACAGCTTTGTCAATACCCCGTTTTAAATCCATAGGGTTAGCACCGGCCGTAACGTTTTTCAATCCAACGTTAACAATCGACTGTGCTAAAACGGTTGCAGTTGTAGTTCCATCTCCCGCATCGTCTCCGGTTTTTGATGCTACCTCTTTTAACATTTGAGCACCCATGTTCTCAAATGAATCTGACAGTTCAACTTCTTTTGCAACTGTTACACCATCTTTAGTGATTTGTGGAGCACCAAATTTTTTGTCAATAATTACATTACGTCCTTTAGGCCCCAATGTAACTTTAACTGCGTCGGCAAGTTGGTCGACCCCTTTTTTGAGCAAATCACGTGCTTCAATATTGAATTTAATTTCTTTTGCCATATCTTAAAATTTTAATGTTTTTGAAATTATGCAATGTACAGTACATCATTTTGTGAAAGTAAAAGATAATCGGTTTCGTCGATGTTGAGTTCCGTTCCGGCATACTTGCCATAATAAACCGTGTCTCCAATTTTAACTTCCATTGGCTCATCTTTTTTCGATTCGCCAACCAACACTACTTTAGCAACTTGTGGCTTTTCTTTAGCCGAATCGGGTATGATAATCCCGCTTGCTGTTTTCTCTTCAGCAGCCATTGGCTCTACCAGGATTTTTCCTGCAAGTATTCTACCTTTTAATTCTGACATTTTCTTTCTATTTTAAAGTTATTAATTCATAGTAACAGCCTTCGCTATATCAGAATTTATGCCAAACAATTTTTCTGCCAAAATGAATCAAAACATCAGTCACAGATGTCAGGAATAACATCAATAAAATTAAAAAAGCACAGAAAAACAACAAGTTACACACCAAATAAACTGCCACACTGACAGCCACTATACAAAAAAGGCATCTTGAATGACAAGACACCTTTTAGTTATTTTTGAAAAGTTTTATGCTCTACTCTTCGTCAGTTTCGGGCTCAGTGGCCGGAACTGTTTGTGTTTCTTCTCCGGCAGCTTCAACCTCGGCCGGTGAGGTTGGAAAATTTGGAACCGCATTGGGGTCAACTGCATTTTGAATCTGTTCACCAATGACTGATTCTTGTTGAATTTCCTGACGGTCTATTGTAGCACTTGCAAATACACACAATGCCAATAAAAGACCAGCCAGCCACCATGTTGCTTTTTCCAAAAAATTGCTGGTTCGACGAACCCCCATTATTTGATTATTTCCAGAAAAGCTTGATGCTAAACCTCCACCTTTTGACTCTTGTACCAGTACAATAAGAACCAACAGAAGGCAAACAATAAATATGAGTACAATTGCAAGCGTATACATTTTATGAATCTTTAGATATTAAATTTTTAATTTTTTCAATTTGAGTCGCAAAGTAACTATTTTTTTCCGGGATTTTCAAACTTAATTTCTCATAAGCTTTTAATGCTTCATCATAAAGTCCCTGAGCCATATAAATCTCCGCCAATGTTTCACTTATAAGCCCATCGTCAACCTTCTCCCCATCATCTTCCCCACTCTTACCTGATGCTTTTCTCTCCGGCATACCGGTCCTTATTTTGTCAGGGCTCCCCATAATAAAACGGTCGATCAGGTTATTAGGGTCCAACTGTGGTTCTGCCTCAACTTGTTTTTGCAAATCAAACGATGCCGAATAGGAATTGATTAAAGCATCGATATCGTTGGGTGACGACTGATTTGCTCTCTGTACGATATTTTCCACCTCTGTTTTACCGGGCAAATCCAACAGCCTGAACGGTTCTTCACTATCATTATAATTCAGGTATTTAAATAATATTTTCCGATCGGGTATAAATACCGCCTGCCCTCTTAGTTCCTGTTCAAACAGATGACTGCCAATATTTTTCAAGTTACGCAAGTATAACATTCGCAGTACCGGGAAGTAAGGATAATCACTTATAAGCTGCGTTAAGCTATCAACCGTGGTTTCATCAAGTGACGACGGTTGCCTGATATATTCTATGAATTGATCTTTTGTCACCTCTACCAATTTGCTACTGACTTATTAAAAATATCATCTACAATTTTTTCAATAATCGATTCAACAAGCTGATCTTCTACATCGGTAATAATGTACTGACTACTAAAATCTTCGTATGCTGAAAATTCCGATTCAAAATTTTGTTCAGGGTCCTGGTTGTTTGTAAACTTCACCTTGATACGTATGGTCAAGCGGTTTTGGGCCGCGATATCGCCTTCCTGCACCGACACCGGCTTAACATCGTAACCTTCAATTGTGCCCTCAAACTCAAGATCACCATCAGAATTGGCATAATCGAGACTGGTTTGGCGCGTAAATTTATCGCGCATTTGCTCTTCAAAATAGTCGCTTAATGTTGGGTTTACCAATTTTGCCCGGTTCGGAAAATCATAAATTGTATATGTTTTCACCATTGGTGAGATTGAGGCACCAGTGAAAGAGTATTTCACTGAGCAGCCGGTCATTAAAACCAATAAAAAAATAAAAATGTGTATGTATTTCACGTGCTTCATCAGCTGTTAATTTATGTTGTATTCTTTAATTTTACGATACAATGTCCGCTCCGATATCCCCAACTCCTTGGCTGCATCTTTTCGTTTTCGATGATGCTTCTCAAGGGCTCTTTCTATTAGTTCTTTCTCATGCTTTTCAAGCGACAGCGATTCTTCAACATACTCTTCGGTATCTTCGATATGCTGTTCATCATCAATTTGATTTTTGTGTATTACCGGCACCTGTGGATAAACATTTTCGGGCTGGGCATAATGATCTACACTAAAATCATCTTTATCCTCTTCGTACAACTTATTAATAATCCGGGCATTATCATTTTTTAGTTGCTTGTCGGCCCCTTCGCTTTGCATGAGGTCAAATACAAGTTTTTTCAAATCGGTCATATCTTTTTTCATGTCAAAAAGCACTTTGTACAAAATCTCACGCTCCGATGAAAATGTATTTTCACCGGTGTTTTTATAAATAGCCGGCAACTGATGTTCATGAAAATGTGGCAAATAGCTTCTTATTGTAGCCCCATCTATTATGCGCTCCTGCTCAATAACAGAAATTTGTTCAGTAATATTTTTTAACTGGCGGATATTACCCGGCCATTGATAAGTGTTTAGCACATGCTTGGCTTCATCTTCAAGCCTTATGGTAGGCATACGGTAACGTTCGGCAAAATCGTGTGCAAACTTCCTGAAAAGAAGGTTGATATCTTCTTTCCGCTCCCGCAAAGGGGGCACCACAACCGGCACCGTATTTAAACGATAATATAAATCTTCGCGAAAATGACCTTCACTAATGGCTTTTATAATATCGATATTGGTAGCGGCAACAACACGCACATTTGTTTTTTGCACCTGCGATGATCCCACCTTTATATATTCACCAGCCTCAAGCACCCTGAGCAGGCGGACCTGGGTTGCCAAAGGCAGCTCCCCAACTTCATCCAAAAAAATTGTGCCCCCGTCAGCCTCTTCAAAATATCCTCTCCGGTCTGATAAAGCGCCGGTAAACGAGCCTTTCATGTGTCCAAACAATTCCGAGTCGATGGTTCCCTCGGGTATGGCCCCACAGTTAACAGCAATATACTTACCATGTTTCCGGACCGAAAATTGATGAATAATCTGTGGAAACACTTCTTTACCAACACCGCTCTCGCCGGTAATAAGCACCGACAAATCGGTTGGGGCAACCTGCACAGCAACCTCTATTGCACGGTTTAAAACCGGTGAATTACCAATAATACCAAAACGTTGTTTTATTAACTGTATATCTATCATATTTTTTTATGCTATTATTTCCGAATTAACTGACAAAGTTACAATTTTCATACGATTAAATTAATTGTTTTTAAGGAATCGTATTTATTTGGCAGCATTAAAAGTTATAAGAAAGGCCGTCGCCACCTTTTATTATCTTTGTAAAATCAACAATGACCAGATTATTCCAATACATTTAAATTATACTATGAAGGCAATTGCAATTATACCGGCCCGGTATGCATCTACCCGTTTCCCCGGGAAACCTCTTACCATGATTGGGGGAAAGCCCATGATTCAACATGTTTACGAACGCAGTAACCAAATTATGGATGCCGTATTTGTAGCCACCGATGATGAAAGAATCGCCGACACTGTCCATAAATTTGGCGGCAAGGCCATTTTAACCTCAACCAACCATAAAAGTGGCACCGACCGGTGTGCTGAAGCTGCTGAAATAATTAGAAAGGACAACCCCTTCGACATTGTTGTAAATATACAGGGCGACGAGCCTTTTGTTAAACACGAGCACCTTACAAAACTTTTGCAATGTTTCAATGATCCACAAACACACATTGCAACACTGGCAACCCTTGTTCGTACTTCCGATATCCTTTTTGACCCTAACAAAGTTAAGCTTGTTTGCGATATTAACGGGTACGCGATTTACTTCAGCCGGCAAGCCATACCTTTTCAACGCGACAATAATGAAAGTGAATGGTTAGACAATCACCCCTATTTGTTACATATGGGACTATACGCATACCGCGCAGAAACGTTAACACAAATCACAAAATTAGCGCAAACACCACTCGAAAAATCTGAAAAATTAGAACAACTCCGCTGGCTCGAGAACGGGTACAAAATTAAGGTCGCAACAACAGACCACCCCAACATAGGCATTGATACACCCGATGATTTAAAATTATTGCTGAAAAACATATAGCACGGCAAAACTAATGGCTTTATTTCGTCTAAACTTTTTATATTTTTTTGTTGTTGCCTGCCTAAAGATGGTTATAAATTCATACTTTAGACTAAACTAAAAAAGTACACGATGAAGAACCTGCACATTACCGAAATTGACCCGTGGTTAAAGCCATATTCCGAAATATACGAAACGTTACAAAACCTTTCAAAAAATAAAGAGCAAGAACTTTGCGGTAAGCAAACGTTAAGCGATTTTGCCCAGGGGCACCGATACTTTGGGATGCATAAGGAGAATGGCAACTGGTTCATCAGGGAATGGGCGCCAAATGCTACTGAAATTTATTTAATTGGTGAGTTCAGTAATTGGTCACCTCAACCTGAATATGCATTCGAAGCCTTAGAAAATGGTAAATGGGAGCTTAAAATATCAGAAGATTTTCTGCAACATGAAGATTTATACGCACTACACTTAAAGTGGAAAGGTGGCGAAGGTAAACGGATACCGGCATGGGCACAACGTGTTGTACAGGACAACAAGACCAATATTTTCAATGCCCAGGTTTGGGACCCGCCAAAAAAATACCGGTGGAAGAACAAAAAGTACAGGCGGAAAAACGAAGCTCCGCTTATTTATGAAGCTCATATCGGGATGGCGGGCGAAGAAGAGCGGGTTCACACTTACAATGAATTCAGGAAAGAAATTCTACCCCGGATAAAAGAAGCCGGCTACAATGTTATCCAATTGATGGCGATTCCCGAACACCCCTACTACGGAAGCTTTGGATACCATGTTTCAAGCTTTTTTGCGCCATCATCAAGATTTGGGACACCCGATGAACTCAAGAAACTTATTGACGAGGCACACAATATGGATATTGCTGTAATAATGGACTTGGTTCATTCGCATGCCGTAAAAAACGAAGTTGAAGGCCTGGGGAAATTTGATGGTACACAGTACCAGTTTTTCCACGATGGCGGCAGGGGCTTACACCCTGCATGGGATTCATATTGCTTTAACTACAGTAAAAACGAGGTGCTGCATTTTTTACTTTCAAACATTCGCTTCTGGCTTGACGAATACCAGTTTGACGGCTACCGCTTTGATGGTGTGACCAGCATGCTATATCTTGACCACGGACTTGAAAAGGCCTTTTCAGGCTATGACGATTATTTCTCGCCTAACCTCGACTATGACGCGGTTATTTATTTTATACTTGCCAACAAACTTATTCAGGAATTCAAACCAGGGGCACTATCGATTGCCGAAGATGTTAGTGGTATGCCCGGCTTGGCTGCACCAATTGCATGGGGTGGTTTTGGCTTTGATTATCGCATGAGCATGGGCGTACCCGACTATTGGATAAAGCTTATAAAAGAAAAAAAGGATGAAGAATGGGAAGTAGGGGACATCTTTCACCAAATGACCGCCCACCGTGACGATGAAAAAGTGGTAAATTATGCCGAAAGCCATGATCAGGCACTGGTTGGTGATAAAACCATTATCTTCCGGTTGATTGACAAAGAAATGTATTTCAGCATGCGTAAGGATCAGCCTAATTTAACGGTTGACCGTGGCATCGCACTGCATAAGATGATCCGGCTTATTACGGCAAGCTGTGCCGGGGGTTCATATCTCAACTTCATGGGAAATGAATTTGGCCACCCCGAGTGGATCGACTTTCCCCGCGAAGGAAACAATTGGTCGTACAAACATGCACGAAGGCTTTGGAGCCTTGCCGACAATAATGATCTAAAGTATCATTGGTTAAAAGATTTTGACCGTGAGATGATACAACTCATACATACGAACAACCTGCTGGCAATACCTGAAGTATATAAAATATGGGAGAATAAAGCCGATCAGGTGCTTGTTTACAAACGTGGCGGCTACCTGTTCATCTTTAATTTTAACCCCACACAATCATTTACCAATTACGGAATACCACTTGAGCCATCAAAATATAATGTCGTGCTCAATACCGACTCGGGTGTTTTTGGTGGTTTTGACCGGATAGACGAACGGATAACATATTATACAATCCCTACTGAAACAACTCAACATTATCTAAGGCTCTACATCCCGTCGCGATCAGCATTTGTTTTAAAACAAGAAGGATTCAAAAAGGTTAAGGGTGTGTAATGAATTAAGTTATCTGACAAATATTTCTAAGACTCTTATACCCTAACTGATGACACACCTTTGGGTAGTTTATTCTATTACACACCCTAAATAAACAACAAAGGGTGGCTTGTTAGCCACCCTTTATATTGTTTTCAAAATTATTTTCTACTAATTCTCTTTTCCCTTGCGTGAAGAGTAGTTAATGTGTAAAGCTGCAGCTTTACGCAACTCCTGCTTTATATCTGTAACAATACCCATTTTTGTATATTCATCTACTTTTAACGATACAATCATTTGCTTACGCTCGTTCTCGTCCATTGCCTGACGTTCAGATTCTACAAAATCGATTATATCACCAACTTTCGCGAACTCATCGTTGAGCTGAATCCTGGGCTCACTACCTAACTGCGAGATGTACTGCCTTTGTGGCGGACCAACATAGACATAACTCACAAGAGATTTCTTCTCAAGTTTTGAAATTTCTGTTGCCTCAGGCAGAGAAACTTTTACTTTCATTGTAGTTTCCCTCATGGTAGTAGAAACCATGATGAAGAACAACAACATAAATACAATATCAGGCAAAGATGCTGTAGAAATAGCAGGAGTTTCTTTTCCTTCGTCTTTTCTAAATTTTGACATATTATCTTCCTCCTATTTTTTTAGGTTCAGCTTCCGATATCTTCTGCGGGTAAATTTCCTTAATGGCATCCTGCTGATCATCATTCAGATTTTTAAATGATTTACCAAATTTATTTTGAGCCATCTCTTCACGCAATTCATTAATTGCAGCAATCAACTCATTCTGAACAGCAATATATGTACCGTAGGTTGTACCAACATCGTTTTGTAACGATATTACAGAACTCTTTGTCAGCACTTCGTAAGGCCCAAAATATGGAATCTCCTTAACTTCTTTTTCAGGAAGGTTCTCATCATTCATCGGGTTTGTAAGAAATTCTTTGGTCTTATCCTTTAAGTCCTCTACCCGTGTTAACTCGCCTTCAACCATTAATCGGTTATTTCGATCAACAAGTACAACAAAAACGTTACGCTCCTT
>JASMTI010000102.1:0-12368 GCA_041694375.1 Bacteroidales bacterium | reverse complement strand
AAAACATTTAAACATCTCAATTGGATAAAATGATTAACTATGGTTGGTAACAATGTGTAAAATTAAGCGCTGGCGAAGTGCGTAATTTCAGCCCCCTGCCCCGCTTCAACTCCGGTGTGTATGCTGACTGGAACGATGCACGAAAACCGCGCCTAATCTTACACGTAAACGTTGTGTACAAGGCAAAAAGACCGAAACGAATATTGAAAAATGGAATGATTATATTGTCTCATTGATTAAAGGTTGGTGCAAGAAAAAATTAGTTTTTACCAACCCGCTTCTGCCCTTCGGGACAGTTAGGAAGCCCACGCACATTGCACACAATTTGCAAATAGCGCAAATCAGCCCACAGACCAAATTTGCAAAAGAATGCAATCTTTGCCAACGCTCAAAACACTGCTAGCATGAAACGACTTTTTGCTATCGGTGATATCCACGGGTGTTTTGATTCTCTGAAAGAATTAATTGAGAGTAACATCCAACTGGGCAAAAATGACAAGCTTATTTTGTTGGGAGACTATATAGACCGTGGCAATAGCTGGTATGAGGATGGGATTGAAAATAAGATTTCTAAAACTCTTTCAGATGGAACCGAAATTTTTGTGTTTACTCCTGAATATTATTTAGCAGCTAAAATTGAAGCCCATAATGGACGTGGAGGTAATGATTTACGACAAAGCCATGATTTTGAGGACATTGTTTACATTCTGGATAATTGCTCTGAACTATTAGAAAGTTAATAAAATACGTTTGGAGAAATGATAAATGGATAAATTTAATAAAGCAAGAATTTACGTACGACTTATCCCTTCTTCTATCAAATTTAATATTTGATTCAAATATGTTTAAAGATGTACGGTTCAAAAACGGATTAGTTGATGTGACAGATTTTAGTTGGGATGTTGAGAATAATTTTGGGTTTCAGGCCCAATAGTAAAATATTATTATTCTGAATAAAATGCCTGTGCATAACATTTACAGCCCTGTTCGACAAAGGCTGCCATACCGGCAGTGAACTGGCCATTGCTGACTCCCCGAACATAAACACCATTTGTTGCCATCCCTACACTTGCAGGTGCCTCACGTTTGCCGCAAGGAAAAATCAACCTGTGTTAATATGTGAAAATCTGTGGAAAACACCTCTGCGCCCTCTTGCGCGCTCTGGTGTTTTTTGTATCAGGCTTATCCTAGCGCAGAGGTAAAGCCAAACAGAGCGGTTAGTAAAGCAGCATTTCGGTATGAACAAAGCATCCTTTAAAATTCGGGTTGATATTTTCGGGGCGATGTTTGAAAAGTCCAAATACAGAAGAGCCGCTGCCCGACATTGCCGCGTATTCGGCCCCCATGGTGCAAAGCTTTTCTTTTATGGTTTTTATTTCAGGATATTTCTGAAAAACGCTTTTCTCAAAATCGTTGCTAATGTTGTCTTTCCATGTGCTTACCGGTTCTTGCAATAGATTTTCCAACTTGTTTTGAGGCACAGCGGGACTAATGCCCGCATATGCTCCGGCTGTTGAAACCGCTATGTCGGGTTTTACCAGAACAAGGTTCATGCCCCTTAATGAAACAGGGTGGGGTTTTAAAATTTCGCCCCTGCCACTAGCCAACATGGGGGTGTTTTCGATAAAAAAAGGGCAGTCGCTGCCTAATTCTGCTGCTTTTTCTTTTAGCTCCTGCCTGCTTATGCAAAGCTCAAAAATATCGTTCAACGCAGAAAGCATAAATGCAGCATCGGAAGAACCGCCGCCCAGGCCGGCACCAAAGGGTATTTGTTTGTGCAAGTGGATTTTTACTTCAGGTAATTTGTGTGATTTCTGTAGCAGCCTGAAAGCTTTCACCACTAAATTATCTTCAATATCACCTGCTATTGAAATCCCGCTTTGCGAGTAAGAAAAACTATCGGAAGGCATTACTTCAAGTATATCACAAAGCTGAATAGGGTAAAACAGGCTTTCAAGGTCATGAAAATTATCCTCCCTTTTACGGAGTATGTCCAGGCCGATATTGATTTTTGCATTCGGGTAAACAATCATTCTTTCCATTTAGTCTTCAATTCAGGACAACGTTATAAATAAGAAAGTGTAAAAGTAACGATTTTAGTTTTTCTATGGCACAAAAAAAGCCTCATGAAATGAGGCTTATGTTAAATGAAAAAATTAAGATGATGTATATCTTACTTAACAGGGCGTATCTTGTTTATCGTGTTTGCTTTGAGCTTTTTGATTCATTATAAAAAGCAACTGCTACTGCCATTAAAAAAATTCCTGCTGCTATTAAAATTGAAATCATAACGTTGTTTTTTGTATGTTAGTTTAAATTTGTACTGCAAATATAAGCATGAAAATCAGTCAGTTCAAATATTTCCGGGTATGTTTGATGAAAGTGCTTTTTGCTTTGACGAACGTCATGATTCTTGTTATGAAATTTCAACTTCTGAATTCTGGAGATGGGGGTTAGTAAAAAAAATGTTGAGGCGTGTAAAATTTCAGGCATAAAAAAACCTCTTCGGCAGAGGTGTATATATGAGAAAACTCAAAAAGATTTGAGTAATTAAAAATGCAAAAAAATGGCACTATGTTTATCGCGTTTGCTTTGAGCTTTTTGATTCATTATAAAAAGCAACTGCTACTGCCATTAAAAAAATTCCTGCTGCTATTAAAATTGAGATCATAACGGTGTGTTTTTGTGTGTTCGTTTAAATTTATACTGCAAATATATGTATGAAATACAGTCAGTTCAAATATTTTAGCGGGTGTTTGATGAAAGTGCATTTTGCTTTGATGAACGTCTTGATTCTTGTTATGAATGGAGCTCGTTTTTTTTTAATGATTGACAAGATGCATTGTATTCATAAATAGTAAAATTATGCAATAGATGATTTACTTAAAATTTGACGCATTTTTCAATGCATGGTGATAAAACTATTATTAAACAGCTTAAAATTGTTATATTTCGGCACTTTAAAAATAATTTGAACAATGGAAAAACTGAATATAGCAATATTAGGGTGTGGTACCGTAGGTGGCGGGGTTGCCACCATCCTTGCAGATATGAATGAACAGTTACAGGAAAGGGCCGACTCTGAGCTGGAGTTAAAAACGATTGTAGAGATCAATCCCGATGCGGCATCTAAGCGTTTTAACATACCACTTGATAAATTTTATGGCGGGGGCAAAGAGCTTTCTATTGTTGAGGCGTCGGAAGCAATTAAAGATGTTATTGCCTCTGGTGATATCGATTTGGTAGTTGAGACCATAGGGGGCACCAGCGATTTTGTACACCAGCTTTGCCTTGATGTGGTAAACTCGGGCAAGCACCTTGTTACGGCCAATAAAGCCATGTTGGCCGAACGTGGGGCCGATATTTTTGAGGCAGCTGAAAAGAAAGGTGTGAAAATTGGTTTTGAAGCGGCTGTGTGTGGTGCGATCCCAATTATTAAAACCATAAAAGAAACTTTCACGGGTGATAAAATTCTTTCCATATCTGGGATTATGAATGGAACGAGCAATTACATCCTGAGCCGCATGCAAAACGAAGGGCTTGGTTTTAAGGCAGCACTTAAGCTTGCACAGGAGAGCGGGTTTGCCGAAGCTGACCCCGCGCTAGATATTAATGGCGGTGATGCCGGGCATAAAATCATCCTGCTGATGAAACTTGCATACGGCATTGATGTGTCGATGGATGACCTGGCAATTACCGGAATTGAAAATATTAAGAAAGAGGACATTGATTTTGCAAACGAAATTGATGCCAAGATTAAATTGATTTGTTACGCCAAAAAGGTTAATGGCGATATTTTTGCAACCGTCCGCCCCATGATGGTGAAAAACAGCAATTTCCTTTCGGGGGTAAACGGTGCAACCAATGCCGTTCGTGTTAATGCAAACTATTCGGGGAAACATATTCTGGTAGGTGAAGGTGCCGGATCTACCGAAACGGCCATGTCAATTGTTTCTGATATTGTTTTCATCGCTCGTTATGGTGAAAAAATGCGGAATACAAACAACCGCCAGAAGTTGAAATTTGCCGATGCACGCCAGTTTGTTTTTCCATATCTTATTACATTCCACACTGCTGATATGCCGGGCACTACAGGTTTCATTACGACGGCCATTGGTGATAAAGATATTAATATTGACACGGTGAGCCACAACAGGCACAATGGTGAAAAGGCAACATTTTCGGTTGCTACGATGCCCTGTTCGCTCGAACAAATTGAGGATGCTGTTGAGAAAGTTAAAACCGAGCGGCCCGGTATGCTTTTGAGCGAACCTAAAATTATGCCGATTTTGTACTAAAAGCACATTATATGTATTTAGAATACTTTTCTGTAGCCTGCATTGTCAACGATGCAGGCTTTTTTGACTTGGAATTTTGTAATTGATGTTAAAAGAAATCAAAAATTCAAAACCTTTTGTGTTTTGGTTTGTCTATATTTTAAATTTACATTTTTAAACAATACCGATTTGCGACACATATTATCCATACTGCTCTTATTTCAGGTTATATTTCTTTTTTCACAGGAAAATGTCACACTATCGGGGCGTATAACCAATGCCGAAACTGGTGAGGATTTGATTGGTGCAACTATTTATATTGAGGAACTGGGGCGGGGTACGGCAACCAATACGTATGGCTTTTACTCGTTAAGTCTGCCCAAAGGCGAATATACGTTTATCTATTCATTTTTAGGGTTTGCTGAAGAAACATTAACCTTAAACCTAAGCAGGCAGCAAAAGTATAATGTGGCCCTGAAATCCACGAGTGAAGAAATTCAGGAAATTGTGGTACGTACTGAGGCATTAAACCAAAATGTTACAAGTACCGAAATGGGCACCGTAAAGCTCGACCCGAAAGTAGTGAAGGCCATACCGGTAATTTTTGGTGAGCAGGATATTTTGAAAACAATACAATTGATGCCCGGGGTTAATTCTGCAGGCGAAGGTAGTTCGGGTTTTTTTGTGCGGGGCGGACAGGCCGATCAAAATTTGGTTCTGCTTGATAATGCACCCGTTTTCAACCCTTCGCATTTGTTGGGTTTCTTCTCGGTATTCAACTCCGATGCCATTAGCAATGCAAAACTTTATAAAGGCGGGGTGCCGGCACAATATGGTGGCAGGGCTTCATCGGTGCTTGATGTGAACATGCGCGAGGGTAACTCCGAGCGTTTCACTGCCAGCGGGGGCATTGGGCTTATATCGAGCCGGCTAACCATCGAAGGTCCCCTTGCTAAAAACGGCAGCTCGTTTCTGTTGTCGGGGAGGCGCACTTATGCCGACTTATTTTTATTGTTGTCGGAAAATGAAAACCTGAAAGAAAGTAAGCTTTACTTTTACGATTTAAACCTGAAAACCCATATCGAACTGGGAGACCGTGATCGCTTGTACCTTTCGGGGTACATGGGGCGTGATGCCCTTAAAACTTCGATGTTTGGTTTTGATTGGGGAAATAAAGTGGCAACATTGCGTTATACGCATGTTTTTTCGCAAAAAATGTTTAGTAGTACATCGTTGCTATTTAACGACTATAATTATAAAACAAGTGCTGATTTTGATTTTGCTTTTGATTTAAGTGCCGGACTTATGGGAAATACGTTCAAGCAAAAGTTCACCTACTACGTGACCCCTGAAAATACTTTTCATTTTGGTTTTGAAGCAAACGATTACAAGTTTAAACCCGGAAATCTTGAAACCATATCGTTGCAAAACAAAGCGCAGGTTATTGATGTTCCCGAAAAGCATGGTACAGAAATGGCTGCTTATGTTTCACATGAAGTTACATTAGGCGAACGGCTCTCGATGCATTACGGTTTGAGGGCTTCGTATTTTTACCGTTATGGTGAAGGAACAGAATATGAATTTGACATCGAAGGTAATGTCGTTGATTCTGCATCTTATCAAAAGGGGGAGCACTATAACCGCTTTTTTCATATGGAACCCCGCTTGGCACTAACCTATATTTTTAACGAAAAAACTAGCGTGAAGGTTGGCTTTAACCGAATGACACAGAACATCCACCTTTTACAGAATTCATCGGCCGGTACCCCGGTTGATTTCTGGACACCCAGCAGTGTAAATATAAAACCTCAGGTAGCCGATCAGGTTAGTATTGGTTTTTTTCGGAATTTTTCTGACAATGAATATGAATTGTCGGTTGAGGCATACTATAAAAATATGCAGAACCAGATTGATTACCGTACAGGTGCCAGTTTACTGCTTAATGAGAAAGCTGAAGGTGAACTTTTATACGGCAAAGGGCGTGCTTATGGTATTGAATTTCTATTTGAAAAATCATTGGGTGATTTTACCGGTTGGTTTTCGTACACCCTTTCACGTTCAGAGAAAAAAATTGAAGGAATTAATAAAAACCAGTGGTATCCGGCCCGGCAAGACCGTCTTCATGATATCTCAATTGTAGGTATATACAAAATATCGCCACAATGGACTATTTCTGCCAACTGGGTTTACAATACCGGTACAGCTGTTACTTTACCTACCGGGAAGTATTATATTGACGGTACTATTGCCAATTTGTATACAGGGCGTAATGGGTACCGCATGCCCGATTATCACCGGTTGGATTTGGGCGCAACATGGTTGTTGTCGAAAACAAAGCGCACACGTTCTGAACTGAACTTCTCGGTTTACAATGCCTATGCGCGGAAAAATCCATATAGCTATGTTTTTGGCCAGGATGAAGACAATCCTGATCAAACTAAAACAACAATGATTTATTTATTTTCGGCAATACCATCAATTAGCTGGAACTTTAAATTTTAGGATATGGTTTCGAAAAAAATTCTTTTACTTATCAGTATATTGTCCTTGCTTTACTCGTGTGAAGAAGAGGTAGTGCTCGACCTCGATGAAGCAGATCGCAGGTTGGTTGTTGAAGCTGTTTTGAGCAATGAGCACCATGCGTTAAAAGTCTCTCTCTCGTATAGCCAGGGTTTTTATACTGAACCTGAATATACCCGGACCGATAGTGCAACTGTTATTATCGCTGACGAATTGGGAGGCACTGAGCAATTAAAGGTTAATGAAAACGGTGTTTTCCTTTCGCATAACTGGGTTGCACAGCCTGAAAGCGACTATGTGCTGAAAATTATTACTAATAAAAATAATATTTCAGTTAACACAAAGATGCCTCGAAAGGTAGATGTAATGAACGTGCAATTTGTGCCAAATCCTTTTTTTGGTGCCGATAGCCTTAATGCATTTGTTGAAGTTGAGGATCCGGTTAACGAAGATAATTATTTCCGTTTGTTTGTTCGTGAACTGGGGGTGCCCAAAATGGTGGAGTACTATTTAGTTGACGATTCCTTTGGCAAGAATGATGTTATTTCGATGCCTGTTTATTATCGTAATTTTGCAGTTGGGGATACTGTTCTTGTAGAATTGAGGCATCTCACTAAAGATACATATGATTTTTATTCAACATTAAGCGAGAATGTCAATGGTTCATTTAACTCGATAGCGCCGGGCAATCCGGTTTCAAACATGCCCACTGGCATAATGGGGCATTTTGTTTCGTATTATGTCGATACAGATACGATTATTGTTCCTGGCGTATTAGATAAAATGCAATAGCCCTTTGTGTTTTAAAGTGTAGCTGCAAATAAAAAAAGTTACGATGCATTTAACTCATCAATGTATTTGAGAGAGTGGTAACAATGGTCGGCCAACAAGCCTTGTTCGGTGAACAAATCGCAGTATATGATCCCCACTTTATATTTGTAGTTGCCTTTTTTTATGGCCTTCAGGTGCTCGATGTTAAGTTTTTCAACTTCATTTTTAATTTTATCGCGATAATGACGTTCGCTTTCTACAAAAATATTTTTGGATTTGTCTTCCAGGGTGGTGTTTAATTTATTGATGACGACATCTATTTCATCGAACATGTTTTTTAGATTTTTTACCATCTCATCATTTAAGCGTGTTTTTTTATTTTTCGACATCATAATTTGTTGAGCCATAATGTAGCATGAGTCGCTAATGCTTTCAATGCGGCTAACCAGTTTAATCATGGCACTGGCTTGTGTCGATGTCTTTTTACTCACATCACTACGGGTAATCTGAGTGAGAAATGTTACAATTTCTTCATCCATGCGGTCGGCTATTTGCTCGTATTTCTCAACCCGTGCGAATGTTTTTTCAAGTTTTTTAGATTTATCTTCATCCAGCATGTCCTTTACCATATTATACATCCGGGCAGTGCGTTGCATAAAGACATCAATTTCTTTGCGGGCCTGTAGTGCCGAAAGTTCATCAAAATTTAGCAGCCCTGTATTGATATAGTGAAGTTTAAATATCACATCGTCTTCGTCTTTCGACCGGATAATACGTTTTACAATTTTTGTAATGGACGGGACAAACCATATGAGGATGAGTGTGTTGGTAAGGTTAAAAACAGTGTGGTAAATCGAAAGCGCTAGGGGCATGGCAGCGTTGGCTTCTTCAAGGGTTTTTCCATCGAGCATGTTGGGGAGGTTCATGTCAAAGGCTGTCATAATACCGAAAACGAGGTTCTCAAAAGGCCTGAAAAAAACAAGCGCAAGGATTACTCCAAAAACATTAAAAATCAGGTGTGCCATGGCTGCTTGCTTGGCCGTGGAGTTTGTCACCAGTGCCGCCAGGTTTGCCGTGATGGTTGTGCCAATGTTCTGGCCCAGTACCATTGCAACAGCCATGTCGAAACCTATCCAGCCATTATAACACATGACCAGCGTAAGGGCCATGGCTGCACTTGATGATTGCAATACCAGTGTAATTACTGTTCCGGCAAACATGAAGAAGAGTATCGACCAGAAGCCCGATGATGAATATTCAGATATAAAGGACAGGATGTCGGGGTTGCTGTTTATGTCAGGCACAGAGCCGTTTAGGTATGAGAGCCCCATGAAAACCATCGCAAACCCTACAACAAGTTCACCAATGGAGCGTCGTTTAGCGACTTTTGAGAAAATGAGTGGCAGGCTAAGACCAATAAGAGGAAGGGCAAAAGTGCTTATGTCAACTTTGAAGCCCAGAAGTGAAATTAACCAGGCGGTTACGGTTGTGCCGATATTAGCACCCATGATAACACCAATCGACTGTACAAGATTAAGTAAGCCTGCGTTTACGAAGCTTACGACCATTACCGTGGTTGCTGAAGAGCTTTGGATGATTGCTGTTATTATAATGCCGGTTAAAACACCTTTGAAGCGATTGGAGGTCATCGCTCCCAAAATATGTCGCATCTTATCACCGGCTACTTTTTGGAGGGATTCACTCATGAGTTTCATCCCAAACAAGAAAAAAGCAAGGGAGCCGATTAAACTCAGCAGATCAAAAAAAGTATAGTTCATCAGATATTATTATCAGTATTTTCTCAACACAACAAAAATAAAAAAATAGCCATTGTTTTTACGAATTGAATATCATTTTGTACAAATTGAAAAAATGGTTGTTTCTTTTTTTTGTATTTTTATTTGAAAACTAAATTATTAAGATCATGAGAAAATTATTGTTTTATGCAGTTGTTTTATTGTTTTTGTCTTCTTGCATATCGTTTGGGGAGGAAGAAAAGGATGGTGACAAACTGGTTTTTGTGGGTAGTTATTTTACCGAGAGCTCTGAGCCCGATTACATGGCTAAGATGGAGGTTGATGTAAAATCGGGTGAAGTATCTGTATCGCACTTAACGGATATGATTACGCAAAAGACTTACAGTTATTCTGTATGGCAAAACGGTTTTGTACATGATGGAAAGCTTGCCTATTACGCCGATGCTTCAAATTTTGAGGATGAAGAAAGCACACAGCGCTGGGAGAGTTTTATGGAACCGGTAGTTCTTGATGTAAAAACCGGTGATATTACAAGATGCCCTGTTCCTGCCAGCCCGTTTGAGACGAACCTGATACCATGGGTGCGTTCTCTCAAGCCTATTTATATTGATAACAAAGGCCGTATCTTTTATACCATTTGGTATGGCTTAGAGTATGGCGACCTTCACCGTCCGACAATTTTCAGGTACGACCCGTCTACAGGTGACTATAGCTATACACAAGGGGCTGATGCTTTTGTGGGGGCGCAACCTGAAAAGGGCAGCGATACCGAAAACGGCGCTTTTGGTGAAGCCTTTGCAATCTCTGCCGACGGGCGTTATGCTTACACTGTAATTTATGGATATGGAACCGATTTTGGGTCCTATCATACCGATTATTCTTTTTTGGTAGAATACGACTTTGACACAAATAATATTACGCGTCTCGATGGTGGCGTAAGGGGAGGTTCTATTTATGGAATAAACAGTGATTATTCAAAACTTGTATATTCCATGGGGAGTACAAAGAAATATATTGAACTTGCCAGTCGCCAGATTCATGAGATAGGAAGTATCTTTATTGGTTCGTATCCGCATTGTTCATTTTCTAAAAATGCTTTTGTTGATAGTAAAACTACCGGTTTGTACTACGTTGATTATACAGTTGGTACCGAAGAGCGAATTACCAACCGAAATGTTTATGCCCCACAATTTAATAAAGAAGGTAAGATATTATTTGTAAGAGAAGGAGTTGACGGGAACTACCTATGTAAAAAAGATGATTTTACGCTTGATGCAGGGTGTGACACCATAGCAACTCTCCCGGTTAATATGAAATATGTTTTGTTGGTTGAATAGTTGGGAAACAGAAATAAGGGAAAACGGCAGTCAAAGTTCCCGGACTGTCGTTTTTTATTGAAGCTTTGTTTTCCATTTCCCGGGAGACAAACCGGTTTGTCTGGTAAAAGCACGTTGCATTGACAAAACAGAGCCAAAACCTGAATCAAGTGCAACTTGTTCAAGTTTGATGCCCGGCTTTTCTTTCATTATTTTTTTTGCTTCTTCAACGCGGTATTTGTTGACAAACGAGCTAAAGTTTGATTTTCCGTGTGTGTTAATGGCGTGTGATGTATATGAGCGGTTGGTACCGGCCAGTTTAGAAAGCTCGGTTAATGTGAGGTCGGGTCTTAGATAGTATTTTTTCTCGAGCATTAACGATTCAAGTTGTTTGTAAATATAGTCAATTCCGTTTTGGCCCTCCAATGAAGGTTTTTGCTCAGCAGGCAAAAGCATTTTTGGCTGAGCATTCCCCCATATCCCAATAAGCCATATAAAAACTGAAATAGCAAACATTGAAAGAATTAAAAAAGTATTGTTTTCATCAGAAAAAGGATTGATAACATAAAAAAGTACCGATATGATTGCTACAATGATGAGGGCCGAATTAAACCACGATAGCCACTTTATCTGAAGGTTTTCGGCATTTGAAAATTCATTTTTTAATCGTCGGTTGTACCTTTTGTTCCCCTTAAATATGGCAATACTGTATGCAATAACCTGTATAACAATAACGGCAACATTTAACAACCTGGTAATCTCTACATTCCTAAAGCGTGCTTCATTGGTTATTTCATCGCGATAGGTGCTAAGAAAAGCTACGCGTTCGTTATAATCAAAGTGCAGGTCGAAGAATATTAAATAAGCAACAAAAAAGGCAATTCCGGGTAAGAGGTGTATCCAGATTTTTTTTAACGAGCTGAGCTTCCCTGTTAAATCAGCCACGTAAAAATAAATCGAAGGATAGATAAATAACACCAATGCTACATGTAAACTGTGCAGGTATGTGTATATGTCGAGGTTTTCGAGGAAATAGAAATAGTTTGCAATAAAAACAGCTGTTGCATTCACCATGCTAAATGCAAGGAGCAGTTTCGGGCGGTTGTTTCGGGCATTATAAAACAATACTGCCGATAATATTAGCGGCACTAAAAAAGATGCTGTTAAAACCAGTTGTTCCATATCACCAATAAAAAAGCCCCTGACAAATGTCAGAGGCCTTAAAGATATAAAATAATCAAATATTTTTAGTCGAACAATTTCATGTCGTCCAATACATTCATAACACCTTTAACCGATTTAGCAGAGCCTTCGAGCAATGCTTTTTCATCGTCGTTCAGCTTTACTTCAATGATTTCTTCGATACCATTTTGGCCAAGTTTTACAGGCACACCCAGGTAAATGTCATTTAAACCGTATTCGCCTTCGAGGTATGCGCAACATGGGAAAATACGCTTTTGGTCCAGAACGATAGCTTCAACCATTTGAGCAGCAGCAGTACCCGGTGCATACCATGCTGATGTGCCCATCAGGTTAACCAACTCGCCACCACCTTTTTTGGTGCGTTCGATAATAGCATCCAGCTTGTCTTTTTCAATGAGTTCAGTTACCGGGATGCCTGAAATGGTAGTGTAGCGTGGTAGTGGGACCATGGTGTCCCCATGACCGCCCATAAGCAAAGCCTGAATATCTTTTGGGTTTACATCAAGTTCCTCTGCAAGGAATGC
>JASMTI010000101.1:0-30749 GCA_041694375.1 Bacteroidales bacterium | reverse complement strand
CGGAGATGTACCTGATGATTTACTGATATATTCTGATGCACCTGTGTATAAGCTTTCATCTGTTGATCTTAAGGAAATAGGTGAAGATACCGATGCCGCCGGATATTTGTATCCGGTTTACAGCCCCGGGAAAGTACTACCTGAAATTTTGAAAGAACAACTGGACACTGCATCGTCAGGGGCAATTTACCAAGTAAGTTATATGTATTCTGATGTAACGCCTAAAATTGATTATTCAGAATATGCTATTAACCCCGTTTGGGAAAATGCTTTTACTGATGCCGAATCGTTTCAAAATATTAATAAAACAGGTAGCCAGGTATGGTCATTTAATGCCGTTGAGGATGGTTCTGCTTACATTGAAGGCTGGGACGGAAATAAAAATAATCCTAATGAAGATTGGTTGATATCACCTGAAATTGATTTATCAGGTGTTACAAATGCTTATCTTCAAATGAAGCACGGTGTTGAATACTTTGCCCCAAATAGTCTCTACATTTTAATTTCGGACAACTATGACGGCGAAAATGTTGATAATGCCACTTGGGAAGAAATACCTTTTCCTGATTACGAAGGTTCAACTAAAAACAAATATATTGAGACTGATGTAATTGATATTACTGATTTTGATGGCGAAAAAATCCATGTTGCTTTCAAATATGTATCAACAAACACTACGGCTCCTTATTGGGCTATAGGAAATGTAAAAGTAGGGCCTTATGGCTATAAAGTAACTGGCAAAACACCTTACCATGTTCGTGATTTCTACCAATACGATGGTGATGACTGGAATAAGCAAGCCGATATTCACTATATTAACAAAAACGATTATCATACGTTAGGATTTTCAGATGGCACAATCAGTTTCAATGCAGACCAACCTGCTTCCGATTATCTTTCGGATTATGCAAAGGTGAAATATCCTATGAAAAACAACACTGGAGATGCAATCGTTTTTGTTTACGATTATAATAATGGAAGTGAAATTCTTACCCTTGCTGATCGTTTAAAATATAAAAATGGAGCATGGCACTCATCGTATGATTATGTGCATACAATTACTGAACCATATGCGGCTACTAACAATGGCTGGGTATTTGACCCCACTATAAACTTTACAATGACCAGCGAAGATTATGGAATTATTGCCGCTTATGTGAAAAACGATCCGGTATTGTCTGAACTTGACGATAACTCATATGATGACTCAGAATATTATTATGGAGCCAGTGCCTATTACGAAAATTTCGACACACGGGGTGGTAATTTTTATGAAGGTTTTGATTCATGGGAAGCAGCTGTAACTGAAGCCATAGGCGATGTTTTACTTCCAGCCAAATACCCTGATGCACAAACACAATACAAGGGAATTGACATGTATTACGTTGTACATTTTACGGCATACGGTGCACCATCATCAAATTATTTTATTAAATTTCAATGCACAAAATCAGCACCAAATCCTGAATTTACATTAGTAGAAGGACCAGTTGCTGAATAAAATATTTTAAGATGTGGCATGCTAATTGTGTGCCACATATTTCTAATTGAACAACTTAAAAACTCAAAAGATATGAAACAATTATTTACATTATTAATTACAATTGGACTTGTCAACTTTGCATTTGGTACGTCTACAGTTTTAACAATGACCGAAGATGAATATCAATTGATCGTTGATTATTCAAATGACCAAGGTACCAACACATCTGAATACTCTGATAATACCGACGATTATTATGGGGCTTCAGCCTACTACGAAAACTACGATTTTAGGGATGGGAAATGGGACAACGAGGCTTTTGCAACCTGGCAGGATGCTGTTAAAGAATCTGTTGAACTTGCTGTTTTACCATCAAAATTTCCTGAAGCTACAACTGATGACACCATAAGTGTATATTTTGACTATTATGATGGTGATAACACAATAACCGACTATTTCATATTTGTTTGTACCGAAAGCAGCCCTGATCCAGTTTTTAGCGCTTATGAAAGCGATGCTGGTAATTACAAATCAGATATTCTTACTTTTAGCCTTGAGCAACAAGTAGCTGAGCCTGAATTTGATTATTCAGCCAAAACAATTGATGTGGTTGTTGCCCCCGGTACCGATGTAACTGCATTATCCCCTGAAATTACAATTTCAGAAGCAGCTTCAATTGATCCCCAATCCGGAATTGCGGTTGATTTTTCTAATGCAGTTGAATATACTGTTACAGCTGAAGATCCTTCGATATCTACTGTTTGGACCGTTACAGTAACCGCTATGGAAGAAACCATAACACCAATTTACGAAATCCAATATGTTGAAGATCCTGCAACAAATGATTCATCAGCATATGTTGATAAAACCGTAATTATTGAAGGTATTGTTACCGGTTTTGCCTCAGGAAGCAGCTATAACAAGATTTTTGTTCAGGATGGAGATGGAGAATGGGATGGTATTTATGTTTTTGACCCAAATACTGGTGTTGTTGCTACCATGGGCGACAAAGTTAAAGTAACAGGTACCGTTAAAGAATATTATAACCTTACAGAAATTGAAGCAACCAGTTTAGAGGTCGTTTCAGGACGTAATACCCAACCCGAACCTATTGTTGTTTCTGAACCCATTACTGAACCACTTGAAGGTGTTGTCGTAACGCTAAAAGGTGCAACTATTTCAGAAGATACTTCTGATGACAGCCGTGCCTTTTTACTGGCTACAAAAGATGGTATTGAATACAAAGTATTTGATGAGATATTCAATGCTGTAAATTACGAAGATGGTAAAGAATATGACATTACCGGTGTTGTAACCTATACTTACGACAATTACCGTATTTGTCCACGCTCAGCCAGCGATATTGTTGGGTCAGGCACCTCGGTTAAACACCTTTCAAATGCCGAAAGCCTTAAAGTGTACCCTAACCCGGCACAAAATTATTTAAACATCGAAGGTGCAAATATTGATAGTGTTACCATAATTAACATTGCCGGACAAGCCGTAAACTTTCAAAAATTGGGTAATAACCGTATTGATGTTACAAACCTTGTAGACGGTGTATACTTTATTCGCACAAGCAATAAAGTTACCCGCTTCATTAAAAAATAAGTAAATCAAAACATTAATAATAAAAAAGCTGTTCCTTTGGGGCAGCTTTTTTTAAATATTGTAATTTTAAGGGGGGAGAAATGAATTTAAAAAGATTTTTAATTGCCATATTACTGGCTTTGCTTTCTGTAACAGTTTACAGTCAGTACGAAGGTTACGACCTGAATAATATTATTGTAAACGAGGGCGCTGAAAATCCAATTGAGGATATTGCACCATACAGTGAAAATGATTTTACTCGCGAAAACACACTCGATATTGTTAATTGGAACGTGAGCTGGATGGGGGCCCCTGAAATGGTGAGCTCAAAGTACGGTTCCCGAATGGAACATATTCGTGGGATTGCTGAGGTATTGGTAAACCACCATGCCGATATTTTTGCTTTACAGGAAGTGATTGTTAACACCGAGGGAAATGCCCTAAACGATTTAGTTAATGAAATGAATGCATTAGCCGGTGAAAATACTTATTCAGGTGTTTACAGTGAATATCATTCATTTTATTGGCAGGCTGATGACCCTGACTTTCCACCTCAATCTCTGGCTTATATATGGAACAACTCAACAGTAACGGTGAATAAAGATTCCGCCTTACTCCAAAATGAATCTTCATACAACAATTTCGGATATGGCCGTCTGCCTTATTTACTCGATGCAAATGTAACTATAAACGGAAAAACCCAACGGTACATGTTTATTAATTTGCACCTAAAGGCCCAGGATGGGTATAGCGATGTGCGTGCAAGTTCAATGGAACTTCTGAAAAAGCTGTTGGATGTTAATTTCAGCACAAATAACGTGGTTTTAACAGGTGATTATAATGTTGCTGATGCTTCAGGGGCGCTGGGTGAAATATCAGAATGGGGCATGTATAACGATGAAAACGGCGATGGAATTGTTGACTATGTTCATGCCGGGGGCAACAAAAATAACGGCATAGAGCATACACTAATATCAAATGAGCTGTTTGACGAACTGGCTTATCTGCCTGAATTATATCGAAGCATGACCATTAGTGGTACCGGCATTAAATTATCAGACCATTACGCTTACGAAACCAGCTTGTATGTTTATGAAGAAACCGGAAACCACCCACCTGAGAATAATCCTTTGGACGAGCAGGGTGAATATAGTCTGACCATGTCAAAATCTGATTACCAGATTATTGTTGACTATGTGAAGAATGACCCGGAACTGGATGCGCTTGATGATTCTGAATACGATGATTCTGAATATTATTTTGGCGCTTCTGCTTATTACCAAAATTTTGATATTCGCGATGGCAACCACCACTCTTCTTTTGCATCGTGGGAGGAAGCTGTTCAGACAGGAATAAGCCACGCATTATTGCCCGTAAAATTTCCTGATGCACAAGAATCTGATCCTGTTTATGCTGTTACCTTTGATACGTATAGTGGTACTGATGGTACTTATACCTTCAACTTCGAATGCACAAAATCGGCTCCCGATCCTGAATTTCAATATACCGCTGAAAACAGTGTTGACGAGGTTACCGCATCATCCGAAATCCAGGTCTACCCTAACCCGGCCAACAATATCCTGCATATTTCATCTGATGGGCAGCTTATTTCAGCCGAAGTATACAACCAGACCGGGAAACTTTTATTGAAAGAAAAAATGTTAAAAGGTGAGCATACAATTGATATTTCAGGATTGCAAAGCGGTATGTATTTTGTAAAAATACAAAGCAGCGATGTAAATAAAATGTTGAAAATACTGAAGAAGTAGTAAATATTATGTGGTTTTAAAAAACGATATAAATTGTTTAAATTTACAACTGAATGTCTCTTAAACAACTAAATATATGGAAGCTGTAAATATTTAGACCAATATGAAAGGAATAATAAATATAGAATATCCAGAATCATTAGCTAACACTTTGAGACTTAGCAGCAATGATTTTGCATTAGAAATGAAAACAAGTTCTTTAGTTAAGTTATATGAACTTGGTAAAGTTTCATCTGGAGTTGCTGCAAAAGTTTTAGGATTATCAAGACTTGAATTTCTTGATTTACTTGCCAGGTACAATGTTTCAGTTCTCGATGAATACGATATTGATGATTTAAATGAAGATATTGCAAATGCCTAAAATTGTTTCAAATACCACTCCAATTATATCTCTATTAAAACTAAATTGATTGGAATTGTTTCAAAAACTTTATAAACAGATTTATATTCCAACAGCAGTATATAATGAAATTGAAGCAGGTAAATCAAAAGGGTACTACAAAGATTTAGCTATGATAAATTGGATAAAAATTGTTGAAATACAAGACAAGCAGGCAGTTAAATATTTTCTGGATTTAGATGCAAGTGAAGCTGAAGCGATTGTATTAGCAACTGAATTAAATGCTGACTTAATAGTACTTGATGAAAAACTTGGTAGATTTCATGCAAAACATGCAAAATTGAAAGTTACAGGAACAATTGGTATTCTCATAAAAGCAAAATCTGAAGGCTTGCTAAAAAAAATAAAACCATTGCTACATGAATTAACTGAGAAAGAAGTATGGATTAGTAAAAATCTAAAAAGAGATATTCTTAATAAGGTAGGGGAAGAATAATGACCATAGCTACTTGAAAATTTTGAAGTTGTAAATCAATTTTAAAGCATGAAACCCTTCTCTATATCCATCCACATATTCCGTCGCGATTTGCGGCTTAACGACAACACCGCACTTATGGCCGCACTCGAAAAATCGGAACTGGTAATCCCGGTATTTATCTTCGACGAGCGTCAACTTGATAACCCTTACCGGGGGCACAATGCTTTTCAGTTTATGGTTACCTCATTGATTGAGCTCGACCAAAAACTAAAAGCCAAAGGTTCGAAACTCTACTTTTTTAAAGGTGTGACTCATGAAGTTATTGATCAGCTAATCAAAAAAGCGAAGCCCGAAGCATTGTTTTTTAACCGCGATTATACGCCTTTTAGCCGTGAGCGTGATGAAGCAATTTCAGAAGTTTGCCAAAAACACAATATCGAGCTTAATGTTTATGCCGATGCCCTGCTAAATGAACCCGAAATGGTGCATAAAGATGATGGTAACCCCTACACCGTTTTCACACCTTTTATGAAAAAAGCCCGGCACAATGCAGTTTCAGAACCAGAGCACAACCTGCAATCGAATTACTATAACAAAAAAATTGATGCCCCGTCTTCTTTTCGTGCACCAAAATCGCTCATTAAAAGCCACAACCAAAATTTGTTGGTGAAGGGTGGCCGTTCCGAAGGGATAAAATTGCTTGAACAACTTGAGAATATGGGCGATTATGAAACCCGGCGCGAACTGCCATCGGTTCAGGGCACCAGCCTGCTATCGGCCCACCACAAATTTGGCACGGTATCGGTACGCGAAACTTACCAAAAGATTGCCTCATATTTTGGGAAACAACACCCCATGATTAATGAATTATATTGGCGCGACTTTTTCACTCATATCGTGTGGCATTTCCCGCATGTGCTGGGCAATGCCTTCCGCCAAAAATATGATGAAATAGATTGGAGCCACAATGAAAAAAACTTTGAACGCTGGAGCAACGGGCAAACCGGCTTCCCTATTGTTGATGCCGGGATGCGCGAATTGGTATCGACCGGTTACATGCACAACCGGGTGCGAATGATCACGGCTTCCTTTCTTACTAAAGATTTGCACATCGACTGGCGGTGGGGCGAGCGTTTCTTTGCCAACCACCTCACCGATTACGACCCGGCAGTGAACAATGGCAACTGGCAGTGGGGAGCCTCAACCGGCTGCGATGCTCAACCCTATTTCAGGGTTTTCAACCCCTGGAACCAGCAGCGACGGTTTGATCCCGAATGCAAATACATCAAAAAATGGTTGCCCGAACTAAAAACCTGCACCGCTAAACAAATTCACGATATTGAAAAAGGGAAACATCCTGATACCTCTTATCAAAAGCCAATGCTTGACCATAAAGAAGAGGCCGTATTGGCAAAAGAAATGTTTAAAAAAAAGTAAATACAATTTATTGTTATATTTTTTAAAAGTTGCCAATGAGCGATTCATATTTTGGTTAATTGTTTGCTAATGGCTTGTCTATCTGTGGCATGATAGACATTTCCATTGTCTTATGCCTAAAATATGATTATCTATTGCTTCTTCTACCAATATAAATTTGACGTTTCCTGCATCCCTTTGTTAATTAATCGGTTAATGAATGCCAAATATCAGTGCGCTCTCATTTCATTTTGTTACTTTTGCAAATTCAATGTAAAATGCCAAAAAATGTGGTTTTTGGATCGATTTTTCAATTAAAATCACGGGGCATTAAATTTAAAGTACATAATTATGAGTTCAAAAAAAAGCATAATCGGAATAGGGAACGCGTTAATGGACATTGTTGTCAAATTAACTGATGAAGAATTGCTTGAAAAAAATAACCTGCCCAAAGGCAGTATGACGTTAGTAGATGCTGAAACTTCAAATAACATCAACACCCAATCTGTTAAGTATGAACAAATACTGGCCCCTGGAGGCTCAGCTGCCAATACCATACACGGCCTGGCTTACCTTGGCGCAGAGACCGGGTTTATTGGTAAAGTTGGCAACGACGAATTAGGTGACAGGTATGAGAATGAGTTGAAAAACACAGGGGTTGTGCCCAAAATATTTCGCACCGGAACTTCAACAGGTGTTGCCCTGGCAATGGTAACCCCCGATTCGGAACGTACTTTTGCAACATACTTAGGTGCAGCTATCGAGTTGATCCCTGACGAAATTAGTATCGACTTATTCAGGAACTATGATATTGCATATATCGAAGGTTATCTGGTACAAAACCACAATTTAGTACGTAAAGCTGCCGAAATGGCCCGAAAAGCAGGCCTTACTATTGCACTTGATCTTGCCAGTTATAATGTGGTTGAAGAAAATGTCGATTTTCTGAAAGAAATTGCAACCGACTATATTGACATCGTATTTGCAAACGAAGAAGAAGCCAAAGCTTTTACCGGATTTGAACCTGAAAAAGCAGTGGATGTGCTTTCTGAATATTGTGATATCGTGGTAGTGAAAACCGGCAAAACAGGTTCAATTATTAAAAACAGTGATGAAACCATTAAAGTGGGGGTTATTGGTTCAAAACCAATTGACACAACCGGTGCCGGCGATTTATACGCAGCCGGTTTCTTATACGGTTTTTCATGTAACTATAAGCTCGAAACCTGCGGAAAAATAGCATCCCTGGTTGCCGGAAACGTAATTACGGTTTATGGGGCACGCATGGATGATGAGCACTGGAAACTCGTAAATCAAAAGGTTAGCGACCTGATATAATACCCATTTTTTTCAGAAAATAAAATAAAAACAGCAATGGCACATAAATCAGGCTTTGTCAATATTATTGGCAATCCAAACGTGGGTAAATCCACTGTAATGAATACTTTGGTGGGTGAAAAAATATCCATTATAACATCAAAAATGCAAACCACACGCCACCGCATCAAGGGGATTGTTAGCGGCGACGATTTTCAAATTGTATATTCCGATACACCCGGAATCCTGAAACCAAATTACCGCTTGCAGGAAAACATGCTGAAATATGTTGATACCGCCATTACCGATGCCGATATCATTCTATATGTTACCGATGTGGTTGAAACCTTTGACAAAAACACCGATTACATCGAAAAAATAAAAAAAACAGATGTTCCGGTTATTCTTTTAATCAACAAAATTGATTTATCGGACCAAACTAAAGTGCTTGAGCTAATTGAGCAATGGCAAGATATGCTGCCCAAAGCACATATAATTCCGGTATCGGCAAAAGAAAAGTTCAACATCGAACCTATATTCAATTTAATCATCGAAAATCTGCCCGAAGGACCGGCATTTTATCCTAAAGATGAACTTACCGACCGTAACGAGCGTTTTTTTGTGCAAGAAATCATTCGTGAAAAAATATTACTTCATTATCAAAAAGAAGTACCTTACTCGGTTGAAATAGAAGTTGAAGAATTTAAAGAAGAAGAAAAAATAATTAACATCCGGGCCATTATATTTGTAAGCCGCGACACCCAAAAAGGCATTATTATTGGGCACCAGGGAAAAGCGATCAAACGTGTGGGGATTGAGGCCCGGAAGGATATCGAAGAATTCTTCAGCAAAAAAGTGTTTCTCGACCTGTATGTAAAGGTAAGTAAGGACTGGCGCGATGAAGAACAAAAACTGCGTGGTTTTGGTTACGATATGCAGTAACTAATAGATCGTTAGATTATAGATTTTAGACAATAGACTTGACAGTTAACATCATCAATTTTAATACAGAGAATAATTATGAGCAATATAGTAGCAATTGTTGGCAGGCCTAATGTAGGTAAATCAACGCTTTTTAATCGAATTGTTGAATCGCGGACAGCAATTGTTGACGACGAATCGGGCGTAACACGCGACCGGATATACGGGAAAGGCGAATGGAACGGGCATGAATTTTCAATTATCGATACCGGTGGTTATGTTACCAATTCCGAAGATGTTTTTGAAGAAGAAATCAGAAAGCAGGTTCATATCGCTATTGATGAGGCAGATGTGATTGTTTATGTTGTTGACGTTGAAAGCGGCATAACCGACCTCGACGACTCCATAGCCCAGCTGCTCCGTAAAGTTGAAAAACCGGTACTGGTAGTTGTAAATAAGGTTGACAACCATGCCCGCATTAACGATTCGTACGAATTTTATAACCTTGGGCTTGGTGATTTATATTGTGTTTCATCGATAAACGGTAGCGGAACAGGCGACCTGCTCGATAAGGTTGTAGATGCTTTTCCTGCTAAAAAGGAATTTGAAAAAGATGATGATATTCCCCGTTTTGCCATTATCGGACGCCCAAACGTGGGCAAATCATCGATGATTAATGCAATGACAGGTGAAGAACGCCACATTGTGACCGATATTGCAGGTACAACCCGCGATTCAATTTTTAGCCGGTACAATAAATTCGGGCACGACTTTATTTTGACCGATACTGCCGGCTTGCGCAAAAAGGGCAAAGTACACGAAAACCTTGAATTTTATTCAGTAATGCGCTCCATCCGTGCTATTGAAGCATCTGATGTTTGTTTATTGCTCATTGATGCTACCCGTGGTATTGAGGCACAGGACCTGAATATTTTCAGCCTTGTAATGAAAAATAAAAAGGGTGTTGTAATACTGGTTAATAAATGGGATTTGATAGAGAAGGACAATAACAGCATGAAAAAATTTACTGAAACTATTAAAGAACGGATAGCCCCCTTTACCGATGTACCCGTTATTTTCACTTCGGCACTTACTAAACAACGTGTGCTTAAGGCTTTTGAGAAAGCTATGGAGGTATACGAAAACCGAAAGCAGCGGGTTAAAACATCGGAATTGAACGAGTATATGCTCGAAGCCATTGAGCAATTCTCGCCGCCAACAAATAAAGGTAAATTTATTCGAATTAAATATGTAACCCAGCTGCCTACAGTTACACCGGTTTTTGCATTTTATGCAAATTTACCGCAATATGTTAAAGCACCTTACAAACGTTATCTCGAAAATAAAATCAGGGAATTCTTTAATTTTGAAGGGGTGCCCATTTCAATTGTCATCCGAAAAAAATAAACATTCATTTGTTTGCATGCGTTCATTTTCAAATTGTAAAATCATATCAACATGTCAACACGGAACTGGGAAACGATAAAAGAATACGAAGAAATAAAGTTTGAGTACTTCGAAGGTATTGGTAAAATTACAATTAACCGCCCACGGTACCGTAACGCGTTTACACCCGATACCACAAAAGAAATGTGCGAGGCCATGGTTTATTGCCGCGAAAGCCAGGATATTAATGTTGTGGTTATTACCGGCGAGGGAGATAAAGCTTTTTGCAGCGGTGGCGACCAAAATGTGAAAAGCACTGCCGGTTATATTGGTAAAGATGGTGTGCCAAGGCTTAACATCCTCGATATGCAAAAGTTAATCCGCAGCATACCCAAGCCTGTTATTGCCATGGTAAACGGTTATGCCATAGGCGGCGGCCACGTGTTGCATGTGGTTTGCGACCTGAGCATAGCTTCCGACAATGCAATATTTGGCCAAACAGGCCCCAAAGTAGGCAGTTTCGATGCCGGTTTTGGCTCTTCATACCTTGCGAGAATTGTAGGCCAGAAAAAAGCACGTGAAATTTGGTTCTTATGCAAACAATATTCAGCACAGGAGGCGCTTGATATGGGGCTTGTAAACGAAGTGGTACCCTTAGGTAAGTTAGAAGATACCGTGGTTGAATGGGCACACAAAATGATGGAACACAGCCCGCTTGCCCTTCGTATGATAAAAGCCGGATTGAATGCCGAACTCGACGGGCAGGCAGGCATACAGGAATTTGCCGGTAACGCAACCATGTTGTATTATATGACCGATGAGGCACAGGAAGGGAAACGTGCCTTTTTGGAGAAACGCAAACCCGATTTTGGTAAATACCCCAAAATGCCATAAAACAAAAATGGCCGGCAGAAAAATATACTACCGGCCATTTTTTTATTTCTTTATATGGTTACCCAAGATTAACAGTCCGCCCAGGATAAACTTTCAATGCTTCTTCCAGGATTTCAAGAGCAGCAGCCAAATCTTCTTTTTTCAAAACATAAGCAATACGTACCTGGTTACGCCCAAGGTCGGGGGTAGTATAAAACCCCGATGCCGGTGCCATCATCATGGTAGCCCCTTTATAATTAAAATCTTTTAACAACCACATACAAAACTTATCCGAATCGTCAACCGGTAGGCTGGCAACCGTGTAAAAAGCACCCATTGGTATAGGTGAATATACACCATCAATTTTATTTAAGCCGTCAATTAAAAACTTTCGGCGCTCAACATATTCGTTATAAACATCGAGCATGTATTCTTTGGGTGCGTCAAGCGATGCCTCAGCTGCAATTTGCCCGATAAGGGGCGGGCTTAAGCGGGCCTGGCAAAACTTCATCACATTTTTATGAATGGCTTTATTCTTTGTAATCAGTGCCCCAATCCTCAGACCACATTCGCTATAACGTTTCGAAACAGAATCGATAAGAATTACATTTTCTTCGATACCTTTTAAATGAAATGCTGAAATATAAGGGGCGCCGGTATAGCAAAATTCACGGTAAACTTCATCGGAAAATAAATACAGGTCGTATTTTTTAACCAGGTCGCGAATGGCATTCATTTCGCTTTGTGTGTATAAATATCCGGTTGGATTGTTGGGATTGCATATCAATATCCCTTTGGTCCGGGGAGTAATCAAAGCTTCAAATTTTTCTACCGGAGGCAAGGCAAATCCATCCTCAATTTTCGATGGTATGGTTTTTACAATAGCCCCTGCCACAATAGCAAAGGCGGTATAATTAGCATACGAAGGCTCCGGTACTATAATTTCATCACCCGGGTCGAGCGATGCCAAAAAAGCATAAGTAACAGCTTCAGAGCCCCCCGTGGTTACTATGATCTCATCTGCGGTAACATCAATATTGTAGCTATGATAATATTTGGCTAATTTTTCGCGGTACGAACGTATGCCCTCACTAGGACTGTATTCCAGTATTGTGCGATCAATATTCTGTATCGCCTCAATTGCCACACGCGGTGTAGGCAGGTCGGGCTGGCCTATATTCAAATGATATACATGGATACCATTTTCTTTTGCTTTATCAGCATATGAACCCAGTTTTCGGATGGGCGACTCCGGCATTCTGACCCCTCGTTTTGATACTTCCGGCATAAATAAAAAGTTGCTTTATAACAAATCGCGTAAAGATATAACTATCAAATTGAAATAAAAAATAGCACAACACATTCGCATTGTTAATTAACACACCGCAACATTTATAAATTAACAATACAGTATGGTAATCGAATTATTTAACCAGAAAAATTACCTTAATTCATTGAAACATGGGATTATATCATAAACAGAATTTATGATGTGGCGTATTTTTGAATTAAACTTAAAATAAATGGTTATGATAATTGGTGTTCCAAAAGAGATTAAAAATAACGAAAACAGGGTGGCCTTAACGCCAGCAGGAGTAACAGAGATCATGAAACATGGCCACGTGGTATACGTTCAATCTACGGCAGGCTTAGGCAGCGGATTTGCCGATGATGATTATATTAATGCCGGTGCAAAAATGCTTCCTTCAATTGAAGATGTTTACGGCAAAGCCGAAATGATTATCAAAGTAAAAGAACCTATTGAGCCTGAATATAGCTTGATAAAAAAAGACCAGGTGCTATTTACTTATTTTCATTTTGCTTCATCCGAAGTTTTAACCCATGCAATGGTCAATAGCGGTTCAGTCTGTATAGCTTATGAAACTGTTGAAATGGACAACCGGTCATTGCCATTGCTTATCCCAATGTCGGAAGTTGCCGGAAGGATGTCGGCATTAGAGGGTGCTAAATATCTTGAAAAAACGTTTGGTGGCCGTGGTGTTTTATTGGGCGGTGTAGCCGGTGTTACCCCGGCTAAGGTTCTAATCATTGGTGGTGGCATAGTAGGTACTGAAGCTGCAAAAATGGCTGCCGGTCTCGGCGCCGATGTAACCATTATGGATGTCGATTTAACACGCTTACGTTATCTCGATGATATTATGCCAGCCAATGTAAAAACAATGATGAGCAACGAATACAACATACGTGATATGGTACAAACGCATGATTTAATAATAGGCGCTGTGCTAATTCCCGGCGCCAAAGCTCCTTCACTTATTAAAAAGGAAATGCTAAAAACCATGAAATCAGGTACTGTATTAGTGGATGTTGCCGTTGACCAGGGAGGTTGCATTGAAACCACACATCCAACAACCCACGACGATCCAACTTTTGTAGTTGACGATGTAATCCACTACTCAGTTGCAAACATGCCGGGGGCAGTACCACGTACCTCAACTATTGCACTCACAAATGCAACATTGCCTTATGCCCTTAAAATTGCCAATGAAGGATGGAAAAATGCATGTAAAAACAATACCCCGTTGAAAAAAGGGCTAAATATTGTAAATGGAAAGGTTGTTTATAAAGAGGTTGCCGAGGCTTTTAATTTGACTTATACCCCTGCTGACAAGGTATTTTAGATGTTTTCAATGAAAGAAAATACAACCTGAAAAAAAAAGTCAAAAAAAATGTAATTTTTTTACAAAAACACTTGCATAGTTCATTAGGGGCTTTTATATTTGTAACAGAAATCAATCACAAACGTGATTATTTCGAGTCAAATCAAGTCTTTTTCATGTTTGGCGTTTTAGTTTGGGGGATAGTTTTTTGGGAGACATCAGATGATGTCTCCTTTTTTTGTACCCTATTGGTATTAATTCAACCCCAGGTTCCGCCGCTTCACTTTATTACAAAAAAAATGAACCGCCATGCTTACACAGCGATTCATTTTCAAAAACTTATATAAGTTTATAACAGATTAATATTTAAAAGGGTAAGCCCCTACCCCTTCATCGTTTTTACGATTAATCATTTTGTTTATTTCCGAAGGTACATCTGCTTGACCTGCCGCTATATCGAAATTTGGCAGAAGTTGATAATTACCCAATTCTACACTTTTATAAATTGAACCAGTATAGTTTTTTAAATATGTGCTATTTTCTTCAAAACCAGCAACCTCCTCACGAATTCCATCAAGTGAATGATAAGTTGTCGAACATTTTTCGTTATCAACCGGTGCCCAAACCATTAATGGGACATCGTCCTTCGCTTTTTCGTTCACATAAATGTTATTATCAAGCTCTTTAAGCGGTGACCCAGTAGCACGTTCACATATAATCGATGGCTGCCATACATTTAGCAACGGGCGTTCAAAATTTTTGTCACCTGTCACAATGTTATTTACAAACACATGGTTATAACGCTCTTCAACACCAGGGCCGGTTGCCGGGTGCCATCCAAAATGGTCACCTTCGGCACTACGCTCGGTACGTGCAAAACTTGCAGTGCTGTTCACAAAAGTATTGTTATAAACTTCAACACCCGAGCTGTTTAACGACATTAATCCATTATCGCAATTCACAAAAACATTACCTGCGACTTTACATCCTTTTGAAATTTCAAAGAAGAACCCATTATTACCAATATGGATACGATCGGTTGAAACTTTACCTTTATTTGAACCAACATTTTCAACCCAGTTATTGGTGAAAACTCCGTCAACATTGCCCACATCGTACCAAATACCGTTTGAATTAGGCTGGTCGATAACCAGGTTATCGTTACAAGTTACACGATAGCACTGGTTGAAAATTTTAACTGCTGCCGGGAAGTAACCGGTTATTTGTTCAATATTATTTTGGGTGAAGATATTTTTCTCAAGAAGCACATCGTTTGAAGCCAAAATAAAAATACCTTCGGTGCTTGTATGGCTTATCTTATTATTTTTGAATGTTAGGTCATCACCACGTAAATAGCCTGCAACCCTCGAACAATATGAAATTTCACAATTTTCGATGGTTGTTCCCACAACATCTTTTCCGTGCTCCGATTCGGGTGATATTCCTTCAGGGTCTTTACCTTGAATTTCAATGGCCCTGTAAGCATACTGTGTTAGCGTTACTCCACGCAGGGTAAATCCTTTTTTGTCAGATTGTTTGCCATGTGCATCGCCAGTTATACGGTTTATACCCACATTAAAAGCTGTAATTTCAACTTCTTTGCCTTCAGGGTTTACACCAATATAAACCAACTCGTTTTCATAGTCGATGTAATACGAACCTTCGTCAACATCACCTTCCCAGCCAACTACATCAAGGAATTTGCCATCTACAAAAACCATATCATCATTAAATTTGTACAATGGCGTCCACATTCCCTGGCGTGTACGTACCCACCAATCCTGAGGTGCAGAAGGAAAAAAGTTTTCCCACTTGGTAATCCATAAATCAGTACGCAATTTTCTCCATTCATCAGCCACATAAGTGCCTTTCAGTACTGGTTGTTCATCTTTATAAGGCTGAATGGTAACACCTTGATTTAAAACTAAATTTCCGGTACGATAGGTTCCGCCCCTTAAAATAATGGCATCATTGGTTACTACTTTTTCAATGGCTTTTTCAAGTGTAGTGGGGTTTTCAACAGATAATCCATCACTTTCTGCTTTACCATCGGGAGCAACGTAATACACATTATTTGCGTCCTGTGGTATATCATAGGTTTTACTTACGGGCCCGTATGGCCCTCCTGATGGCTGTGCCAATAATGGTGCCACCATAAATAATAATGCTACTGCAAATAGCAATTTACTTGTTTTTTCTTTTCGATTTTTTGTAATCATCCTCTTCATATTTCCAATTTTAAATTCAATCTAATTTAAGAAAGAAATCAATACGATAGAAATTGATGCAAATTTCACCACCTATTTTGACAAAAATAGACGAAACAACACGATATAGCTATCAGTTTCTAAAGGATTATCAAATTACATACATGGCTTAGTTTTTTATGAATAACTTTTTCAAAAAAGAATTATTCGTATTTTCGCAGTATCAAATTTTAAGCAAATCTTTAAAAATGGCATCAAAAAAGAAGAATAATGCATTTTGGTGGGGGCTAATTTTTGGGATCATCATCGGGTCTGGTGCAGTTTATTTATATCAAAACTACAACGGGACGGATTTTGACAAAAAAACCCGCAAAATTGAAAGAAAAGCCAAAAAAGAAATCGAAAAAGCAGAAGACGAAGTTAAAAAACTATTTGATTAATAAGCACATGAAAGTAAGTGAAATTATAAAACAATCGGATAAAACCATTTTTTCATTTGAACTATTACCACCATTAAAAGGCAGTGATGGTTCAAAATTATACAATACAATTGACCAACTACTTGAATTTGACCCTAAATACATCAACCTGACCACGCACCGCGATGAATATGAATTCAAAGAGCGTGCTGATGGATTGCTTGAAAAGAAAGTAGTACGAAAACGGCCGGGTACAGTTGCCATTGCTGCATCAATTCAGCATAAATACGGAATACCGGTAGTCCCGCATATTTTATGTGGCGGGTTCACACGCAGCGAAACAGAGCACGTGTTAATTGACCTTCACTTTTTGGGGATTGAAAATGTATTGGCATTGCGTGGCGATGGGTTAAAAAGTGAACCTACTTTCAGGCCCGAGCCCGATGGTAATAAACATGCCAACGAACTTGTTGAGCAAATTGTTGATTTGCGCCACGGTAAATACCTCGATCCTGACCTGAAAAACAAAACACCCCTTGATTTTTCAATTGGTGTTGCCGGATACCCCGAGAAACATTTTGAGGCACCCAACCTTGAGACCGACCTTGCTTACCTGAAACAAAAAGTTGATGCCGGAGCCGATTATATTGTTACACAAATGCTTTTCGACAACCGGAAATATTATGATTTTGTTGATAAATGCAGGGCTGCAGGTATCAATGTACCAATTATTCCAGGCATAAAACCCATAGCTGTAAAAAACCAGTTAACAGTGTTACCTAAAATTTTCAGCATCGATATTCCTGATGAACTGGCAAAAGAATTGGCAAAATGTAAAAATAACGACGATGCCAAAGTGGTTGGAACTGAATGGGCAATTTATCAGGCAAAGGATTTGGTTGAACATGGTGTGCCAAGTATGCATGTTTACACCTATGGATTAACCGATAATGTAAAAGAAATAATGAAGGCCGTATTTTAAGATTATTTATATGATAATGCAAAAGGGCAGCCAAGTGGTTGTCCTTTTTTTTATATCAAAAACCAAAAGCCAAAAAAATGACAGATGGTTCCGGCCAGGATAAATATGTGAAAAACACCGTGCATGTATGGTTTTGACCGCCATAAGTAGAAAAATGGCGATATTGAATAAGCAATACACCCGGCCAGTAAAAACCATAATGTAATTTCGGGGGTACGTTTTATTACCGGAACAATAGCAATAACAATTGTCCAACCCATTATCATATACAAAATGGTTGAAATTAACCGGTGTTTCGAACTGTAAAACCACACCTTAAAAATTACACCTGCTATTGCCATTGCCCATATAACGCCGAATATTGTCCACCCCCAGGCACCTCGTAATATTGTAAATGTAAGTGGGGTATATGTGGCAGCAATCAATACATATATCGATGAATGGTCAAGTTTGTTGAGCTTATATTTTAAACGTGGGTTGTAGGCACCATGATAAAGGGTTGAAGAGGTGTATAACAACATCATTCCAATACCAAAAATGGCAAACGATACAATATGCCATACCGTACCGTGCATTGCTGCTTTCACAACCAGTAATACAGTTGCTGCAACCGATATCCCTATGCCAACACCATGTGAAATGCTGTTCATAATTTCGTCGCCTTTGGTACGGCGTAAAAGAGATGAATTCATTATTATATGCTTATTCCTTTTTATTATTTGTGGTTCCAAGTGCAGCCACTTTTTTGGGCTGCCAGTCTTGCTGCAATAAATCAATTGCTTTATTTACCGTTTTGTCTATTTTGAAAAATATCGGGTAAAAGCCATTATCCCCAAATATATTGCGGCTTACATAAGCAAATAATTGCGTTTTAAGCAACTCCCTTGCTTCTGAAAGCTGTTGGGTGGAATAAGATATGCCTTCTTGCTTAATGTGCGCTAAAAACTGCTCAAATAAGTTTTCAGACTCCAAATAAGTAACAAGCTCATCAGGGCTATCAAACTTATTTAATTCATTACGTTGTTTATCGGCAAAATCAAATGCAAAATGGTAAACCAAATTCTTTGAAGCAATAGTCGAGAACAATTTATTAATTCCCGAGGTATCAACCGGCACAAAGAAATCGGGCATTATACCACCGCCACCATAAACCGTTCGTCCGCCTACTGTTTTAAACTGAAGCGAATCGTTAAAGTGGATGCTGTCGGCTTTAACCAATTCATTATGTTCTACTCTCCGCTGAAAATCTTTGTAATACTCATCGTTGCTTTCTTCATAAGGTTTTTGAATGCTCCGTCCGCTTGGGGTATAAAATCTTGCAACGGTAAGCCTCAGAGCACTCCCGTCAAAAAATGGTATTTGCTCTTGTACAAGCCCTTTACCAAAAGAACGGCGGCCAATAACAATTCCACGGTCGTTATCCTGAATAGCACCGGCAAATATTTCGCTGGCCGAGGCTGAAAATTCGTCTATCAAAACAGCAACATCATTATCTTTCCATGCACCTTTTTCTGATGAGTAATAATTTTGCCGAGCCCTTGATTTGCCTTCGGTATATACAATCAAACGGTCTTTTGGCAAAAACTCATCAACCATTTGTATTACCGTTTGTAAAGAACCACCTGAATTTCCCCTTAAATCAACAATTAACTTTTTGGCACCATTTAAGCTTAAGCGGTTGAGGGCATCCATAAATTCAGAATAAGTACTTTCAGCAAAGCGGTTTACCTTTATGAGCCCGATTTTATCGGTAACCATGTACGATGCATCTACGCTGTAAAGTGGTATTTCCCCACGTTCAATTTCAAACTCAAGCAAATCATCATACCCGGGGCGTAATATTGAAACATTTACAATGGTCCCTTCTTCTCCGCGCAACATTGTTACAATGCTGTCACTGGGTAAATCTTCACCCGCAATACTTCGTTCTTCAACTTTCACAATTCGGTCGCCCGACATAATTCCGAGTTTTTGCGACGGGCCACCTGAAACCACATCTACGATCATTACCGTATCGTCCTGCATAACAAACTGAACCCCAATACCCGAAAAATTTCCGCGCATTTCTTCACTTACAGCCTTCATTTCGCTTGCTTCAATGTATGTTGAATGTGGGTCAAGCTCTTCAAGAACCTCTGGTATCACATTATTTACCATTTCTTTTTTATCGATGCTGTCAACGTAGTCACGCTCAATAAGCCTGAGTATTAACGATAGTTTGTCGGGCTGAAAAATATTTGATGTTGTATTGGGTGCAGAAGATTTCTGTACTTTTAAATTAAGCCCGAGTATGATACCGGCAGCAATTGCCAGTGCTAAAAAGATTGGATATAATATTTTAAAATAATTCTTCATTGGTGTCGTTTTCTGAGTCTGTATTTCAAAATGTGCATATTTAAATTTCAGCACAATAATTTCAAAAATCCAAAGCTAAAAAAAGTCCGGGAAATATTTTACCCGGACTTTTTTAAATTGTAGTTTGTATCTTATTTATAAGAATTTATTTACAGCATCGAGTAAATCTTTTGAGCGAATAGGTTTAGCAAGGTAATCGTCGCATCCGGCTTCAATTGCCTTTGTACGGTCATCTGACATGGCAAAGGCTGTTTGTGCTATTACCGGCATCTCCGGGTACATTTTCTTTATTTCGCGGGTAGCATCGTACCCGTTCATTTCTGGCATTTGCAAATCCATTAAAATGAGTTTGGTATCGGGATGTTCTTTAGCAAAATCCACTGCTTCGATGCCATTTTTTACCCATTCAATTTGTGCATCAATTTTGCTAAGCACAGCGTTGAGGTATAAGTAATTTGATTCAACGTCTTCTACAATCAATATTAAAGGTTTGCTGGTATCGCTCATATCGTTTATTTTTTTAAATTCTCAGTTCAAAAAAAGTTAATCATTTAAATCTAATTCAATGGTAAATGTAGAACCTTTTTTCGGTTCTGAATTTACAAAAATTTTGCCATTCATCAATTCAGTTAAGCCTTTTGAAATTGTTAAACCAATACCTGTCCCGCCATATAAGCGGTTTTTATCATTGTTGACTTTTGCAAAACGTTCAAAGATCACTTTTTGTTTATTTTTAGGAATTCCTATCCCTGTATCGCTTACAAATATATTAATCTTTTCATTATTAACGCTGTAACCAATACATATTTCTCCTTCATCGGTAAATTTAATAGCATTTGCTACCAAGTGGTTCATAACCTGCCCCAGGCGGTGCCTGTCTGAACTGATACGAATTTCGGGATTTTCAGGTATATCCTGCACTAATTTTACTGCATGATGTTTTTCTTCGGTACGCAATAATTTTTGGGCATGATCAAACACAGAATCGAAAAGTGGTTTAAAATTAAATTCACTTTTACTCACTGACATTTGATCGGTTTCGAGTTTCGAGAAATCAACAATTGAATCAATAATGGTCATTAATGAATTTCCATTGCTTTGGATTACATCGATAAACGAATTTCGGTCTTCTTCACTGAGCCCGTCTTCACGTAACATATTTGTGAACCCTATGATTGCATTCATCGGCGTACGTATTTCATGGCTCATATTAGCCAGGAATAACGATTTAAGCTTATCTGCCTCAACAGCTTTATCTTTTGCTTTTATTATTTCATCGCGGGCTTTGGCTACTTGTGTAATATCATCAACAATACCTTCAATAGAAATATCTTTGAACCCGTCATCGAGTAAGGCTAATGTAAGATTGGCTATAAATTTATCACCATTCTTACGTTTCAGCATAATTTCGGTGTTCACTTCTTTTGTTTCCAATACGGTATCAATTATCAAGCTGCCAATCTCGGGCTCATATAACAAGTCGTATTTGGTTGTATTACTCAAATCGTCGTTTTCTGAATAACCAAACATTGAACGGAAACGGTGGTTGCATTCTACAACCTTCATATCTTTATCGAGGCGGAAAATTGCCAGTGGTGCATTGTCGAAAAGAGCTTTAAATTTCGACTGGTGTTCCAACATGGTTATTTCGGCTTTTTTCAAATCGGTAATATCGCGGGTTATGCCCACGGTACCAATACAATTACCATTGTTGTCTGTCAATGGAATTTTTGTGTCGGATAAATAGCGACTTTTACCATTAACAACATGTTTATAAATTCTATTGATAATTGGTTTTTTGGTCTTTATAATTTCTTGTTCGGTATTGTAGGCATCACGTGCATGCTCAAAAAAATCAAAATCAGATTTACCTATCGCATCTTCGGGTTTCTTTAACCCCAAAAGTTTTGCCTGTGCCTTATTTATTAAAATGAATTTGCTGTCAAGATCTTTGAAATAAATAGTATCAGGCACATTGTCAATCAGCGATTTCATCATGTTTCGTTCATTCATCAGGTGCCGTTGGCGCTTACCCCTGAAGAAAAATGTAGCTGCAATAAAAGCAATTATTACCACAACCCAGAAACTAATAAAAAGCCACAAGCTCATAGTAACTTTTCCTTGTAATTGATCAAATTGAATTAATTTAATATTTGTTGTTATGGTTAACGGGATTCTATTCACCACAATATCGGTAATATTTGCTAAAACCAGTTTATAAAGCATTTGCTATATCTTTTAAAAATTATTTCAAATTAAATAAAACTTTATTAAAAATGGGGGGTCGTACCAAATTTATTCCTACAAACTTATGAAGATCGAAGTATAAATGAACTTTTAATTGGCATAATTAAAACTTAAATTTGCAAAAAACTATTTTACTATGGATATTTTCGTTCAAATATTAGTTCCTGTTATAGTTTCTGCAATTGTTGGTATCATTTGTTTTTATCGTTCTAAATCAATTAAAGAGCGTGAAATTAATAATTTATCACTTGCATATAACGAAAAATTAAACAATTACGAAAAAGAAGAAATAGCCCAGATTCAACGATTAGAAAGCATAAAACAACAATATTTTCAAGCATTAGATGAACTGAAATTATTACGCAACAAAAATGAAGAATTAAATCAGTTCAAAACCAGATTTGAAACCGAAAATAAGTTTTTAAAAGAAAAACTCGACGAACAACAACACGAGTTTGAGCGTTTGCAAAAACAAGCTGCATATGAATTTGAAAATCTTGCTAACAAAATCTTGAAAAAGAATACCGAAGATTTTTCAAAAGAAAACCAAACCAAAATCAATGAACTTATTTCACCTCTAAAAGAAAAGATACAAACATTTGAAAAAAAGGTAGAAGAAACATACGAAAAAGGGCTTAAAGACCAAACCGATTTAAAAGTTGAACTGAAAAAACTTCACGAATTAAATAACAAAATCAGCACCGAAGCCAGTAACCTCACACGTGCATTAAAAGGCGATGTTAAAAAACAAGGTAACTGGGGCGAAATCGTACTCGAACGTATTCTCGAACGTTCAGGACTTACTGAGGGAAATGAATATGAACGTGAAAAAGTAGTAAAAAATGCCGAGGGTAGAATTATCAGGCCCGATGTAGTTATTAACCTTCCTGATAAGAAACACATCATTATCGATTCAAAAGTTTCGCTTATTGCTTATGAACATTTTGTTAACGCTGAAGAACAGGCTGAAAAAGATAAATACATAAAAGAACACCTGCTTTCACTCAAAAGGCATATTAAAGAATTAAACGAAAAGCATTATAGCAGCTCACCACAATTTAACACTCCCGATTTTGTTTTGCTTTTTATACCGGTTGAATCATCTTTCAGTGTGGCTATTGAACAGGACCAGCAGCTATTTAATTATGCATGGGACAACAAAGTGGTTATTGTTAGCCCATCGACATTACTTGCAACACTGCGTACTATTGCATCAATTTGGCAACAGGAAAACCAAACCCGGAATGCGATTGAAATTGCACGCCAAAGCGGGGCACTTTACGATAAGTTTGTAAACTTTATAACTGATATTGAAAAACTTGGTAAAAACATTGATATACTTCAGAAAAATTACGACGAAGCCAGCAAGAAGTTATATACCGGCTCGGGAAACCTTGTACGCCGCGTTGAACGCTTGCGTGAGCTTGGCGCATCTACAAGCAAAGAAATACCCGAACAATTCAGGGAATAATATTTATAATGATTCTAAATATCTGCATGTTAAGAATAATTGATAAACACATATACATTTCTACATTTGTTCATTTGTACCGTTATTGTTGAATTACAATAGCTATTTTTTTCACTTTTACTGTACCCTGCTAAACAACATATCACAATAAGTTCATTTACTGATATTTAGGGGTGGAATTTCTTCCTTTTCTTATGTAAATTTAAAAGTAAATCACCTGCATTTTAACTTTAAATCTTCTTGCTATGGCTCAAACACAAGAATTAATTTCTGCATTGGCCGACAAATACGGAAGGAAAAGGGAAAATTTACTTCCGGTCCTACAAGGGGTTGTTAAACAAGAACATTACCTGTCGGAACCTACCATGATTGAAATTGCACGAGAAATGGACTTACCCGCTGCCGAGGTTTATGGAACAGCTACTTTTTACTCGTTTCTTGAGTATAAAAAAATGGGGGAACATGTAATCAGGGTCTGCAAAACCATTACCTGCTCAATGAAAGGTAAAAATCAGATTTTACTCACCATTGAGGACATGTTAAACATTGGCTTGGGCGAAACAACACCCGACCGAAAGTTTACCCTGTTGCAAACCAATTGCCTGGGTTGGTGCCATAAAGCACCGGCAATGCTCATTAATGATAAAGTTTATACCGAATTAACCCCCGAAAAGGTACGTGAAATATTAACTGAATACCTAAAAAAATAATGCTATGGCACACGAATATAATCTCAAAAGGGCTGATTTCATTTTCAGGAATGAAAATGACTGGGAAAAAATATTGAGCCGTACACTTGAGAAAGATCCAAAAGAACTCATCAACGAGCTTATTAGTTCTGAACTCAAGGGACGTGGCGGTGCCGGTTTTCCAACAGGCTTAAAATGGAAACTAACCAGCGAAGCTGAAGCCCCGCAAAAATATGTGATTTGCAACGCCGACGAAGGGGAACCGGGCACATTTAAAGACCGCGAAATCCTGATGGAAGTCCCATTTAAGGTACTAACAGCTATGGCGGTTTGTGGTTACATTACCGGGGCCAATAAAGGTTTTATTTACCTCAGGGGTGAATATAAATTTTTACAGCCCGAACTTCAAAAAGTAATTGATGAATTTGAATACTACTGCAAAGAGATAGAATTTGACTTTTCTATCGACATATTCATGGGCAGCGGTGCATATATATGTGGCGAGGAAACTGCCCTGATGGACTCAATGGAAGGGTTCAGGGGCGAACCACGCAACAAACCACCCTTCCCAACCAATAAAGGATATAAACAAATGCCAACCGTTATCAACAATGTTGAAACACTTGCACATGCCTATACCATTTTTAAACATGGGTCTAAAAAATTTTACGACCTCGGGGTCCAGTTTTCACGCGGAACAAAACTATTTTCTGTATCGGGCGACACCCCTAAGCCCGGAATTTATGAATTGGAGCTGGGAATGAGCCTCAGTGATTTTGTCGATGAATTTGGTGATGGCGATACAAAAGCAGTCCAGGTTGGTGGTGCTTCGGGTTTTTTAGTGCCACGCAAACGGTTCAACGAAACGAACATTGGCTACAAAGGCAAATTAACCGGAATATCACTGCCAACCGGTGGTTCAATGATGCTTTTCAACAGCACCCGCTCAATGTTTAACGTGCTTGATAATTATCTCGAATTTTTCCGTGAAGAATCATGCGGGCAATGTACGCCATGCCGCGTTGGCTGCCAGCAACTCCATATGGGCATAAAAGCCGTTAAACAAGGGCAAAAACAAGCAGCATACCTCGATAAACTTTTAAAACTGACCGAAACCATGCAGCTAACAGCTAAATGTGGATTGGGCCAATCGGTTGCCAATTCTTTCTCGTCAATTGTTGAAAATTTCAGGGAAGAAATGATTTACTAAATGCTAAAAAGAAACAGTTATGGACAAAAAAATCAATATAACCATCAACGGGGTTGTTTTTGAAGTTGAACCTGGAAAAACCATCCTTGAAGCAGCACGCGATGCCGGGATTAATATCCCAACCCTTTGTTACCATAAAGATTTATGTGTTGCCGGAAATTGCCGTGTATGCATGGTTGAAGTTGTTGGCCAAAAACGATTGGCCGCTTCGTGTGCAACACCATGCAACGAGAACATGGAAGTGCTTACCAATACCCTTAAAGTACGAACAGCACGTAAGCACATCATTGAATTGTTGCTATCGGAACATAATGCCGATTGTACACGTTGTTACAAAAATGGCAATTGTGAATTACAGGAATTGGCTGCAGAATACAAAATTATGTCGGAAGACTTGATACCGCTTGCACCCCATAAAAATTACACCATCGATATGTTTTCGCCGTCAATTATAAAAGACGACAGCCGTTGTATACGCTGCCAACGATGTGTGCGTACCTGCGCCGAACTGCAGGGCGTTAATGCACTTGCCGTGGCTTATAAAGGCGATAAAATGAAAATCTCAACTTTCTTTGAGAAATCAATGAACGATGTGGTTTGTACAAACTGCGGACAATGTGTGAACCACTGCCCAACCGGGGCCTTAATTGAAAAAAACTACATCGAAGATGTGTGGGAAGCCATTGCCGACCCTGAAAAACATGTGGTGGTACAAACAGCCCCGGCAGTTAGGGTAGGACTTGGTGAAGAACTTGGCTTTGACCCGGGACAACGGGTTACCGGAAAAATGGTGGCAGCACTCAAAAACCTGGGCTTCAATTCGGTACTCGATACTGACTTTTCTGCAGACCTTACCATCATGGAAGAAGGGACAGAATTGCTTACAAGGCTCAAGAAAGTACTGGTTGATAAGGACGATAACTTTAAACTGCCCATGTGCACATCATGTTCACCCGGATGGATCAAATATATTGAACACATGTACCCCGATATGCTCGAAAACCTCTCGACCTGTAAGTCACCACAACAAATGTTCGGGGCACTGGCAAAAACATATTATGCCAAGGCCAGGCGGATTGACCCCGATAAAGTAGTTTCTGTATCTATTATGCCTTGTACGGCCAAAAAATTTGAAGCCAACAGGCCCGAGATGCACGACAGCGGATATCGCGATGTCGACCACGTGCTTACCACACGCGAACTGGCCATCATGATTAAACAGGCAGGAATTGATTTTATGAAACTACCTGACAAAAAATTTGACCGTTTAATGGGCGACTCATCAGGTGCCGGAGTAATTTTTGGTGCTACCGGTGGTGTGATGGAAGCTGCCCTGCGTACAGCTTACGAACTGGTAACAGGCCGCGAAGTTCCGTTCGAAAACCTCAATATTACCCCAGTGCGAGGAATGGAAGGTGTGCGAAAAGCTTCTATTAAAATTGAAAATCCGTTAGATGATTGGGCTTTTCTGGATGGTGTTGAATTAAAATGTGCTGTGGCACATGGACTTGTGAATGCAAAAAAAGTAATGGATGCCGTGAAAAATAATGAAGCTGATTTCCACTTCATCGAAATTATGGCTTGCCCCGGCGGATGCCTTGGTGGTGGCGGACAGCCCATACCAACAAACCCCGAAATAAGGGAGCGCCGCGCACAAGCCATTTACGAAGAAGATACCAATCTTCCGGTACGCAAATCACACGAAAACCCTGAAATTAAGAAAATTTATAAAGACTATTTGAAAGAACCATTAGGTGAGCGTTCGCACCACTTGTTGCACACCACATATACCAAACGAAACAGGTATTGATAATTCTAAGATTCCATCTTTCATTGTGAGAGTACAAGCTGAATCTGGATGAAGTCGTGTTTTAATGTATATTTGTTGTACTAAATTTCAGATAAGATAGCAGCACCTGTTTTAACTAATATGCAAAATGAATTGCTAAAACTTTATTCAACTGAAATACCTGATGATCAGTTAAAAGAAATAAAGTTTCTGCTTAGTAAATACTTTGCAGAAAAAGCTGCTTTTGAAATGGACCGCTTGTGGGACGATAATAATTGGAACGGTCAAACCATGAACCAATGGGCAAATAAACACAACCGGCACCAAAATAGTCATTGATACCAATGTTTTTATTACCATTATTGGTAAAAGTCACCAAATAGATGGATTTTTGATAAAATAATATCTGGTAGCTTCATTTTGTGTATTAGCAGTGAGGTTTTATTAGAATATGAGGAGGTTTTGACCCGGAAAGCAAACATTGAAGTTGCCCGTAATATTATAGATTTCTTGCTAATTAGCCCTTTTGTGCAAAAAACTGAAACATTCTTTAATTGGTGATTGATACAAGAAGACCCCGATGATGATAAATTCGTAGATTGTTATCTGTTTTCGAGTGCTGATATGCTGATAACAAACGATAATCATTTCAATATTGTATATCAAATCGATTTTCCCAAAATTAACCTTATCACCCTGGCATCTTTTGAACAGAAATACAGATAATTATCTTGCAATTTGTGCCTAAGCACTACAGCCCCTATATCAATAAGTCAGACATGATGGTATCTGATATAAAGATGCCATCATGTTTTATTTTAAGGTGCTTGTCTTTTATATCCAATTGGCTGCTTTGTAAATATTTCTTTGATGATTTTAGCAAATGTTGATAATAGTTTTCTCCAAATTCTTTTTCAACATACGATAAATCAATACCCCACATGGTACGTAAACCGGTTATTACATAATCGTTAAACCGGTCGTTTATCGAAAGTACTTCTTTTTCATAAGGAACAGCGGAATTGTTAATGCTATTTAAGTACTTTTCAACACTGGCAACATTCCACTGCCGGCTGGTAATATTGTACGAGTGCGCCGATGGCCCCACCCCAATATATTCAGTTTGTTTCCAATACGATGTATTGTGCTTTGAATAATATCCCGGCAAACAAAAATTTGAAATTTCGTACTGAATAAAACCGTTTGTTTTACCTGCATTAATCAGCATTTCAAATTGCTCAACACTCCGGCTTTCATCAATTTCATTAATACGCCCCTTTTTCAAACGGTTCCACAATTCGGTTCCCTGATGATACGTCAGATGATAGGCCGATAAATGCTGAATGTTCAAATCAAAAACACGGTCAAGATTTTCCTGCCATTGTTCATTGGTCATACCGGGTATGCCGTATATTAAATCGACACTAATATTATCAAAACCAACCGCTTGTGCAGCTTTCACTGCATCAACAGCTTGTTGCGGTGTATGCCGCCGGTTCATTAGTTTTAAACCCGTTTCTGAAAATGTTTGTATACCTATGCTTAAACGGTTTATACCTGCATTGTGTATTTTTTTCAAATATTGTTCATCCAAATCATCGGGGTTAGCCTCAATGGTTATTTCAGCATCCATTGATACCTTGAAAAGATTTTTGCAATGGTTCAACAAAAATTGAATCTGCATATTGCTTAACAAAGATGGGGTACCACCGCCAAAATAAATGGTGTCTATTTTTCGTTCATCCAAATAATCAATGCGTAACGAAAGTTCTTTTTTAAGGGCAATAATCAGGTCAGGTATACGGCTGACAGATGTTGTTTTGTAAAAATCACAATATGTACATTTGCTTTTACAAAAAGGAATATGAAAATATATACCGGCCATTGAACAATAGATCTTTAGGTTTCAGACATGAGACAAAAAATTGTAAACAAATCAAAAGTAATTTTTATTAGTTGCCTTAAAAAAACAGATATTTGCAAAAACAACAATCATCCATGCAAAAAAACATGAAGTATTTATACCTGTTAATTTGGATTAGCCTTTCGGTTTATGCTTTGCTGACCCCCCCGGCTTCGTTGCCAAAATTTAATCCCTTCGGGCATTTCGATAAAGTAATACATGCCGGAATGTTTTTTACCCTGTTTATTATTCTAGTTCCAATATACTTAAAAAAGCAACGCTACTTTAAAAGCTATTTCTTCAGTTTTGTTACCACAATATCAACAGGAATAATATTTGAAATTCTGCAAAACATATTAATCAGCGGACGAAGCGGAAGTGTTGCCGATGCTATTGCTGATGCAGCTGGTGCCGTAATAGCGGCTTTTTGCTATCACTTCATTTTAAAACAAAGCACCCTCGAAAAAATAATTTTTAGAACTGAATAGACTCGCCCGATATTTCAAAATCATCAATAATGTCAGCCAGGGTAGTATCTTTATAAAAGCGGATTAAGTCGTCGCGAATTTGGCTAAACCTCCGGTGAACCGGACAAGTTGATATTTCTTCGGTAAAACAGGTACAGGGCTCAAGCCTGATGATACAATTATTAAAATACTTTTCACCATCAACATGAACAACAATATCGTAAAGCGAAATATCTTCGGCATCACGTCCAAGCGAAAATCCCCCATTGGGCCCTTTTGTTGAACTCAGCATTTTTTCGCGTGCCATACTCTGAAGAATTTTCCCCAAAAAAGGGGAGGGTATGTTCAAATCTTCCGATATTTTCTTTATACCAATCTTTTTTTCATCTTTTGAATAATTTGCAAGATAAATCAAAGCCCTAATGGCATATTTACATGTATTTGAAAGCATAAGCTCAAATTTTTGGCGATTATGTTATTTTAAATAACAGGTTCTATTTTAAGCTTTAAAAATAATATTTTATTTCGTACTTAAGGGTATTTTTTTAATTCTTTGTTCATGACGCCCGCCTTCAAAATCTGATTCTAAAAAAGCATCAACAATTTCTACCGCTTCTTTATCAGTTATAAAGCGTGCCGGAAGCGCCAATATATTCGCATTGTTGTGTTTTCTTCCTAAGGCGGCAATTTCGGGCATCCAACTTAAAGCCGAACGTATTCCCTGATGCTTGTTTACTGTCATATTAATACCGTTTCCGCTTCCACAAAGTGAAATTCCAAAATCAAATTCCCCATTTTCAACAGCCGAAGCCATCG
>JASMTI010000100.1:0-24779 GCA_041694375.1 Bacteroidales bacterium | reverse complement strand
TAAAGCTACATCTAATTGCATAAAATTATCAAATTGCCCCAACTGAAAATTACCCATGCCTGAATTTGATTCAAGGTAAGGCAAACCCGAAGCAATATGCCAATTAACAGAAGCTGTCCAACCACTGAAACTTAATATTTCGGTTAGCCGTAAACGATGCAATTGGTGGTCGAACGAAGCAAAAAACACGTCGTTTTTTACTCCCTTTATTTTCTCGTACGACTCAGACAATGAATATGAAACCAGATGTTTGAAAATACCGGTACGGTACTGCATGAAAAAATCAACCCCCCGGTTGTAATCTTCACCATTCAATTGCTGGTAATTCACAACATCAAGTCCGTTTTGAATACCCTTTTCTCCCCAAAAGTAAGATTTTGAACGATTTCGTTTTGAATATGCTTCGATATTCAGGCTCAGATCAGGATATTCGGCTTTTACACCAAGTACATTATGACTGGCATCGAGTACTTGTTCGTTATTTTCGGGGATAAACCAAATAGGCGACACATTCCGGTACGAATCAATGCGATAGGTCATGTACATGTGCTGCATGTACCTTCCGGCTGAATAATGGAATTTAAAATGGTTAAAAGGTGTTATTTCAATCCCGTATCGTGGCTGTACATTAAAAACAGAGTTTTGAGGATTATAAGTTCCACGGGCCCCCACCCTGAACGAAAGCCAGCTAAATGGTTTCAATTGTGCCTGGTAATATGTGTTGAAAACTTGAATGCTATTGGTTGATGATATTGAATCGTTAAAAGTTTTAGCGCCAACTATTTTCAACTCGTGGTCCTGATACTGATAATCAAGCGAGTTATAATTGAAGCCGCCACCAAACTTGTGCGACAAATATTTCTTGTTAAGTTCAGAGCGCCATGCTGAACGGAATTCTTTCACCTGATAATCATCCGAATCAAAAAATCCTATCACAGGCCGGTCTGCCCATTCTTGTTCTTTTCCATTCTCGGATACAGTATGGCTTGTCATAGAATTGTATCCGGCAGTAAATGTGTTGAGCCACCCTTTTTCCGATTGGGTTTTTAAATTGACACTGTACCCTGTTGTGCGGCTGTCCTTACTGTTATTCTGATAGAAACCGCCATCGGTTTGAAATGCATAATTACGAAACTGCCGGTCGAAGCTATCGAAAAAATTAAACGACCATTCGGTATTATCCGACGGGCGTATATCAAGTTTCACATTGGCATCGGAGTAGTTTACCTCGGTATGTTCTACTTCAGCCAACAAAGGTGTTCCTGCGTCAAACTCAATTGTTTTATTTTCGAGTGCAAAATTGTTAATTAGAAATTGTGGCCAAATATCGACAAACGATTTTTTAAACGAAGCTGAAAGTGAACTATTCTCAGTCACGGGCACACCAACGTAAATATTGGTATGCAACATATTGGCCGTAAAATCAACAACAGCATTTTTATTATTGCCCGATTTCCCCGACAAATCGACAATTCCGGCCGTACGGCCACCATATTCAGCACCAAAGCCACCGCGCGACACAAAAGCCTGACGAATGTATTTTGAGTTTAAAACGCTCAGGTTTCCCATCAGGTGGCTGGTTTCAATTATAGGGATACCATCAATTAACACAAGGTTGTCAGATGGCGCCCCTCCCCTTATCGACAGTCCTGTATCAACCCCTTTAAGATAATTGATGCCTGGAATTATGGTCAGCGCATTTACAATATCGTTTTGCTCAACACCCGGCACTTCAATGGCATTACGCGGGTTATACAATACCATTTCGGGCACTTCTGATAATTCAATTATAAAACGTGCCGGTATCATCTTACTGCTCATCAATTCAATCTTTCTGTTCGGGATGAGTTCAAATTCAAGTAAAATGTCATCTGTTATATGAATAATGGTATCAACCGGCCTGTAACCCACATGTTGAATCCTGAACCTGTATTTTCCTTTTTTATGTAAGGTTTTTGTAAAAAAACCCATTTCGTTGGTAACTGCATAATTGTTAGGCCCGAGTACAACCTGGCACATGTTAATTTTTTCCTCTGTATTTTTATTCTGTACAACACCGCCTATAATAATCTCAGGCAACCGTTTCTGCACCAATTCAAGTGTATCGGTTTGAGGTTTTGTTTTGGCAATACGAGTTTGCTTAATCGCCTTGTCGATCTTCTTGTTATCATCTACATAAAAAACATAAGTACCCGCTATTGCACGATAGCTCAAACCATATTCTTCACTAACAATATCGAGAAAACGGTTTAACTGTATATGGTCAAAATGAAAAGTTACATCAATTTGGGAGAGTAAATCATCGTCGAAAGCAAAGCGGATGCCCGTATCTTTCGAAACATCATTTAAAACGTCACTTAACGGGGCATCAACAACATTAACATTTATTGATTTCTGTGCATAAACAACCGATGTTGCACAAAAAAAAAGGACAAACAAGGATATAACCTTTGCTATTCGTTTAATTTGATTTGGCATGAAATGTAACCGTTTTTTCTTCATCCGAGACAGAATATTCAATCCCCATTGCATAAGATACAATATTTAACCCTGTATCCATATCGGTTAAGTCAACTTTACCCGAAAACTTCCTTGAAGGGTCAATATTTCCAAAATTATAACTGTAGCCAAAACGCTGAGTGATGAATGACAAGAGGTGGCCGATCCTTATTTTTTCCCAGTGGTAAATTCCGTCCATGCGCTCGTATATCGAGTCGATGCTCACATCGTGCAAGTTTGATATCTGTTCATTGCTCACATAAATACCTTCACCTTCAGAAAGCCTTATCCGTTTGCGCTGTACATCAAGGTTCAATTCAATTCGCCCTTCGGCACAATCAAACTGCAAATAATTACCATCATAAGCTGAAATATTGAAAACAGTACCCAAAACTTTAGCTTTACCACCTTCAAATTCAACAATAAACCTTCGTCCTTCTTTCACTTCGAACAATGCTTCTCCTTTTAAAACAACGTTTCGTTCGCCTGTAAAATTATTATAATGATATTTAATGGTTGAGTTTGAATTAAGATATACCAGGCTGCTATCGGGCAAATAATATTCTTTTACCGAAGCAAGTCCGGAATTTATGTCGGGCGAATATTTACCGGTATTGAACATGCCGGTGTAAAGAATAAAAACAAATACAAAAACTGCTGCAATTGAGCCAATTATCAGACTTGTTTTGCTGAATTTCCGTTTTTTATAATTTTCCGACTGATCAATCCGTTGGTTCAGCATTTCCCAGGCTTGTTCTTTAGTCCGCCTTGCCGGGACACTGTACCTGCCGGTGTAAGAATCAATATTTTTATTTTGCTCCTGCTCCATTAAATGCTCAAACTTTATAATCGATCCTTTCGCGCAACAATTTCAATGCCTTGCTTATTTGTTTTTCAACGGCTTTCACGCTCACTTTTAAGCTGTCAGCTATTTCGTGATACTTCATTTCATCAATGCGGCTCATCAAAAATATTGTTCGGCAGTGCTCAGGTAAATCTGAAATTGCTTTTTGCAGTTTTGCATCAAACTCTTTCATTTCTAACACATATTCAGGAGATTCATTTTCGTTTTTTTGGTCGTAAGTATTTGCAAAACGCAAATCAAGGACCTTTCGTTTGTGGGTATTATAAAACAAATTACGTGCAATCCTGAAAAGAAAAGGCTTTATGGTATCATCTTTTATGGTATCTCGCACTTCCCATACTTTCATAAAAACATCCTGCGCGATATCTTCTGCAATTTCAATATCGCCGGACAAATAAAAAAGGTAGTTTCTGACATACTCGTAGTAGTTCTCGAAAACACCCTTAAACCAATCTTTTCCTTTTTTTGTTCCAACCATAAATGGCATTACTAATTTTAATCCTTAAGCGGGGTTTAAACTTTTGTAACATGTAAAAGTAACAGATTTAATCAAACAGCAATTGGGAAATTAAAAATTATTGAAGATTATAAAAGCAATTTCTTTTTATAAATAATTACAAAACACTGATAATGAAATCAAATAAAGCAACATGACGAAAATCAAATGAAACCGCTGTAAAATGATTAATTTAGTAGCCTTGAAATTACAAACCCATAAATACTTATTATCGTGAAAATTAAAACTTTAATTATTATTTCAATGACTGTACTATTTGCAGCTTGTAATACCGGAGAAAAAGAAACCGGCAACCCATTTTTGGCTGAATACGACACGCCACATGGGGTACCACCCTTCAACTTAATTAAAACAGAGCACTTTGTGCCCGCTTTTAACAAAGGAATTGATGAGCACAATGCCGAAATTGAAGCCATCATTAACGAAACAGAAAAACCTACATTTAAAAATACAATTGTAGCCCTTGAGTATTCAGGGCAGCTTATTCAGAAAGTTTCTGACGTATTTGGGAATAAAATGAGCGCCGATACAAACGATGAGCTCCAAAAAATTGCAAAGGATATTTATCCGCGCCTTTCGAAGCATTCGGATGAAATTATGCTCAATGAAGAACTTTTTGAACGCGTTAAAACTGTTTACGACCAAAAAGAAGCTTTGAACCTGAAAGGTGAAGACCTAAAATTATTGGAAGAAACATACAAAGATTTTGTTCGCAGTGGTGCCAATTTAGCCGAAGACAAGAAAGAAGAATTGAAAGAAATCAATGGAGAACTTTCATTACTGTCGCTTCAGTTTGGCGAAAACCTGCTTGCTGAAACCAATAACTACAAATTGGTTATTGACAACAAAAAAGATTTGTCCGGATTGCCCGAATCGGTTATCAGTGCCGCAGCTGAAGCTTCGGATGAAGATGGCAAATGGGTTTTCACCCTTCAAAAGCCAAGCTGGATCCCGTTCCTGCAATATGCCGACAACCGCGACTTACGCGAAAAACTGTATAAGGCCATGTACATGCGCGGCAACAACGACAATGAGAACGACAACAAAGAAATTATCAAGAAAATACTTAAACTACGCACCGAACGGGCCAACATTATGGGCTATGATACACATGCCGATTTTATGCTTAGCGACCGAATGGCAAAAAAACCGGCAAATGTGTACAATTTATTGAACCAACTTTGGACGCCGGCACTTGAAATGGCTAAGAACGAAGCAGCCGACATGCAAAAAATGATTGAAGAAGAAGGCCACGATTTTGACTTGCAAAGCTGGGACTGGTGGTATTATGCTGAAAAAATAAGAAAACAAAAATACGACCTAGACGATTCTGAAATTCGCCCCTATTTTGAGCTTAACAACGTTCGTGAAGGTGCATTTACCCTTGCCAACAAGTTATGGGGATTAAATTTTGAAGAAATTAAAAATGTCCCACTACCCCATCCCGATGCAAAATCATTTGAAGTAACCGATGCCGATGGTTCGTTTATTGGCATTTACTACACCGATTATCACCCACGCGAAAGCAAACGGGGCGGCGCATGGATGAGCAGTTACCGCAAGCAATACCGCACAGAGGACGGGGAATTTGTACACCCGGTAATAACCAATGTAATGAACTTTTCGAAGCCAACAGGTGGCAAGCCAGCGCTGTTAAGTTTTGATGAGGTTACAACCCTGTTCCATGAGTTTGGGCACGGGCTGCACGGGCTGCTTTCAGATTGCAAATACCACAGTTTGTCGGGCACTTCAACACCCCGCGATTTTGTTGAGTTACCTTCGCAAATTATGGAAAACTGGTGTGCCAAACCCGAAATGTTGAAGTTGTTTGCCAAACATTACGAAACAGGCGAAGTAATCCCACAGGAGCTGATTGACAAATTGGTTGCTTCGTCGCAATTTAACCAGGGGTTTGCAACGGTTGAATACCTTGCAGCATCATTCCTCGATATGGATTACCATACAACCAAAGATGTATCGGACATCAATATTGAAGAGTTTGAAGAAAAAAGCATGGATAAAATCGGACTGATTGACGAAATTATACCACGCTATAAGTCAACCTATTTCAACCACATTTGGGCAAGTGGCTATTCGGCTGGCTATTACAGCTATATCTGGGCCGAAGTACTCGATGCCGATGCGTTTAACTATTTTGAAAAGTCTGGCGATATTTTCAATAAAGAAATAGCCGCCTCGTTCCGCGAAAATATCCTTTCGAAAGGTGGCACCGGCGATGCCATGACAATGTACAAAACATTCCGCGGGCAAGAACCATCAATTGAACCACTGTTGAAGAAAAGAGGCCTGAAGTAGAAATAGATCATTAGATATTAAATCTCAGACTTTAGACATTGAGAAGTAAGCAATAGGAAACAGTTGGATGCAATTGTTTCCTATTTTTTTTAATTAGTCCCTCAACTGATAATCAATTGTAGTGACTACCCTTACTTTTTTTATCTGTGGGGTGTTTGAGTCGCGGTCGCTTATCGAAAACAAACCCTGACGGGCATTCATGATTTTTCCCACTTTAGAATTTGAATCAAGGGCAAACTTTTCAGCTACCTGACGTGCATTTTTTGTGGCTTCTTCAATCATCGAGGGTTTAATATCGTTAAGCCCGGTAAAAATATATTCAATGGGGCGCCATTCATTTTTAGAACCAATGACGATACCTTCTGACAACAAAGATAATGAACGAGCCAAAGCTGTTTGAAGTTTTGGGATATCACTAGTGCGAATTGTTAAATCTGATTTAGCAATGTAGCGAAATTCACGGTTCGACATGTTGCTGCCATACCTGTCGGCCCTGGCATCGCTGATATTGGTTGCCCCCACTGTTAATTCTTCATCGGTAAAGCCCTGGTCCATGAAAAATTCGTAAACGGTGTTGTTTTGCGCCTCAATTTCCTGCTTTAATACATTCAAATCATTTCCGGCCAGCGTAATATTGATTGGCCATACTGCTAAGTCGGCCGGTACTTCACGTTCCGATAAACCTTTAACTTGTACCGAACGCGCATACGATTTACCGGTTTTATGCATATTGCCCACAAAAAATCCGGCAGCAACTATGGCCACCGACAATAACAAAATTTTGTATCCTTCAAATGTTTTCATCATCAATGTATTTTAAAATCATATTAAAGTTACTAAAAAATATAATTCAGCCGTAACAGATGCTGTCATTACATAAGCTACAAAAAACAAATCACTCAAAAAACGCTGAAAACCGATAAAAAAAGCTGTCCCGATAAACAGGACAGCTTTTTCATATACCAATGTTCATCGTTTTATTTCACATATTCTGCTTGCATCAAAAAGTCGTAGCTTTTTTCAACGCTCACCAATGGTTCAAAGTTATAACGTTCTACCTCTACAATGATATGTTTCATTCCGGCTTGTTTAGCTTTGGCAAAAATCGGTTCAAAATCCATCATACCACTCTCACCCAGTTCTTTTTCATCTTTTATGTGCCAGAGGGTAAATCTTCCAGGATATTCCTCAAAATAATCAACCGGATCTTTTCCGCCAACTGTTATCCAGTATAAATCGAGTTGGAAAAACACTTTTTCGGGATTGGTATTTTGTAACATATAGTCGTAACGGGTTACGCCATCAACAGATTCAAATTCTTTATCGTGATTATGGTACCCAAACTCGATACCTTGTTCGGCACACATTTCGCCTACTGTGTTAAAATAGTCGCAATACCGCTTTAGGTCCTCAAGTGAGCCATATCCTTTTTCATCCATTGATGGCTGAACAATGTACTTAACCCCTGCTTTTGCATGGGCAGCAATACATGTTTCCCACCATTGCATAGTCTGTTCCCAATTATCTTCATCGGGCAGGTTTTGTCCGGTATGCGAGGACAAAAAACGGAGGCCATTTTCATTAAGGAGCCTCTTAAATTCGAGAGGCTCCATACCATAAAATTTTCCATCGGAGTAGCCGGCAGCTTCAATAAAGTCGTAACCAATTTCACCTACCTGCTGTATTGTAGCTACTGCATCATCAGCCATATCGGCACGAACCGACCACAACTGCAAACCTATTTCTTTACCTTTATTACATGATAAAAGAGTTGTGGAGAACAATGCAACGAATATTAAAAGTGTATAATTTTTCATCATAACTCACGAATTTTTATGTTTCTGAACCAAACATCATCACCATGGTCCTGCAAGCCAATATATCCTTTTTCGGCTGTATTGATAAAATCTTCCCATTCCGAAAATTTACTATCGGCACACATAGCATTCCAGTCGTCAGTCCACAGGTGATATTCAACTACATTCTCACCATTCTGGTTATGAATAACCGTACCTTTGTAAACTGTAATAAGTACCTTGTTCCATTCACCTGCTGGGTTTGCATTTTGTGGTTTAGCCGGGATAAGGTCGTACAACGATCCTGCCTGACGGTTTCCGTCTTCACCCAGTTTTGCATCGGGATGGCGTTCGTTGTCCAAAATTTGCATCTCGGGTGATGATTTATAGATTGGTTGTGCAGGTACCGAGTCGTTTCCACATTTTTCCTGTGCCAGGTAAAAAATACCACTATTGCCACCTTCGGAAACTTTCCATTCGAGAGAAAGTTCGAAATTCTGATATTTTTTACGTGTGATAATATCACCACCGTTTTCAGCTCCGGCTTCACCTTTACCCGATCCTTTAATATGGATCGTACCTTCATCCACCATCCAGGCACCAGGCACATCATCATTACAATATCCTCGCCAGTGCTCCATGGTCTCGCCATCAAAAAGAAGTACCCATCCTTCTTCCTTTTCTTTTTTAGTAAGTTCGTTTGGACCTGCTTTTTCAGTACATGCCCCCATCACTAATGCTGTTATTATTAAAAATAAGATTGAAATATTTTTCATTGTTATAAAAAATTTATTGGTTAATAATTAAGAATTTGGCATATCCGGAAGTTTCCATCCAACGCGGTAATTGTGTTTAATTAACTCTGATGCAAAAGCACGTGCATTCACTGGGTCAGTCCATTCTTTACTGAATGTTGGATGTCCGTCGTGAATCTCGAAACCATCTTTGATAACCGTACGAATGGTTTCATCGCTGTTTATATTTGTAAATTCCATTTTCTCGCCGTCCCATTCAAGTTCTTTGTTAAGTGCCTGCAACCTTACTGCCAGCACGCCCATTACCACCATTTCGTTAAATGGCCCGGCTTCGCTAAACGGTGAAAGCGTTTCCACACGGTTTTCTTTCGATTCTTTACATGCGCGTACCCAGTCCATTTGGTGGCTCAGGCTTATACGTGGCTGTGTTTGTGGAACCTCGGGGATACGTCCTGACAAGAGCCATGGGTCACGTCCATAACAACCAGTAACCAACGTATCTTTTGTCCCGTGGAACAAAACCCCGCCACCATACATGTTCATATCTTTTCCGGCTGGCCAGCCATCGGGTTTCAGAGGCTGTAACCCTCCATCGTACCAATGCAAATCAACCTGTGGCATTTTTACCTTACCTACTTTCTTACGCTCAGGAAATACCATTTTTACCCGTTGGGCTACAGGTGCCGCATCGGTAAGTAATAATGTAGAACTACCTTGTGCTTTAATCGGATATCCCAGCTTAAGGCCTTTAAAAACAGGATGGAGTATATGGCAGGCCATATCGCCTAAGGCACCAGTACCGAAATCCCACCAACCCCGGAAGTTCCATGGGGTGTAAATTTCGTTGTAAGCGCGCATTTTAGCCGGGCCGATAAAGAGGTCCCAGTTTAGTGTATCGGGTATTTTTTGTACTTCCTCGGGGCGGTTTAATCCCTGGGGCCAAATTGGGCGGTCGGTAAAAGCTTCAACTTTTGTTACTTCGCCAATTTCGCCATTTTGTATCCACTCGGTTGACAAAGCAACACCATGGCCCGATGCCCCCTGGTTACCCATTTGTGTGGCAACGCCATACTTATCTGCCAGCTTTGTTAAGAGGCGCGATTCATAAACAGTATGGGTCAGTGGTTTTTCAACGTAAACGTGTTTTCCCATTGTAATGGCATGTGCTGCAATGATTGCATGGCTATGGTCGGCAGTAGCTACAACTACGGCATCTATTGAATCGCCCATTTCATCGAACATTTTTCGCCAGTCCCAATATTTCTTTGCCTTTGGGAAATGGCTGAATGCCGACTGTGAATACTTCCAGTCGACGTCACAAAGTGCAACCACATTCTGGGTCTCCATCGCTTTGAGGACAGCAAATCCCCGTCCGCCAATACCAACACCGGCAATATTGAGTTTATCGCTTGGTGCTGTCCTTCCCAGTCCACCAATTACTGAACTGGGCAGAATTGTTAAACCTGCTGCCGCCAGGGCTGAATTACCCAGAAAGCGGCGTCGGCTAATACCCGACTTTTCATTTTTTGTTTCCATAATCTTTTGTTAAGTTATAATAGTTAGACAATTAATAAATTTATACTATTTTTTGTTTATCTGCATCCCAATAAACCTTGCGGTTTTCGCGGTAAGCTATTGTTGCCATGTGGGCTGTAATAGCTTCCTCAAAGCCCTGATCAATGTCACAACTGGGTTGTTTGCCGGTCCGTATAGCGTTTAACCATTCTTTAATATGTAGGTGGGTAGTATCTACCCTTTTGCCCTGAACATAGGTATATAATAAGCCACGGCTGGCAAAATATTGCTCAGTAGGTGAAGTTACGGCATCAATATTATCTTTTCCCGGAATGTAAGTTATCATTGGTTTATCCGGGCTCAGCAATCCTTTATTCAATTGCTTTGAGTAGCGGGTCGACTGCCTGTCGGGGTATACCGTTAGTGCATTTTCCATTTCCATATTGGCATCGTGCCCCATAATAACTTTACCCCTGAACCTTTCGCTTGCCAGCGTAGCACTGTACATAAAAGTTAAATCACGTTCGGGGTACTCAAAAACTGCCTGGAACACATCGGGCACTTCACGTCCGTCTTTGTAAAAATAAACGCCCCCCGAAGCCACAGCAGAATGTGGAATGCCAAGTTTCATCACCTGGTTTATGGCATCGTATTCGTGTGTAAGCAAGTCGCCCGAAAGTCCAGTACCATAATCCCACCAGCATCGCCACCTGAAAAACCGTTCCAAACTAAAGGGGTGTGGCTTTGTAGGTTCGGTGAACTGTCTCCAGTCGATGGTGCGCGGACTGGCATCGGGATGAATATCATACACCCACGCCCCGTTCGGGTCATTCCGGTTGGTGCACACTTCAATCAGTGTTACCTTTCCCAGTATATTTTTATCGATAATCTCTTTTGCCCTTTTGTGGCTTGCTGTTTGACGCCCCTGGTGTCCCAGCTGCATTACGATGCCGCTTTTTTTAATGGCATCACGAAGTTCGAACGTTTCTTCTACCGTACGGGTCATTCCTTTTTCAACGTAAACATGCTTGCCGGCCATTGCAGCCTCTATGGCCATGTTGGCATGCCAATGATCGGGTGTTGCAATAATAACGGCATCAACATCATTTGATTTAATAAGGTCACTATAACGCCTATACCGTTTGGCATAAACACCTTTCTGACCATCTGTCCCACGTCTGTTAACATTTGATGCAGCCTTCAATGCTTCTTCTGCTTTTACATCAAAAATATCGCATACGGCAGTAATTTCAATGTTCAAATCTTCCTGATCTACAAAATCAACATATCGCTTATCGTTAGGATTTTTTTCAACTGCTTCAATCCATTCATCAATGGTGCGTGGTTGGGCAAATCCTGCTGCGCGCATCAGTTGTTCTCCCCGTATTCCATAGCCGATAATACCTACCCGGATTGTTTTTCCTGAAGATGGACTTGACACATATTCTACCGGTTTTTCGCTAAAGTTAAGTCCCAGCTCAGAAGTTACTGAATTACGCCTTAACCGTTCGATGTTCCATTTTTTATATGCACCATATCCAAATGCACCCAGTACAGGAATGGTAGCAAAACCTTTTAGTACATCCCTGCGGCTTATGTTTTTTTTATCTTTTTTTGGCTCTTCCATAATTATTTTTTTCTGAAAAAGAATCGATCAATACCAATCGTTCTACTTGTGGGAAAGAGGTACAAAAGAATTAAAAGGAATATAAAAATGATGTTTTTGCCAATCCACATTGCATTATCGGTGGCGGGCAACACATATTCAACTCCAATTAACGAAGGGTGCGATAAGCTGAACAATGCAGTTACAACAACGCCAAAAACAATGGCAACTTTGGTGAACAAACCTAATATCAGTCCCAGCCCGATAGCAGTGAGCCCCCATTCATTAAGGAAATCAACCATACTGAGCAATTCAGCATTTGATGCTAAACTTTTGAATAATGGGGCAAAAATGCCCTTTGAATCTTGTAAAAAAGCATATGAAGACCAATTCGGATTTAGAATTTTTGTGACACCTTCGTACAAAAAATACCACCCGATAAGCACCCGGGTTATCACCAGCACTCCCAGCTGCACACCCGTGTATTGATTCATCTTTTTTACCACAATTAATTTATTTTGTTTTTAAATTTTCACTACTGCCTTCAAACGTTTGCTTTCGTATGCTTTTTCTATGATACGGATGATATTGAGCCCGTCATTTGCGGACACAGCCAATTGCTCAACCCCATTTATGGCTTCCGCTACATTTTGGAAATATGTTTTATAATTTCCGTTTATTGTTTCAACTTTTTCACGAACGGTACTTCCATTTTTTTCAGTATGGATCAGCCCGTAATTTTCTTCATTATCTGCCCCCAGTTTGTGATTTGAGGGCTTCATCCCGCCCCGCAAATTCATTTCCTGCGGGTCAAGCCCATGCTTAATAAACGAACCTTTACGGCCATGAACAATAAACCGTGGTCCTTGCTCGCGAACCATCACTCCTGCCTTTAGAACAACCTTCAGATCATTATAATACAGATGGATATCAAAAAAATCGTCTACTTTACCATTTTGACGATGTATACCAATATCAGCAAAAATTTCTTTGGGCATGCCGAATAAACAAAGGGACTGATCAATTAAATGCGGGCCCAAATCGTATAAAATCCCGTTCCCGGGCAATTGCTCATTTTTCCAGGCTACACGGTCGTGCTGCGGCCGGTACCTGTCGAAATGCGATTCAAAATAGACAATTTCGCCCAACTCTTTTTCTTCAATTATTCTTTTTATCGTAAGAAAATCACCATCCCACCTCCGGTTTTGAAAAGGGGCAAGTACCAGGTCGCGCTCATTGGCCAGTTTTATTAATTGTTCAGCTTCGCTTGCCGTTACCGTGAAAGGCTTTTCCACAACGACATGTTTTCCTGCCAACAATGCCTTTTTAGCATAATCGTAATGCGTATAATTAGGTGAGGCAACAATAACCAGCTGAATATCATCATTATTGACTACTTTATCAACCGAATCATAAACAACTACACCCGGATACTCGCTGTTAACCGTCTCTTTTTGAGATGTTACAAACGAATGAAGATGATATGATGAGTCGTGTTCGATAAAAGGAGCAAAAAAATAACGGCCCGAAAGGCCAAAACCAATAATTGATGTTGTAATGTTCCCCATACTAATTTTTTAAATTGATGAGCAATTTACCATTTTAACATATGATTATCAAATATGGCCTTACCAAATATTGACTTTTTTTATCATAAATTTGACAAATATTTACACCATTGGCTAAAATTCAATTTAATCACTTAATTTGGTAAAATTCATCATCAAGTATGATTATCTTTACTTATTAATTTATCGATTTAAGAAAGCAATTATGAAACGAGCAAATTTTATCTTTTCAGTAATTACAGTTAGTTTTTTCCTTTTTACAATGAACACATCCTGTACACAACAAACCGAATATGGAATTTTTGATAATGTCGCGAATGTTGGAAATCCAAAAATGGAAGGAAGTTTACATTTCAACGCTGATAATGGAGAATATACATTAAAAGGAGCTGGAGAAAATATATGGGACGACAACGATAAATTTTTCTTTTTAAGTAAAAGAGTTGGTGGTGATTTTATTTTGCGTGCCAGGGCTGCTTTTATTGGCGCAGGTGTAAACCCGCACCGAAAAATTGGGATTATGGCCCGTAATAATCTTGATGGACAATCTGCCCACGCAAGTGCCGTTGTCCATGACGACGGGCTTACCTCTCTGCAATACAGGAATGTAAAAGCTGGTATTACCGAAGAAAAAAAATCTGATGATAATGCACCCGATATAATACAACTCGAACGTAAAGGGAATTTATTTATCATGTCGACAGCAAAGGAAGGCCAACAATTTATTACGGTAGCTGTTGACAGTATTCCTTTGAACGACTCGTTGAACGTTGGATTATTCATCTGTTCGCACGAAACCGATGTTATTGAAGAAGCTGTTTTTGAAAATGTTAGACTGATCAAACCAGCCGATGAAGGTTTTGTGCCCTACCAAGATTACATTGGCAGCCATATTGAAATTATGAACATCGAAAGCGGCAAGAGGAAAATCGTACACAGTTCCCCACTATCATTGCAAGCGCCTAACTGGTCGCCCAACGGAAAATCGTTGATTTATAACAGCGAGGGTAAAATATATGATTTTAACATTGCTACTGCTGAAATCACAGAAATCAATACCGGCTTTGCGCAAAACAACAACAACGACCATGTGCTGTCATTTGATGGTAAAACACTTGGGATAAGCGACCACACACAACATGAAACAAATCAATCGCTTGTATATATATTACCTGCAACCGGAGGCGAACCCGAGTTAATCACCTCAGAGGCACCATCATATTTACACGGCTTTTCACCCGACGGGACAAACATTGTTTACACTGCCGGACGAGGGGATTTTAAACACCTTGACATCTATAAAGCCAATATCAAAACCAAAGAAGAAACCCGCATAACCGATGCGCCAGGCTTAGACGACGGCTCGGAATACTCGCCAGATGGTAAGTATATTTACTTTAATTCGAGCCGTACCGGAACCATGCAAATATGGCGTATGAAACCTGATGGAAGCGAGCAAGAACAACTTACATTTGACGAATACAACGACTGGTTCCCCCACGTATCACCCGATGGGGAAAAACTGGTTTTTATTTCATATTCAAATAAGATCGATGCCGAAGACCATCCATTTTATAAACATGTGTATATTCGTACGATGCCTGCCGATGGCGGAAAACCAGAAGTGTGTGCATATGTGTATGGCGGACAAGGCTCAATGAACGTATTTAACTGGTCGCCCGACAGCAAAAAAATTGCATTTGTAAGCAATAGCAAGCAATAAACACAAACTATTTAACAGAAAAAACCTACCGTGATCATAGAAAATAAAATAAGTAAGTCGTTTGGTCCCCAAGGCAGTGCTGCCGGACTTCTTCTATTTATTGCTGGAATTGTTGCAACTTTTTACTCAAACATAGGGCTCTTTTTAACCCTTGCTGGCGCTTTTATGGCATTTACCAAAACAAGCACAAAAATTGACATTTCGAAACACCGGGTAAAACCTGTTGAAATGCTTTTCGGTATTTTTCCTTTTGGAAAATGGATTTACCTGACAGATGAAATGAGTCTCGGCATTGAAAAATCAAAAAAAGGATTCACCGTATTCAGCGCCAGCAATAAATCGGCTGACCAAATTGAGAGCGATTACCGTATAATGTTGTATGACGACAACGACCTGCCCATTACGCCGCTTAAAAAATTTCATACACGAGCTGAGGCCGAAAAAGAAAAAACAACACTCGAAGAACAACTTGATATGACAAGCAAAATGAAATAACACCCCCGCACATTGAATTATTTGTCCTACATGCCACATATTAGAATTAGCTATTTTTGAGGTTTAAAACACAATAGCATGAGAGCAATTCCTTTTATTTTATTTTTTCTTTTACACCTCACCGTGTTTGGAGCAAACAGTGGCAAAAGATACCTGGGAGTTTCAATTCAAGAAATTGAATCAACATTACAAAGCCACTTAAATGACTGGTATCCCAGAATTATTGACAATAAAAACGGAGGGTACTTCACAAACTTTGAAAACAACTGGGAGAAAAGCGAAGAGCAACCCAAAATGCTCGTGACACAAGCCCGCGGATTATGGACAGCTGCAAAAGCTGCCAATCAATATCCCGAAAATCAAATTTTCAAAATAGCTGCCCGCCATGGCTACCTATTTATCACTACAAAAATGTGGGATGAGAAAGAAGGCGGTTTTCATTTGTATGATCAGCAAAATAATCCGGGGCAACTTCATAAATTAATTTATGCAAATGCGTTCGCACTTTTTGCCCTTGCCGAATATGCAAAGGCACAACCATCGGAAGAGGTGTTGGAGTGGCTTCGAAAAACATTCAACTGGATTGAATTGATGGCACATGATGATATTAATGGCGGCTACTACAACCTGATATTGAACGATGAAATTAGAGCAGCTACCGCTGAGCGTAAAGCATACATTGAAACACTCGGATGGGGCAACCCCGAATGGAAAGACCAGAACACTTCCATACACCTGCTCGAAGCATTTACTACGCTACACCAGGTAATGCCCACCCCAGACGTAAAAAAACGATTAAATGAAATGCTCGTTTTGGTGAGGGATAGCATGACCCGGGAAAACGGTTCGCTGAAGCTTTATTTTACTGATGACTGGCAGCCCATTGACCATTCCGATTCAACAAAAGAATACATCATAGAAAATCAACTAATCGACCACGTTTCTTTTGGCCACAACATAGAAACAGCCTATCTTCTTATCGATGCCTCAAAAGAATTGCATGGAGAAGCTGATGCAAAAACACTCGCTATTGCCAAAAAACTAACTGACCATACGCTAAAATTCGGGTTTGACAAGAATTATTACGGACTGTTCGACCGTGGTTATGTTTTTGACAGAAAAATGAAAATTATAAATCCACAAAAAACATGGTGGTCGCAATTTGAAGCCTGGCATACACTGGCGTTAATGCATCACTATTTTCCGGGCGACGAGAAATACCCTACAGCATTCAAAAAAATGTGGACATATATAAACGAGGAATTAACCGACCACGAACATGGTGGATTCTACAACAACGGTTTAGATACTTCGGAAAACGAAAAGGAAAAACGTAAAGCACATGTTTGGAAAGGGCCTTATCACGATGGCCGGGCACTTATGAAAGTGTATAATTATGCAACAAGTTTTATTGATTGATCACTTATCAACATTTTATTAACTACACTACATTCGTATCATTTTCTTTTTACCTTTGTCGAAGATTTTGGTTCCAGACTGACACTACTCAGATTGGATTAAAATGGGAATCCGGTGATCCGTCAGCTGACGGAGATTCCGGAGCTGTACCCGCAGCTGTAAGCCTTTATCCCGATGCACATCGGGAATGCTTTTTGAACCACGCTGCCACTATCCCGATAGCTATCGGGATGGGAAGGCCTCAAAAAGTTAGGTAAGCCAGAAGACCTGCCAGATGTTACATTGTTGAATCAAAGCTTCGGGAAAAAAGCTTGTGAAACGTATCCAACCGTATATTTCACAATACCCAAAGCTCATTTTAATTAAAAAATGAGACATTTGTTATTTGTTATTCTGGTGCTCGCACCTACCCTTTTTGCCTGGTCCGAAGAGCCTGAACCTTATGCGGTGTACGACTCCATTTTTTTGGACGAGATTACCACGTATGGCGATTATGTTAAGTATCAACCAGGAGCTCAAATTGTAAATATTAAAGCCGAAACCCTCGAAAAATCTAACGAGCCTGCCTTAAGCCAATTACTTTCACGTTATTCGCCAATTTACATTAAAACCGATGCCGGCGGACTGGCAACCATACGTATCCGTGGTACCGCCCCCGACCATACCAACATCAACTTTGGGGGCATCAATATAAACTCACTCACGTTGGGACATTCCAATATTTCGTCGATTTCGATGTTTTTGTTCGACCAAATTGAATTGCAATACGGAAGCTCATCGTCGCTTAACGGATCAGGTTCAATTGGCGGCAGTATTTATCTCGACCAAATAAACCGCTGGACAAAAGGGGTTTCGATACAAGGAAAGACAATGCAAGGCTCATTTGGCGAACAACTTTATGGTACAAAAATAGCTTTAGGCAACGGCAAATTCGAGTCGCTCACAAAACTCTATCTATACAAAAAGAAAAACAATTTCCCGTTTAAAAACCCGTACCACGACAATCGCATTGAAGACCGCACGCCGGTTGATGATATACAAAAAGGAGCAGCTATTGAAAACAAAGGCATCCTCCAACAATTTAACTACCTGTTTACCCCCAACGAATTTTTTAAATCGTGGTTTTGGTACGAAAATAGCTGGCACCAGGTTCAACCCAACATGCAAACCAACCTCAACTACAAAACAACCGAAACACTCGAAAACAAAAACATACGCACATGGCTCGAATACCGCAATGAAAATAATGCACTGAAATACAATATTGGTGCAGGTTACGTGCACGATTACCAAGTGTACGATAGTGTTAGCTCGCAAAAAATTATAACCGACCGCCTTGTTTCTGAAGCTTCGGCAAAGTACAAATTCAACAACATGGAGTTTAAATTGGGCACCAAATACAAATACATGGTTCCCGATGTGTATGCCTATGCCGATACCGCTGTAGATAACGAACAATACCTCGATATTTATTTATCCTGGCTGTACACCCCTACAAGCAGTTTAAAAGCAGCCTTCAACCTGCGACAAACACTAATAAGCGAGTACGACACACCGCTCACCCCATCGTTGGGTGTCGATTATACGGTGATTAAAAAGGCAAAAAAACAACTGAACCTCACTGCAAACCTGGCCCGCAGTTATCGGGTACCCACTTTAAACGACCGATACTGGGGCACACAGGGCAATCCAAGCCTGAAACCCGAAACCGGTATCAATATCGAAGGCGGATTGAAATACAAGCATGTTGATGGCAGCAACAAAACAACTGTTAGCGTTAATACCTATTACATGAATATCGACAACTGGATTGAATGGCGATATTACGGAGTTTGGCAGGCCCATAATATACAGAGGGTTATTAGTAAAGGGGTTGAAGTTTCAGCCCAGCAATTCTTTGAATTAGGAAAAGCCACATCTGAAATCAACCTCAATTATACCCTGAATAATATTGAAGCCAGCGAAAACAAAACCGGTTCGGGCGTTATCAATCATCAGTTGCGATACAGCCCCAAACATATAGGGAATGTAGCGTATCAGCTGCACTATCAACAATGGAGTTTTTATGCCGATGGCAGCTATACAGGTCTTCGCTATACCGACTACCTGGGTGGAACATTGCCAGCCTATTTTCTGATAAACACAGGCTTTCATTATTTCTTTAAATGGAAAAAACAACAAGTTGATTTGACATTTTCGGCTGACAACTTGTTTAACGAAAATTATCAAAACCAGAAATATTATGCCATGCCCGGCCGCACTTTTCGCATAGGGCTCAGCATCAAACTGAATTATTAAACCTTAAATCAAAATAAAATGAAGAATCTGAAATTAAGTATTATACTTTTATTGGCAGTAAGCATCTCGTTTACTGCATGTAACGAAGACACACCCGATGTGAAAGGGCCTACAGAAGCACATGGTGCATACATCATCAATTACGGTAATTATGGCGAAGGCGGTGGCAGCATCACAAAATTTGATTACGAAAACGAAGAGCTGACAAACAATTACTATTACAATCAAAATGATGGTTTAGAGCTACTTTCCAACATTCAACATGCTTGTGAGTATAATGAGAATATCTACATGATGGGAAACAACAGCGATGAAATTATCATTACCGACCGTTTGTTTAATCAATCAATCAGTGGTATCTCTGAAGGCATTGCAAAACCTCGTTTTGCAGTTGGTAAAGGGGACTACCTTTATATCTCGTGTTGGGGTGAGAATGTTGATTGGGATATTATGCCCGATTCATACGTTGCTAAATTTAACGTTACAACTAACGTTGTAGAGAAAAAGATTGAAATTCCCGGAGGCCCCGAGGGATTGGCCATTGTTGACAACAATCTTTATGTTGCATTGAATTATGCCGATAGTATTGCTGTAGTTGATTTAAATGACGAATCGACTTCATACATCCAAACACCGGCTGTTACTTCGTATTTCTTAAAAGACATCAACAATAATTTATATGTATCATTAGTTAACACATATTCTAATCCTACTGATAAAGCAGGACTGGGATACATTAACACATCAAGTAACAACCTTGAAGAAACATACAGTTTTGAGGGCATTAGTACAGAATATAGTTCAATTTTTTCATTTAACTGCGATTATTCTAAGATCTACGTACTTGGAACGCAATACGATGAAAACTGGAATGTAATAGGGGCTATTTCTGTTTTTGATGTTGAGTCGAAAACATTCACAAATTTTATTGATGACATATCTTCTCCAAAAGGCGTTACTGTTAATCCCGAAAATGATGACATCTATCTTTTTATTGCAGAAAGTGTAGTAGAAGGTGGAACATTTGAGATTTACAATGAAGAAGGAGAGCTTCAAGATAATTACAATGTAGGTAATTCACCAACCATGTCCCTTTTCCTTAATTAATTTTATATTGTTTACCATTGCTGCAAAACGATGCAGCAATGGTTTTTTTATAACCCGACAGCACTATGGACCATCAAAAACTCATTAAAACCTTATTCATAAGCTTCTTCATCCTTTCAAGCATATCAGTGTTCGCTAAATCGAACAAAATTAAGGTTCAGGTAAACTTTAATGATGAAGCTATTAATATTGAACAAACAGTTGATTTCAAGGACAATATCACAGCCCTGGAAGCACTGCAATATGTTGCCAAAGTGCAAACCCACCCGGTTGACAACTATGTTTTTGTGGATGCCATTAACAAAATCTACAACATCAAAGGCAAAAATGCCTGGTATTTTATGGTTAACGGAAAACCAGCAAAAACGTTGGCAATTCATTGTAATTTAGCCAAGGGCGACGTGGTAAAGTGGATTTACAAGAAAGATGTTTGCTCAAAAACCATCGAAACAAAAGAACCATGTCCTGATAATTTTGGAATGTAAACAATTAATTATGGCATCTCACATCACATTCATTACAGGCGGACAACGCTCGGGCAAAAGCAGTTATGCCCAAAAGCTGGCCGAAGGGCAAAGTAAGGCTCCTATCTACCTTGCAACCTCACGCATTTGGGACGAGGATTTTCGCCAGCGGGTTGAACGGCACCAAAACGACCGGGGCAGTCAGTGGACAACCATTGAGGAAGAAAAACAACTGTCAAAGCTTCGTTTTGAAGGGAAAACCGTCTTGCTCGACTGCATTACCCTTTGGCTGACCAATATTTTTTACGACAACAACAACAATGTCGAAAAATCTCTACAGGAAGCCAAAGCCGAATGGGATGCTTTTGTCAACCAAGATTTCAAACTAATAGTGGTTAGCAACGAACTGGGCATGGGCGTACACCCCGAAAATGAAATCGCCCGCAAGTTTGCCGACCTGCAAGGCTGGATGAACCAGTATATTGCGAAAAAGGCCGACGAGGTAATATTGATGGTATCAGGGATACCTTTAGAAATTAGTAAATAGTTCCCGAGGTAAACTCGGGACTGGTCGCTTTGACTCCCAGCATTGGTCATTAAGTAATTAGTCATTAAGTCATTGGTCACTGAGGGCAAAAACACAAAATATGAAGAGAATACGAAGTATTTGGCTCTGTTTACTCTCTATAAACTCAGCGCTCTCTGCGGTATAAAAACAAACATAAAATGAACGAAAACAACAATAACACACAAACCCAAAGCCTCCCCTTGGGAGAGGTTGGTGGGGCTTTACAACACAAAATCGACCTAAAAACCAAACCAACCGGGTCGTTGGGACAATTAGAAGATATTGCCCTGCAAATTGGGCTTATTCAGCAAACCCTTTCTCCTAAAATTGAAAAACCAGTGATGCTGGTGTTTGCAGCCGACCATGGTTTGGCAGCCGAAAAAATAAGCCCCTACCCCAAAGATGTAACCTGGCAAATGGTGCTAAACATGGTGAATGGCGGTGCAGCCATTAGTGTGTTCTGCAAGCAAAACGGGTTTGACATGAAAGTAATTGACGCCGGGGTTGATTACGATTTCCCGGCAGAATTGCCCATCATCCCTTCAAAAATCGGACGTGGCACTAAAAACATGATACAACAGCCGGCTATGGCCACAGCAGAATGTGAGTTGGCCATGCAAAAAGGTGCCTATTTTGTAAAATCCGAAGCCAAAAAAGGGTGCAACACCATAGCTTTTGGCGAGGTGGGCATTGGCAATACATCGGCTTCGGCCCTTTTGATGCACCGTTTTTTAAACCTGCCCGTTGACGAATGCGTGGGCGCTGGTGCCGGAATGGTTGGCGAACAGCTGGAATATAAAAAGAACGTATTGAAAGAAGTTTCCCGGAAATATAATCCCTCCTCCCCCCTCGAAACACTCGCCACATTTGGCGGGTTCGAGATTGCCATGATGGCCGGTGCATTTATCGAAGCCTACCGACAAAAAATGTTGGTTTTGGTCGATGGCTTCATTGCATCGGCTGCCATGCTTTCAGCCAGTCAGTTTGAGCCGGCGCTTAAAAACAATTGCATTTTTTGCCACCAGTCGAACGAAAAAGCCCACAGCGAGTTACTAAAACGCTTAGGGGCTGAACCGGTTCTTGATTTGCGATTGCGCTTAGGCGAAGGGACAGGCGCTGCTGTTGCCCTGCCCATCATCCGCTCGGCCGTCAACTTTTTAAACGAAATGGCCAGTTTTGAGGATGCAGGGGTGAGCCGGGAGACGGAAGTGTAACGAAAGAAGTTAAATGGAAGTATTACTAAGGTTTGTATATTTAAGACACATTGGGGTGATGGGAAACTGGGTTATTGGGTTGTTGTGAAGTTTTAGAAGAAGTCAGATATTTTAATTATTTTCAGCAAAGCTAAAATATCATATTATGGAACGAAAAAACATTAATCGTGGATTTACCCAACTAAGAGTTTGGAATAGTGCTATTGAATTATACATCCTCGTTTGTAAAAGATTAGCAAATATGCCTTATGACCTTCGAAAATCAGTCAGTAATGCGACTGATGCCTGTCAAAGTATTAGTCGTAACATAGCCGAAGGTTATTGCAGAAAAAGCACTGCCGATTATTTAAAGTTCTTAAATTACTCAATATCCTCAAGCGGAGAATTATTTTCTTGTTTATATAGTTTTAAAGCTGCCAATCAAATATCTGAAGTAGTTTTTGAAGAAATCGACATACTTCACTATAAAACAGAAAACGAACTATTAGCACTTATAAAATCGTTAGAGAATAAAATCAGGCGCAACAATGCAAAATCCCAATAACCCATCAACCCAATACCCCATCACCCCATTTACCCATTTACCCATTTACCCATAACCAAATAACAATGAAAATATTCCTTACCGCTTTAATGTTCTACACCCGCATCCCAGTTAAGCGAGACATTGATTACTCTCCTGAAAACCTGAACAAAGCAACCCGCTTTTTTCCTCTTATTGGTTTAATTGTTGGTGGTATTGGGGCGCTGGTTTTCTGGGGTGCTTCGTTTGTATTGCCCACGGTCGTGGCTGTTATTCTTTCAACCGCGGCAACCATATACACAACCGGAGCTTTTCATGAAGACGGGTTTGCCGATTTTTGCGATGGTTTTGGCGGAGGTTACACCAAAGAGCGCATCATCTCTATTATGAAAGACAGTCGTATTGGCACATACGGCGCTGCCGGGTTGTTGCTTATGCTGCTCACTAAAATATTTACCCTGTTCTCGATCGACGCAAAGCAAATACCACTTGTAATAGTAGCAGCACATGGGCTAAGCCGGGTTTTGCCGGTGCTGGTAATTTTCACCACACGTTATGTACGCGACGACGAAACAAGTAAAATAAAACCCATCGGTAAAAAAGGGAGCGTTGCCGACCTTATCTCTGCCATATTATTTGGAAGTGCGATGCTCCTCTTTTTTCCATGGATATATGCAACCACAATTGTTCCGGCACTGTTGCTTATTACTTTCGTTTTCAGAAAATACATTATACGCAAAATTGGTGGCTACACGGGTGATTGTTTGGGTGCTTTGCAACAAATTTGTGAACTATGTGTATATTTAAGTATTCTGATTATAATGAACATACAATAACAAACTTTTACTTTATTTAATTTTTTTTTTACACTACAATAACACAATCTTATTTCACTGTTTTATACTTTTGAGTAGTCTTTTAAACTTAAAACAATAAATAATGTGTCATGTAAAGCTATTTACTTTTGCTGTACTTATAATTTTACCTTTTATCCATTGTCACACTGTATATTCTCAAGATTCCATAAATATTAACCTGGATCATATCAAATTAAACATTCCACCAACCTATATCCGACCCCATGATTTGAATTTATCGAGTGACTTTTATCAAATAGACTTACCAAATGAGTATAATACACTATTTTCATTACCATCATTTGGCAATACAAAAAAAATGTTTGATAAAAAAGGAATACAAGTTTCTTATACTCCCAATAAAATCACGAATGATTTCTTTGGGTTAGGAGGCTCAGAACAATTCAACAACCATCTGACCATTCAATATCAAAACAGGTTCTTTTTAAACACGAATTTCAGCCTGGAGAAAAGGGATTTTTTAACGAATTCAAATTTCTCTGATTTCCGGGTGGGACTTAAAACTTCTTTTGAATATGCAATAAACAATAAACACTCAGCATATATATACTGGCAAAAAACAAAACCGCTAAACAAACCGAAAATCGAGTATGAACCATTTGAAGATTTATCGAAAACGTTATTCTTGAATAATGAAATCGGGATCGGAATAA
>JASMTI010000099.1:0-1278 GCA_041694375.1 Bacteroidales bacterium | reverse complement strand
TTTAGCCTTAATTACACACCCCTGGTTTTTGTACCGGAGTTAACTCGTTGTTAATGAGGATGCAAAAATTTAAAACAACACAGAATTTGGCAATAAAAATGCTTTTTAGACCGGGCTCACCCTTGTTTTTAAAGAAAAACGCTGCAATGATACTCAAATTTCAATAATTACCGGATAAGTTTTCACATAAAAATCTCTTTTTGTAAATCTTATGGTTGAAGAAGGTTTTTAAGCCTTTATTTAATGCTCGTCTGTACCCCCTTAAAAAATGTTTACAATATATGAGTGCGGTATAGAAAGCATATTTTTGTCGAAATCAAGGCGTTTAGGGTGTGTAATAACCTTGGTTAAAATTTTAATTTGTTGCTTTTAGCCTTAATTACACACCCCGGGTTTTTGTACCGGAGTTAACTCGTTGTTAATGAGGATGCAAAAATTTAAAACAACACAGAGTTTGGCAACAAAGATGCTTTTTAGACCGGGCTCATATATGTTTCTGTTTAGAAAGTATCGTTTACAAGGCTTGCGAAGTCCAAAAATATGGAGTTTACTCATCGTAAAAGCACAGCAAATGTACTTTATGGACGGCAATATTTAGGGTTTTTAAAAGGCTTTTTATTTGTCTTTGCATTCTGATGTCCCGGTTATTCATAACTTTGCCGGATTATGAAAAACAAAGCCAGTTTTGCCAGGTGGCCATTTTTTTATGGTTATATTATTGCATTTTTCGGGACCATCGGTATATGGGCAAGTGTGCCGGGACAAACCATTGGTGTGTCGGCCTTTACCGACCCGGTGAAAGATGCGCTTGGGCTGACACGTGATCAGTTTAGCGCTGCTTATATGGTGGGAACTATTGTAAGTTCCTTACTTTTGGGGCGTGCAGGCCGGTGGTTCGATCGCAGGGGTGCTCGTGTAGTTGCCGTTACTTCGGCCATAATGCTGGCTGCTACACTTTTTTTAAGTTCGGTTTCCGATGTTTTGAGTGCCAAAGTAATGGCCATGACAGGCATTCGTCATTGGGGTGTCCCGTTTGCCATAATGATGGTTTTCTTTTTTCTCCTTCGATTTAGTGGTCAGGGTGTATTGACTATGGCCTCGCGCAATATGATCATGAAATGGTTCGACCGGTACCGGGGTCGTGTCAATGCATTTGTAAGCATCAGCATTTCATTTGGCTTTTCAAGTTCTCCTCTGTTGTTTGATTTACTCATCAGAAAGTGGGACTGGTCGGGCGCCTGGCGGGCATTGGCCGTTGGCATTTTAATGATTACAGTA
>JASMTI010000098.1:0-41081 GCA_041694375.1 Bacteroidales bacterium | reverse complement strand
TCTCAGCTACATAGAATTCAGGCTTTAACCCGGTTCTGGCTTCGTAATTTCTTCCAACATTTTCAATAAAAGCATCAACAGCTTCATCTTTAACAAGCGAAACGGTAGAACCACCAAAGCCACCGCCGGTCATTCGTGAACCAATAACCCCGTCTATTTTACGGGCTTCTTCAACCATTGTGTCCAACTCTTTGCCAGTTACTTCGTAATCGTCACGCAACGAATCATGCGATGCATTCATCAATTTTCCGAATAATTCAAGTTCCCCTGCTTTCAAGGCATCTACGGCCTCAACGGTCCGTTCAATTTCAGACACAACGTGCCTTGCCCTGCGGCGTACTGTTTCATCGGCAATATTATTCCCATAGGCTTTGAATTCATCCCATGATATATCAGCCAACTGATTAATATTCTTGTAAGGTTTCAGCGCTTCTACAGCCGCCTGGCATTGCGCAACACGCTCGTTATATTCACCCGATCCCAGCGAATGCGGGCTATTGGTATTGCTGATCACAATCTTCACCCCATCAAGTTTGACAGGCACCAACTCGTATTCAAGGGTATCGCAATTCAAAAACACTGCGCTATCAGCAGCACCCATTCCTGAAGCAAATTGGTCCATAATGCCGCAACTAACACCTGCAAATTCATGCTCAGCTTTTTGCCCCATTTTTACAAGTTCAATTTGTTCAATACCAAAATCGTACAAATTGTTTATTGCAACCGCAGTAGCAATCTCAAGTGAAGCCGAAGAACTAAGCCCGGCACCATTGGGTACATTTCCATAAAAAAGCAAATCGGCACCTGCATCTATCTCATGCCCGTTTTTCACAAATTGTGCAATGGTACCTAAAGGATAATTCACCCAATTGCCTTTATTAAGGGGTTTAGTCAGTTGGTCCAACGTTAATTCTTCTCTGTTATCAACATTAAGCGACGCAAAACGAAATACATTTTTATCGTTTTTACGCACCAGGCAATATGTACCAAAACTCAATGCACACGGAAAAACAAAACCTCCGTTATAATCAGTATGTTCACCAATTAAATTAACCCTTCCGGGCGAAAAGAAACCCGAGATTTCTCCTTCACCATAAATCCCAGTAAACTTATCTTTCAACGCTTCAATATTCATAATAAACCATTTAAGTATAAAACCAGCCCATTGCAAAGTACTGGCAGAGGTGCAAATATATATTTTTGTTTGAAGTAAAAATACAAATTTACAGTAACTGCAAACACAAAAAGTCATTTATAAAGAACTTTAAAACATCAAAACACGGCTTTATTTACATTCTTTTCACCAATATCTGCCATTTTTCAATAAATTCGCATAACCGACACAATGACGAAACGATATTTAACACAATGAAGATAGCTGTAAACACCCAACATTTATTAAAAGACAAGCTTGAAGGGATTGGCTGGTTTGCCCATGAAACACTCAGGCGCATTACCCGGCAACATCCTGAACATGAGTTTCTGTTCATTTTTGACCGTCCATGGCATGAAACATTTATTTATTCAAACAATATCACACCGGTAAAAACAACCATCCCCTCAAGGCACCCGTTTTTATGGAAGTGGCATTACGACATTGATATTCCTGCTATCCTGAAAAAACACAAACCAGACATATTTTTCTCACCAGACGGCTGGATGCCGCTAAACACCGATGTACCCGTTGTTGATGTGATACATGACATCAATTTCATACACCGCCCGGAAGATTTCCCTTATCTACACCGTAAATACTATCAATTTTATTTTCCAAAATATGCAAAGAGGGCTAAACGAATTATCACCGTATCGGAATACAGTAAAAACGATATTATCAGCAACCTGAATATTGAGCCGGACAAAATTGATGTTTCATATAATGGTTGTAACAATGTTTACGCACCTGCTTCGAAAGATGTTCAACGCGAAATACGTAAAAAATTCACTGGTGGTAAACCATTTTTTATATATGTGGGCTCCCGTAACCCCAGAAAAAACATTAAGGGGATACTTGAAGCTTTTGATGAATTTAAAAAAAGCGACACGCAAAACTTTAAACTTGTTTTCGTAGGTGAGTCCATGTGGGGAAAATCGTACTTGCACGATACCATCAGAAAAATGAAACACAAAAACGATCTGGTTTTTACCGGGCGTCTTTCTACCGATGCCCTTCAAATGGTTTTGGGAAGTGCCGAAGCACTTATTTTAGCTTCATTTTCTGAAGGCTTTGGCATACCAGTTATTGAAGCCATGCACTGCGATGTTCCTGTAATCTGCTCAAGCACCGCATCACTCCCCGAAGTTGCCGGCGATGCAGCTTTATATGTTGACCCCGCTTCAGCCAGTAGCATAACAAAAGCTTTCGGGCAAATTGCCAACAACCCTCATGTTAGGGCACAGCTTATTGAAAAAGGCCGCCAACAATGTAAAAAGTTTAATTGGGACAATACGGCCGAAAAGGTTTGGAATTCAATAATGAAAGCTGCAAAAACACAGGGAAATGACTAAAAACATCAACCTTGAACCATTTTTTAAAGCCGGTGCCATTGAAGCCGGGTGCGATGAGGCCGGACGTGGATGCTTGGCCGGCCCGGTTTATGCTGCCGCGGTTATCCTGCCACCTGATTTCTTTAACCCAACATTGAACGACTCAAAACAATTATCGGAAAAGAAACGGTACGAACTAAGGGAAACGATACAAAACGAAGCCATTGACTGGGCCGTCGGGATTGTATCGAACACCGAAATTGACGAAATAAACATCCTAAATGCTTCGTACCTTGCCATGCACCGGGCCATCGGTAAATTAAAAACACCCCCCAACCACCTGATTATTGACGGAAACCGCTTTAATCCATACCTGGAAATACCACACGAATGCATTATAAAAGGCGACGGGAAATATTTTTCAATTGCAGCGGCCTCTGTATTAGCCAAAACATACCGTGATGACTATATGCATAAAATTGCGGAAGAATACCCAGGCTACCAATGGGACAAAAACAAGGGCTATCCCACCAAAAAACACCGCGAAGCCTTAAAAGAAATAGGCAAAACACCATACCACAGGCTTTCGTTTACCCTGATACCCCCGCAGCTAAAAATTAAGTTTTAATCTTCCTCCCATTCCAAAATATCACCGGGCTGGCAATTGAGTTCTTGACAAATGGCTTCGAGCGTGCTAAACCGTATGGCTTTCGCCTTCCCGGTTTTCAGTATTGAAAGGTTTGCCGGGGTTATCCCAACTTTTTCTGATAATTCATTAAGCGATATTTTTCGCCTGGCCATCATCACATCCAAATTTACAATAATCGGCATACCCTGATTTTAAATGGTTAACTCATTTTCTTGTTTCAACTTCAATCCCCGGTTTATGATTTCAGCCATAAGTAATATAACAATGCCCAAAAACAAATTGACTGTATCTGCCATATCGTACAAAATATTGTAATCTTCAAACTCAAACAAAATTTTATTTCCTAAAAATGACAGATAATTATAAACAGACATCAGCATAAAAATCAAAAGAAGAGAAACACCAATCTTACGTAACTGTACAATATTCTTATTGTTAAAAACCAGCTCTCTTTGTAAAAAAGACAGTAAGAAATAGACGTTAACAAATAGAAAAATATAGATAGCAGCAATTAAAAAACTCAAAAAAGTATTAAGCCCATCATATATTTTCAATTTTTGGGGCAAAACTGTTGAAACCGGTAAAGCTGCTTTCATCCTGAAATATCGGGTTGAAATATTGTTATTCGTTTTTAAATTTTTTAGTGAATCTTGAAAATTAAATACAGAGCCTTTAGGTTCAAGTTTCAAAAAATATACATCCGACGCAATGACTTGAATTTTATCAATATCTACATCATTTTCTGATTCTGTGGTATCATCCAATTGTTTTTCATAAATATATCTGCCTGATCCTGCATAAAACCCCATTTTAAAATCCTCAAATTCATTTACAAACGATGACACGATCATGAATCCAAAAGCAATACCTGCTAACCACACCAATGTTTTTAAAGAGAGAAACTGTTTCATCTGTTCAATATTTTTAGTTTACAACATTGCAAACATAAAACAAAAAACAATGTTTCACAACTATTATTTATTGTTTTTCGATAATTTATTAACCCTATTCAATATAAAATCTACCTCTTATACAGACATAGGACTCTTGTTGGGGTTCAATAATTAATGCTTTAGATTTTAAAACACCGGTGAGCGCAGAGGGCGCAGAGGAACTTAAGTTCTTTTATGTAAGCAGCTGAATCCTGTCATTTCGACGCAGGAGAAATCTCAGTTGAAATATTTAAAGGTAAATGCCAAAAAAAGCTATCATTTTCGGATAAACCAATTACTCAATGACCAATGACTCAATGACTATTGTACTATTTACTAATGCTACAACCTGCCCACCGCCGTAACCAACAAATACACAGCAAACAAAACCAAAAATGCCCCGCAGGCAGCAATAAGGATACGATAAACCTTGTCGCTAAAAAGTTTTTTCCCTTTGCTAACACCGTACGAGATGCCCCAATACCAAATTAAATCGCCCAGAATATGGCCAACAAAAAAGAAAGCAATTCCCCACATACCAAACTTTTTAGCATGGATAACGTAGCCAAGGCCTATGGTAGCCCACCATATAATCCAATACGGGTTGGCCAGGCTCATAAGCGCCCCCGTAAGTAAAAGGTTGCCCGAATCTTTGCTCTCATCAGCTTTGGACTGTACCGTAAGCGTGGGCAGGGATCGAAACATCCCCCATGCCATCCAAAACATGATGCCACCACCAACAAATGCCGAAATCATAAAAAAAAGTTCGTGTTCAAGTATGGGGCCAAGACCAAGAAAAAGGGCGCCCAGCAATAGCAATTCTAATATTCCGTGCCCAAAAATCAGCATTGGTCCTGCCTTAGCCCCTTGTTTGGTACTTTCGCTTATTGTAACCGTAAGCACGGGCCCGGGCATTACAGCCCCAGAGAACGATACAAACAATGAAGTTATGAATATGGTAAACAATGCAATCATTTGATCTTCAACCAAAATTTTGGACTAAAATAGACAAAATTAGAATCTAAAAAAAAGTGAAAATCAATTGTGGCATTAGACAGACTAAAAACTTTCTGTTATATTCGCAGATTATAAATTAAAATGAATATTCTTATACAAGGATAATGATACCAGGAATAGCATAAACCGTTAAAAATGAACTACAAAAAAATCAACCTTATTTTTGGCTGGCTAACTTTTGCAGTGGCAGCTATTGTTTATTTAATGACCATAGAACCGACAACCAGCTTTTGGGATTGCGGTGAATTTATTACCACAGCATTTAAATTAGAAGTAGGCCACCCGCCCGGTGCACCTTTTTTCATGCTGCTAGGGCGTCTTTTTACAGTTTTTGGCAGTCCCGAAAATGCGGGTATGCTTATGAATGTACTTTCTGCCTTGGCCAGTGCTTTTACCATTTTATTTTTATACTGGACCATTACCCACCTAACCAAACGAATTGTATCAAATGGAACCAACCCCACCAATGGCGAAGCCATAGCCATTATGGGCAGCGGGCTTGTTGGGGCCTTAGCATACGCATTTTCCGACACCTTTTGGTTCTCGGCGGTTGAAGCCGAGGTTTATGCTACTTCATCCCTTTTTACGGCCATTGTATTTTGGGCCATCCTTAAATGGGAAAATGTTGCGAACCAACCCCATGCTAACCGATGGCTAATTTTCATCTGTTACCTTTTTGGTTTATCAATTGGGGTACATCTTTTGAACCTGCTGGCTATTCCTGCAATTGCATTTATTTATTATTACAAAAAATACCCGGTAACAAACAAGGGAATATTTGCCACCTTAGTGGTATCTGCTGTTGTTCTTTTGGGTATTTTATATGGAATTGTTCCGGGAACTGTAAAAATTGCAACTATTTTTGAACGTATTTTTGTTAACGGCATTGGCGCTCCTGTCAACACCGGTTTCTTTATTTATATCATTTTTCTGATCGCACTAATTGTTTATGGTTTATACTATACACATAAGAAGAAAAAAGTATTACTGAACACAATTATTTTAGGCGTTACGGTTATCATTATCGGTTATTCTACTTACACGATCATACCAATCCGCTCAAATGCCGACCTCCCAATGGACCAAAACAGTCCGGAAAACGTTTACTCAATGCTTTCATACCTGAACCGTGAACAATACGGCTCACGCCCGTTGGTTTACGGACAGTATTACAACTCCCCACTCGATGCCGATGAGCCATACGTGCACGACAAGAATGAATGGCGGGTGAAAGACGGAGAATATGTAATTGTTAACGAACGCCAGAAACCAAACTACGATGATAAGTTTTGTACATTCTTCCCCCGTATGTGGAGCAGTTCACAACCTCAACATATTGAAGATTATAAACAATGGGCAAACATTAAAGGTATAAAAATGACACACCGCAACCGCAGCGGTGAAACCGAAACCATTACCAAACCTACTTTTGCCGAAAACATGCGCTTTTTCTTCAGGTACCAGGTGAATTTTATGTATTTAAGGTACTTTATGTGGAATTTTTCCGGAAGGCAAAACGACATACAGGGCCATGGCAACCCACTCGATGGTAACTGGATTAGTGGTATCAAGTTCATAGATGAAGCACGCCTGGGAAACCAGGACAACCTGCCGGCCAAATATGCCGACAACCCGGCACGAAACAAATACTATTTCTTACCACTCTTGCTTGGATTGCTCGGTTTAGCTTTCCAGTACAAATCAGGCAAGCAGGGCAAGCGCGACCTATGGGTTGTATCGTTATTATTTATTTTAACCGGTATTGCCATTGTGATATACCTCAACCAATACCCACACCAGCCACGTGAGCGTGACTATGCTTACGCCGGCTCGTTTTATGCATTTACCATCTGGATTGGACTGGGTGTTGCCGGATTGTACAGTTATTTAAAGAAAGTTGCACCAAAAACAATATCAGCTGTCACCGTAACCGTGGTTTCACTTCTGGCCGTGCCTGTATTAATGGCAGCCGAAAACTGGGACGACCATGACCGCTCGGGACGTACTTCGGCACGCGACTTTGGCTATAACTACCTGGCAAGCGTAGAAGAAAACGGGGTAATATTTACAAATGGCGACAACGACACATACCCGCTTTGGTACAATCAGGAAGTTGAAGGCGTGGGCACCAGCAAACGTGTATGCAACCTTAGTTATTTCCAAACCGACTGGTACGTTGAACAAATGCAACGCAAGGCATACGAATCGGAGCCGTTGCCCATTAGTTTTGAGTATGACCAATACGTACAGGGCACCCGCGATGTGATCTACATTATGGAGGACCCCCGGCTTAAAGGAAAAAGCATTGAACTTGGACGGGCGCTGGATTTTGTAAAAGATGACAACCCACGTACAAAAATTGCACGTGCCGACAATGCTTCATACCTGCCTGTTAGTAAACTTTATATGGTGGTTGACAAACAAGCTGTAATTGAAAATAATGTTGTACCACCCGAACACCAACACCTGATTGTTGATACAATGCACATTGAACTAAACGGTAGGTTTATCACGAAAGACCAACTCATGCTCCTCGACATGTTGTACAATAATAAATGGGAACGGCCGCTGTATTTTGCCACATCGGTAGGTTCAGACAAATACATGTCGCTCGATAAATATTTCAGGCTCGAAGGATTATCATACCGTATTGTACCTATCCATACCAAATCTTCCGGGCTACGCAGGGGTTCGGTCAATACCGAAGTAATGTACAATAACCTTATTAACGAATTCAAGTGGGGAGGCCTAAATGAGCCTGGTGTATATGTTGACGAAAACAACCGGCGCATGTTAACCAATATGCGCAACAGTTTCCAGCGCCTGGCCGACGCCCTTATTTTTGAAGGCAAAAAAGACAGTGCTGTTAAGGTGCTTGACTTCTGCATGGAAGTTATCCCACCAGAAAAAGTCCCTCATGGATATTTTTCATTACAAATTGCTAAAAGCTATGTTGCAGCCGGTGCCAATGAAAAATCTAAAGATTTTATTCAAGAAATAGCAGACACCTACCTCAGTGAGGTTCAGTTTTATTTAGGCTATGATAACGAGAGATTTGTTCAGGTTGAAAGTGAAATAAGAAGTACGTTATTCTTTGTAAACGAACTATTATCATTAACACAATCAGCTGGTTACGATGAATTATACGAAAACATCAAAAGCGATTTTGATGTTTATTACAACCAACTGATGAATCAACCGATGTAAACTGAAACAAAAAGAAATGAGCAAACGGATAAATTTTAAAGTTCATCTGCCAAAGTGGGTAACCAAGTTATTTCCTTTGGCAGTATGGACAATTCCGACAGGCGAAAAAGTTGTTTACCTTACATTTGACGATGGCCCTATACCAGAGGTTACACCTCAGGTGCTTGACATATTAAAAGAAAAAAATATAAAGGCCACATTTTTTTGTGTTGGCGAAAACGTATGGCGTTACCCCGAACTTTTTGAACAAATAAAAGATGAAGGGCACAACGTTGGCAATCACACTTACAACCATCTTCAAGGCATTAAATGTTCGCGAAAATACTACATCAATAATATTGAAAAAGCCAACAACCTGATAGGTTCAAACATGTTCAGGCCACCTCACGGGCTCATGAAACAATCGCAGTACTATTCCATCCTTAACAAATATAAAATTGTGATGTGGGATGTTATTAGTTGCGACTACGACCCTAACCTTTCGCCTGAAACCTGCTACAAAAATGTTATCGATTTTGTGAAAGATGGTTCAATTATCACTTTTCACGATTCACTCAAAGCCGAAAACAATGTTTTGAATGCGCTTCCAAGGGTCATCGACCATCTGCTTGAAGAAGGCTATACATTCAGGAAAATCGAATTCCCCGGATTAAAACCAATTAAGAGTGCAACAGTTCAGGAGAAATTCCAGGAAATACGTAATAATATTAACAAGCTCATTAAACGGGCATAAATCAATATTTATAAATCATGAGGATTTTAATTATTGGTTCGGGGGGACGAGAACACGCCCTGGGCTGGAAAATTAAACAAAGCGAAAAAGTTGAAGAGATTTTTTTTGCTCCCGGCAATGCCGGTACTACTTCAATAGGTAAAAACCTCGAAATAGGTGTTTCAGAGTTTGATAAATTAAAAAATGCCATTACTGACAATAACATCAACATGGTGTTGGTTGGACCTGAAGTTCCGCTTGTTGAAGGCATTACCGATTACCTTGCCACAGATCCCGAAACCAAAAACATTCCTGTTATTGGTCCCGATAAAGCCGGCGCAAAGCTTGAAGGAAGTAAAGATTACGCCAAACAGTTTATGGCTAAGTATGATATACCCACGGCACGATATCAAACCTTCACTGCCGGGGAAAGCGAAAAAGCAGCAGCTTTCCTTAAAACACTGAAAGCACCGTATGTGCTTAAAGCCGACGGGCTTGCAGCCGGCAAAGGCGTACTTATCATCGACAATTATGACGAAGCCGTTGCCGAACTCGGTGAGATGCTCAATGGTAAATTTGGCGACGCCAGCCAAAAAGTTGTTGTTGAAGAGTTTTTATCGGGTGTTGAGCTCTCTGTTTTTGTTCTTACCGATGGTGAAAACTACAAAATACTACCTGAAGCCAAAGACTATAAAAGAATTGGCGAGGGTGACACAGGGCTCAATACTGGCGGAATGGGGGCTATTACACCCGTACCATTTGCCAATGAAGATTTCATGAACAAGGTTGATGAACAAATTATCAAACCCACAATAAACGGGTTACAAAATGAAGGGGTCACCTATAAAGGTTTCATATTCATTGGGCTGATAAACGTAGAAGGCAACCCCTATGTAATTGAATACAATGTGCGCATGGGCGACCCTGAAACCGAAGCCGTAATGCTTCGTGTGAAATCTGACTTTGCCGACTTACTAAATGGAGTTGCCAACAACAACCTCAACGAAAAAGAAATCATTTTTGACGAACGTTCGGCCGCTACAGTCATGCTCGTATCGGGTGGTTATCCCGGAAAGTACGAGAAAAGAAAAGTTATCAGCGGCACTGAAAATATTGAGGGAAGCATTGTTTTCCATGCCGGGACCACATTAGCAAACAACAAAGTTGTAACTGCCGGCGGAAGGGTAATTGCCGTAAGTTCTTATGGCAGTTCCATGCATGATGCACTGAAAAAATCATACCTTAATGCCGAAAAAATTGTATTTGAGGGACGTTATTTCAGACACGACCTAGGGTTCGATTTGTAAAGCAAAACAAAAATATTTATCATTTACGAAGCAGATTTATAGTGATTATTAGCTGTATTTCTGCTTCTTTTTTATATTTTAAAGCATTAAAAGTAAAAAGCATGCTTTTAAAACTCTTAAAAGGTAATTTTCTATACAATTATATTCTTTTTCCGGTAATAGGGCTGTTGCTTATTGCCGGAACACTGTTGCAGGATGGTATAGCATATCCGGCCTTTTCATTAGCGGCCGGGCCTCTTTCGTTTATACTCCAGGGAATTGATATTAGCCAAACAGGGGCTGTACTGGCCAACTATGTTTTAATTCTTTTAATCGGGTTATTGTTATTACATATCAACGATTATTTTTCATTGGCCCGAGATGCAACATTTCTACCTGCCTATTTATTTTTATTTATTGTTTATGCCATTCCCAACTTACAGGTCATCCAGCCAATTTTTCTTTCAGCCTTGTTTATTGCACTTTCTTTTAGGAGTATTTTCTCATCAATTGATCAAAAATACACTGTAAACAAAGCGTTTAATGCTGGATTTTTAATAGGCATGGCCGGTCTTTTTTATTCTTTTGCAACACTTTTTATTGTTATTGTTCCAATCTCAATATATATCCTGAAGAATAACTTAAACTGGAGAAACTTATTGTCGCCTTTACTAGGAGCTGCCCTTCCCTGGTTATATTTATTTGTTTACTATTTCTTTTTCAAAGACACACAGTTATTCTTTGAACTCATTGAAAAATCAACATACACAACAAGTGCCAACTTGTTTAGTAATACCACCATTTTTGTTTACCTAAGTTACCTGGTGTTAATTACACTAATTGCCAGTTTTTTCATTGTACAACAATACGATGAAAAAAACATCAATACCAGACGCTACTACAAGGTATTGTTTATTTATTTCGTAGCAACATTGTTACTATTGCTTATACCTTCGATATCATTTGAAATCATCGTATTAATTGCCCTACCTCTTACTTTTCTTATAACAAACTATCTTGCTCACATGAGACGCCGTTTTTGGGCAGAACTCTTTTTTACCATTCTGATCATTATTTCTATTATTTTACAATTTTTGCAATGATGGAACAAACCAACCCAACATTAGGAATATACGGAATACAAGATCGTCTTGACACACCACACCCACAGTATGTGCACGACCATAACTTTGCACTAATACAACAAGGGAAATTAGAAGGTTTTGCACAGCTTGAAAGGATTACAAGGGTAAAACGCGATAATAAATTACACATACACATGCCCGACTTAATGCGCGAACTCAAGTTGGTCGATGCTGATTTAGATGTTGTGTTTGTTGATAACATGGTTGGCCGTACCTTTATTTCTTCCAATGGTCAAATCCGTTTTGAAGCCCCGCTGAATAAACGACTTACAAAAACATGGGAAGAAGGGCGATTGTGGTGGTTTAACCGCGAAGTAAACGGTTACGCCCTAAACCATGAACTCGCCCACATCTTTTCGTGCCTCCCGTTTTTCGGAGAATTTGAAGAAAACAGTCTCCTCGTTCATTTCGACGGAGGGGCCAGCTTATCAAATTTTTCGGCATGGATATACCGCATGGGAAAAATAATACCGGTTGAACACCACTGGGAACTAAAACACCTAACCAGCCTTTTTAACGCCAATGCCCTTACATTTGGCATTATTGGGGCAAAAATACAAGAACAAAACAGCGTGCCAGGAAAAATGATGGGATATGCTGCCTTGGGAAATTACGTAGAAGATATTGAGTTTTGGCTAAGGGGAAACAATTGGTTCGAGGATATTTGGGGCAAGCGTTCGCGTTTTTTTGAAAGTGCAAAAGCCGATTTTAATATCGACTTAAAATCATTTGACCAGCACAATTCATTCTTACAAGATGTAGCCGCGACCATACAAGAAGTTTTCATGCGCGAAACCTTGCTCAAAATTGACGATGTTAATACACTAAGCAACTGCAAAAGTTTATACTACACGGGTGGCTGTGCCCTTAATATCGGCACCAATTCAGCAATAATTGACAGTGGGATTTTTGAAAATGTTTACATTCCGCCCTGCACCGAAGACTCGGGTTTAAGCCTTGGTGCTGCTGCTTTTGGCGAGTGGATGAAAGGAAACAATGTACAAAAAAATTCCGCCTACATTAACAACTGGGAAATTAAAAATAACGAGTTTGAATACTCCAGTGATGACATTGCACAGGCAGCGCATCTTTTAACCCGGGGAAATGTGCTGGCAGTTTGCAACGGCAAAGGCGAAGCCGGTCCCAGGGCACTAGGGAACCGGAGTTTATTGGCATTGCCTACAAAAGCCCTGGCACGCAAAGTAAGTGTAGAGCATAAACAGCGTGAATGGTACCGGCCGGTAGCCCCGGTCATGCTCAAAAAAAACACTCGTTACTTTACAGGCATTGACGAAATCAACCCCTTATCTGAATTTATGCTGCTCGATTTTCCGATACTTGAGCAAAAAATTGAAGAAATCCCCGGTGTTGTTCATGCAAATAGCACAGCTCGCATCCAAACCCTGTTCAAACGTGAAAGCAATCCCTGGCTGTACGATTTATTAAGCTTACTTGATGAACAATACAATGTAAAAGCACTAATCAACACCTCGTTTAATGCCAAGGGTGACCCCATCGTGCACTCAACAAACGACGCGATAAAATCAGCCTCAAAAATGGGAATTGAGCATGTAGTCATTAATGGAAAGATTCAAAATACGCTTTAGGAAAAAGTCAACATAATTAATACTTGACCAAAAACACAACAAAAGAATTTGAGGGTGATTAAAACATCCTCCTCAAATCCTTTTATTTATCGCCATGGTTGTTTACCGGGGATTTTATCTATAAAAGTTTATTATTATAATTTTCAAAACTCTATTATAAATTGAAGCATCCTGATTAATCGGAAGAACCGCCTCCCTCTCAGATGGCTTTATTTAATCATCTTATTGGGTATAAATATTTTATTTGCCCGTTTCATGTTATGCACTTTTTCTGTCGGCAGGAGAAACAATAAAACTGTTCAATACAATCTCGGTAATAAAATGCTTTTGTTTATTCTTATCTTCATATTGACGATAAGTAAGCTTACCTTCTAATGTAACATAGTTTCCTTTATTAAGGTGTTGCTTGACCAAATCGGCCTGTTTGCCCCAGGCAACTACATTATGCCATTGTGTGTCGGTTGTTTTATTGCCCTTGGCATCGGTAAAGCTCTCGTTGGTGGCTACGGTAAACTTTGCCAATTTTTTACCACTCTCAAAATTTACAATCTCGGGGTCAATTCCTAAATTACCCACTAACTGTACTCTGTTCCTTAAAGATGTCATAATGATAAGTTTTAATTGTGAATACTAATTATTTGTTGTAACAAAGTTGAAACACAATGCAAGTTTAAGTCGGTACTTAAGCATTTAGAGTTGTTTGTTTTTCGTTTAAATTCGTTTGTAAGTGTTTTAAAATGATTATATATTTGTTTACCTGACAATTATAAAAACATCACCATGAACAAAAAACGTTTATGCCCCGTATGTGGCGAACCCATTTTAGGACGAATAGACAAGAAATTTTGCTCCGACCAGTGTCGAAATAGTTTCAACAACAGGCGTTACAGCACTGCAAACAGTTTTGTTCACAAAATCAACCGGACACTGAAAAAGAACCATTCCATACTGAGCACGCTCAACACCAATGGCAAAACCAAGGTTTCGCGCTCGAAACTACTTCACGAGGGTTTCGATTTTAATTATTTCACAAACATTTACGAAACCCAAAAAGGAAACACCTACCGAATATGTTACAACGAAGGCTATTTGCCGCTCAGCGATGAAACAGTGCTATTAATTCACTGGAAAGGGGAATAAACAGCACGAACCGGACAAAGGTAAACTAACTTTAAAATATAAGGAGTCTACAATACTAAACCATGCCTAACGGTATTGTGGTTTTATCCGCCACCAATTCACGAAGAACGAGCCTGGCTTGTCAGGCTTTATTCGTGCAATGTATTAAATGAAATTCACGGGTTAGCTGCACAAGTGCCAAACTTCAGTAAGTTATCAATAATAAATAGGCCCTTCAATACCAAGTGGAATTTCCAGCCATATCCAAATAACAAACATTACAATGCGAACCACGGCAAACACGAGGGCAAAAGGCAACATCGTTGAAATAATTGTACCCAAACCAATATTCTTAACATACTTTTGAGCAAAAGTTATTACCAACGGAAAATACGGCAATAAAGGAGTCAGGATATTTGAATAGGAATCGCCAATACGATATGCAGCCTGTGTTGTTTCAGGGCTAAAGTCCATTAACATGAGCATGGGCACAAAAATAGGGGCTAAGATTGCCCATTTGGCAGATGCACTGCCAATCATCAGGTTCACCAGTGATGAAACGATAATAAAGGTCACCAACAACGGAATACCGGTAAAACCAATCGATTGTAAACCATCGGCACCGGTTATGGCAACAATCAACCCTAAGTTCGACCAGTTAAAAAATGCAACAAACTGTGCTGCCACAAAAGCCAACACAATATATCCCCCCATTGTGGCCATCGATTCGGCAGTCATATCAGCTACATCTTTATCACCTTTAATTGATTTGGTAATTATACCGTACACCAATCCGGCAATAAAAAATAAAATGAACATAAGCGGAACAATTGAATTATAAAACGGCTCCAATCCTCCATCTTCGGCCCTGAATATACCATTCTGAGGTATAATCCCCCACGCCAGCAATCCTAAAAACACGACAATTGTAAGTAAAGTCCATTTCAGTCCCTTTTTTTCAACCGGGGATATTTCATTAGACACCTTTTCATCGGTATGTTCGGTATATTTACCCAGGCGCGGAATAATTATTTTCTCGGTAACCCACGTGCCTGCAAGCCCCACAAAAGGAACTGAAGCGGCCATAAGATAATAATTAGAAAGTGGGTTAACCGTATATCCGGGCTCAATAATCTGTGCTGCCGGCTGGGTGAAAGATGCAATAAGCGGGTCAAGGCCGGTTGGCAAAAAATTGGCACCAAAACCACCAGAAACACCGGCAAATGCAGCTGCAAGACCGGCAATAGGATGGCGCCCCATACTATGAAAAATAGCAGCACCCAACGGAATTAACACAACATAACCGGCATCGGCAGCTATTGAACTCACCATACCAGCTACCACAATCGAAAAGGTTATCAATGAATTGGGCACTTTGCTGACAAACATACGCAAACCTACCGAAATCAAGCCACTACGTTCGGCCACGCCAATTCCCAGCATAACAACTAATACAAGTCCCAAAGGTGGAAATTCTGCAAATACATCTACCATCGATGTCATGATACGCCGAATACCATCAGCATTCAACAAATTAATTGCTTTTATCACTTCCCCGCTTGCCGGGTGTGTAGCACTCACACCTAAAGAACCAAATATCCATGATAACAACAACACCAGCGCCATTAGCATAGCGAAAAGTGTTACCGGCTGAGGTAGTTTATTTCCAGCTACTTCAACTTTATCTAAAATTCTCTTAAACAAACCATCTTTTTTATCTTTTGCCATAAACCTGAAGTTTTATGTTTGTAATAATAAAGAAAATGTCCCGGCAATTGTTCAATTCTTTTATTTCACATTAACCTATATATAAAGCAAAAAAATAGCTGCCCTGTATTTCAAGAGCAGCTATTAATAAACACATTGTCTAAACAACTACCTAACAACTATCTTATGAAAAAATGATTTCTTAATATTAATTATTTGCAACATATACACTCCGGGTTTCAAATTGACATTAATTGAATACACACCCTGAAGATTAACATTTTTTGAATAAACAGTTTTTCCGTTTAAACCGATTACTCTTATATCGTAGTTACCAATAACTCCGTCAATCGTTAAACGATTACCTGTTAACGGATTTGGATAAACCACTGAATTTGGTACAAATGATCCGTAATTGTCAATGTTTGTATCAAAGCCGGCAGATGTAACATATTCTCGCAACCATTCTAAAGCTGGCCGCTCATTACCACTTGGATCAATTAAATATGCTTTTTCGTCGTTTCGCCATAGCCCCGGGCGGAACCCCCAAAGAGTAATACCTTTAACTGCCGGGTGTTCCCAAAAAACAGGGAAAATGTTTTTGTAATCAGAAAGCTGTTTTTGATCGGTTGGGCCATCAATATCAAGTTCGGTCACGTAAATTGGCAACCCGGCCGTAGCTAACCGCTCAAGGTTGACTTCCATATCCCTGACTGAACCTGTAGTACTAAAAGCATGTGCCTGAAAGCCAATACCATCAATAAGGTTCTCTTCTTTCAATAAGCCAACAACTTCGAGGTAATCATTAATTCTTCCTGTGTTATTTATCACGTTATACTCATTCATAATGAGTTCCGATTCAGGAAAATACTCCCTTGCCAGTTTAAATGCATTAATAATCCAGTCATACCCGGTCTCGCCTTCACCACCAAGGGCTTTCATGTAGTTACCGTTCCCCTTGCCAGTTGGGGGGTCGTTAAAGGGCTCGTTCACCACTTCTATCTGGTCAATATCATCATATCTATCAGCAACGGCCTGAAACCATTCTACTATTTCTTCATATTGTTCTTCGGATGATAAACTTTCAATCCACGAGGGCTGTTGATTTCCCCATAACAATACGTGCATTTTAAAAGGAAAGTCATTGCTTTTGGCTAAATTGTATGCATTATCAAGTCCGCCCCAGTTCATCCTGTCCCTTGATGACTCAACACTTCCCCATTTGCCTGCATTTTCAGGAGTAACCTGGTTCCAATATTTTGTAAAGCCTGAACGTTGTGCACTACTGTATATATTACCAAGAAATTTTGTTTTACCATAAGCGATGGGCCTGTTTTCAGCGCCACCCCCAGGCAACAACTCCCCGGCTGCTTCATCCAGCTCAGCAACAGTATATTCTTCGTTGGCTTTAGCAAAAGCCAGCAACGAAACGTCAAGACCGTCTTCACGTCCGCCAATTTGCACAATTTGATCAGCCCCTCCCTCTGAAATGGTAAATACAGTTGGTGTTTCTTGTTTTGAGCATTCCGAAAGGTTCAACCATTTCCACTCATTAACACCAGCATCGCCATCGCCTGTTACTATAGCATTGAAAGTAACAAAACCACTATTTGCAATACCATTAATGGTTACCCAATCATCAGCTTCGGTTGTATTCTTTTCTCCAAAACCAAATCCATAAAAAAAACTATCATCCATTACACCACCTGCCCCAACACGTATTTTTGCGTATAAATCATATTCCCCATTTTCTGGAAGGGTAATGGAATAGCTAGCTACACGAGTATTTGATCCTGGGTAATCTTCACTATTTTTTGAAGTACAGGTAATATATAATAATCCATTGTCGTCACGACTTGCAAAATCAGCCCCCAATTCTCCGGATGCAGCTGAAAAAACATATGGCAATTCTTGCGCAACTGTTGTGCTAAATGCTACAAAAAATAATAATATTGAAAACAAGAATAATTTCATTCGTTAATAGTTAGTCAAAAACCTGTGATAAAAGTATGATGAATATATGAATCACGGGTGTAAATTATAAGTAAACAGGAGGGAAATAATTTAAAATATCAGGCATAACAAAAATATACACCTGATATAATTGCTATTAACAACCCAAACTATAACAGACAATCTATATCTGCATCCAACCCGAACGGCTTAAAGGCCGTACTGTTTCAGAAACAAACTGAGAAGCATTAAAATCTTTTTTCCCTTTCTTGATTTTTACAACATTATTTTGCAAATAATATCCCCGGTTGGTTAGTATCGAAAACAACTCTGATTCATTTATGTTAACAAAAAGCATTTGTGCACTATCCCACTCAAGTTTACGGTTTAATGTTTGTAACCTCACTGCCATAGACCCAACCAATAATGTTTCAGTTATAGCTTTCTGGCTTTTAATGGAAGCCGAGGGTGCGAGCCTGTTTTGGGCAGGCTCCTTACATGCACGTACCCAATCGCGCTCATGTCCTTCTTTTCCTCCCGGAATCCGGTGAACTGAAGGTTTGATTTCTACATTTTGTTGTACACCATTTCTGAATATTTGATAATTTTCGCCCCCTTCACCACAAACAAGTGTAGCTTGTTTTCCAATAATAATCAAACCTCCATTTTTGTACTTTCCTAATATATCTACTGGTAGAGATTCGGAGACAGGAGGCATTAACCCCCCATCGTACCAGTGCAACTGCAACCCGGGCATTGATAACTTTGGAAGATTGTCCCTGCGTGCAAAATCAAAGGTAATTATTTGAGAATCCGGGGCTCCATCAAGATTATAAGCAGAAGAACTGGCTTGCACATGTGTAGGTGCTTCCAGCTTCAGGGCCCTGAATATTGGTTCTAAAACAGAAGGTGCTTTTATCCCCAAGGCCCCGTTTCCAAATTTCCAGAAAGCGCGCCATCCAAATGGAGTATATATTTCATGATAAGGGATAAATGATGAGGGACCTAAAAACAAGTCCCAGTTTAAATTTTTGGGCACCCACATTTCATCATCAGGAAACCGGAGCCCCTGCTGCCAAAGCGGTTCAACTGTCCACGCGTGTACTTCGCGCACTTCGCCAATAGCCCCCGACCAAATTATTTCGGCAACATCACGCGTATCATCGCCCGATGCTACCTCGTTACCAACCTGGCTTACCACACCATAAGCATCAGCAGCCTCAATCATCCGCTTAACCCCAAATACAGAATGAGAAAAAGGAGATTGAACAAAAACATGCTTTTGTAGTTGCATCGCGGCAAGTGCTGCAATTGCATGTGTGTGGTCGGGAGTGGCAATAACAACAGCATCCATTCCATTCTCCTTTTCAAGCATCTGCCTGAAATCGGTATAAGTTGCAGCCCGGTTCCAACGCCGATATGATTTTTGGGCATAACCCGAATCAACATCACAAAGGGCAACAATGTTTTCCTGCTCAAGTTTTAAAAGGTTTTGATAACCAATACCACCAACGCCAATTGCACCAATGTTTAACCTGTCGGAAGGTGCAGGGTGCCCTAAACCCGACACAACTGTTGAGGGCAGGATTGTTAATGCAGCGATACCCCCTATCGATGTTTTGATAAAATTACGCCGCGAAGTTGATTCCGGATTATTTGCCATAGCTTAAAATTAAAAACAAGCCTAAAAATATAATTTCAATTTGAATCTTAATATTTTTAGACTTGCTAAAACGAGTATGCTATAGAATTGTTCATTTTTCTATTCCGACAATGGATAAACCAATACCGGGATTTTTGCTTTTCGTACCAGCGATGATGATACACTTCCAAATATCATGTTGTATAAGAAATTATGCTCTTGGTGACCACAAACAATCAAATCAACATTGAGTTTTTTCGATTCTTCAATAATTACATCAATGGTAGCACCTTCGAGCAACAACCCTTCGGCATCTACACCATTTTTCTTCATTTTATCGGCATACGAAGCAATACGCTTTTTTTCTTCATTTATAAACTCTTGCCTGTCGGCTGTAGCATAATTGGGTGTCACCTCAAACCCGACATATTCGGGCAATGGGGTTGCCACATGCAACAACCAAAGCTTAGCATCATACTTTTTAGCCAAACTTTCTGCTTTTTCTAATAATTCATCAGTCTTACTGTTGAAATCTACTCCTACTAATATTGTATCCATGACATCCTTTTTTTGTTATTTATAATTCGAAATTCACAATACATAATATAAGAAAAAACGAGGTAAATGTCAATTTGAAATCAAATGATTACTTTTGTAAAAATTGAAAACCATAATCATATAACTATGCAATTAAAATACGGAATGAACCCGAATCAGGATAATGCTGAAGTTATCGCCCCTGAAAAATCATTTGAAGTTTTAAACGGCCGCCCAAGTGTAATAAATGTGCTCGATGCATTGAACTCATGGCAGCTGGTAAAAGAAGCCAAAGAATGCCTTAACAAAAAAATTTCTACTTCGTTTAAACACGTAACACCCTCGGGCGTTGGTGTTGGTGTATCACTTTCGGAGAAAGAAAAACAAGCTTACCTGGTTAAAATTGAACCATCGGAATTGGCAGCCTCTTATATTAAAGCACGTGGTGTTGACCGCCTGGCCTCGTTTGGCGACTTTATTGCCTTAAGCGATGAGGTTGATGTGGAAACTGCTAAAATTATTAAAAGTGAAGTTTCAGATGGTGTAATTGCCCCCGGATATAAGCCCGAGGCTTTGGAAATGCTGAAACAAAAGAAAAAGGGCGGGTATGTAATTTTCCAGATTGACCCCAACTATGTTCCTCCCGAAACTGAATCGAGGGAGCTATTTGGAATTACCATTAAACAAAAACGTAACGACCTTAAAATTACCAAAGACCTGCTTAACAATGTGGTAACTAAAACCAACAACCTTTCAGACTCAATAATTGACGACCTGCTGTTAGGAATGATTACCCTTAAATACACACAATCGAATTCGATTTGTACGGTTTACAAAGGTCAGGTAATCGGTATCGGTTCGGGACAACAATCGCGTATTTTATGCTCGGGTCTGGCACTTAATAAAGCCAATGTGTGGCAACAAAAACAACAACTCGACTATTCATTCCTGAATGAATCTAAAGGAATGAAACGTACAGAAACCGACCAGATAATCGAGCAACAACGCGAAAAGCAATTTGGCGACCAGGTAATGCTGAACAAACTCGATGGTGTTTGTTTGATTTCGGATGGGTTTTTTCCTCAAAAAGACAATATTGAATTAGCGCACAAATATGGCATCAAATTCATCGCTTCACCAATGGGTTCAATCCGCGACCAGGAAATCATTGACACTGCCGATAAATATGGTATCACGTTTATTAATACCGGTGTAAGGTTGTTCCACCATTGATTTTGTCAATAGATTGGTGAATGTTAGACACAAGTATCAAGACGCAAGACACAAGTATCAAGTATCAAGATGTAAGATAAGAGGCAAGAAAAAAGCCCGGATCAGTTGGTTCGGGCTTTTTTCTTTAAAACTATTTTGTGTTTTACCGATAACGGTCCCTAGTTTCTGAAAACCAGTTTCTGGTCAACCATGTCAACAATTACCGGTTTATCTTTATCAATGGTCCCGGCCAGTATTTTCTTCGACAGGTCGTTCAGCACATACTTCTGTAATACGCGCTTAACCGGCCTTGCCCCATATTGTGGGTCAAAACCAACCGATGCAATCCAATCAACAGCCTGGTCGGTAATTTCCATTTTAACCTTTTGTTTTTCAAGGTTCCGGGCAATTAAGTTGAATTGCAGGCGGACAATATCGTTTATCTCGTTCCGTCCAAGCGGTAAGAACATTATGGTATCATCGATACGGTTCAGGAACTCAGGCCTGATGGTTTTTTTCAGCAACTCAAAAACCTGCTTACGTGCCTGCTCGTATTTTTCGTAGCGGTTATCTTCATTAATACCTTCAAAAGTTTGTTGTATTAACTGCGAACCTATGTTTGAGGTCATGATAACAACCGTATTTGTGAAATTCACATGGCGCCCCTTGTTATCGGTTAGTCTGCCATCGTCAAGCACTTGCAACAAGATATTAAACACATCGGGGTGTGCTTTTTCAATTTCATCGAACAACACCACTGAATAAGGCTTGCGGCGAACAGCCTCGGTCAGCTGGCCACCTTCGTCGTACCCCACATATCCAGGGGGCGAACCGATAAGGCGTGTAACCGAGAATTTTTCCTGATACTCGCTCATATCGATACGGGTCATCATATTCTCATCGTCGAACATGTATTCAGCCAAAGCTTTTGCAAGCTCTGTTTTACCCACTCCGGTAGTACCCATAAAAATGAAAGAACCAATAGGGCGCTTTTCATCCTGGATACCTGCGCGGCTACGTCGCACGGCATCGGCAACAGCTGCAATGGCTTCTTTTTGTCCGACAACCCGTTTCGACAACTCATCGTCGAGGTGTAACAATTTTTCGCGCTCGCTCTCCAACATTTTTGAAACCGGAATACCAGTCCAACGGCTTACAACTTCAGCAATATCATCAGCATCAACTTCCTGTTTGATGAGTGAACTTTTCTTTTGTTTCTCTTCAAGTTCCTCTTGCAGTTTAACAATCTCTTCTTCAGCCTTTTTTATGGCCCCATACCTAATTTCGGCAACTTTTCCATAGTCGCCGGCACGTTCGGCCTGCTCAGCCTGATGCTTAAAATCTTCAATATCCTGCTTGTTCTTTTGAATGCCATCAATCAAACGCTTTTCGGTTTCCCATTCGGCACGATAACGTGAACGTTCTTCCTGCAGATTAGCCAATTGTTCTTCAATGCCTTTTAGTTTCGACTTATCGTTTTCGCGCTTAATAGCCTCGCGCTCAATTTCGAGCTGCATTATTTTGCGTTCCACTTCATCAAGTTGTTGTGGAACCGAATCAATTTCGAGCCTCAACTTGGCAGCGGCCTCATCAACAAGGTCGATAGCCTTATCGGGCAGGAACCGCTCAGTAATGTAGCGCTTCGAAAGCTCAACTGCCGAAATCATTGCTTCGTCTTTAATACGCACTTTGTGGTGATTTTCGTAGCGCTCTTTCAATCCACGTAAAATTGAAATTGAACTCAAAATGTCCGGTTCATCAACCATTACCAGCTGAAAACGGCGCTCAAGGGCCTTATCTTTTTCAAAGTACTTTTGATACTCGTTGAGCGTTGTGGCACCAATAGCCCTGAGGTCGCCACGTGCCAACGCAGGTTTCAGTATATTGGCCGCATCCATGGCGCCTTCGCTTTTACCGGCACCCACCAGCGTGTGAATCTCATCGATAAACATAATAATTTCACCATTAGCTTTCACAACTTCGTTTACAACCGACTTCAAACGTTCTTCAAATTCACCTTTATATTTAGCCCCGGCAATTAGTGCACCCATATCGAGCGAATAAATCAATTTCGATTTCAGGTTCTCAGGCACATCGCCCTTAAATATACGTTGTGCAAGCCCCTCGGCTATAGCGGTTTTACCGGTTCCGGGCTCACCAATCAATATCGGGTTGTTTTTCGTACGGCGCGAAAGAATTTGTAATAACCTCCGAATTTCGTCGTCACGACCGATAACAGGGTCGAGCTTACCTTGACGGGCTTGTTCAACAAGGTTTATAGCAAAACGCCCCAAAGAGTTAAATTTATCTTCGGCCGACTCGCTGTCAACCTTTGCACCTTTGCGCAACTCTTCGATAGCTGCTTTTAAGTCTTTTTTTGTGATGCCACTGTCTTTCATTAAGCGGGCTGTTTCATCACCGCCCTCAAGCAAACCAATCAACATATGTTCAACCGAAACATACTGGTCGCCCATTTCAGAAGCATATTTAATAGCTTTCTGGACAGTAGTATTTGCGGCATTTGAAAGATATGGCTGCGCTCCACTAACTTTTGGGTATCCCTCAATTATTTTATCAAGGGCCATAATCAAGTTGCTTTCATTAATGCCCAGCTTGTTAAAAAGAAAACTACTCACATTAGCGGCCACTTCGTGCAAGGCTTTCAGTATATGACCGGTTTCAATAGCCTGCTGACCATTAGCTGCAGCAATTTGTGCTGCCTGGTTAATGGTGTCGCGCCCTTTAATTGTAAAATTATTCAAGTTCATATTGTTAATATTTTTGTTTTCAAATCCATCAAAAAAATACTGGGTAAAGTTTACTAACCACCTCCCCCTTATTTTTAATTGTCTTTGCAATTTCAAAAACAAGACCAACAATAAAAAACTGAAATAAAGTCAGTTACACGGATGAAAAATACGACAATTTGTACAATAAAATTTCTTTTCAATGAAAAAAAGTCAGTTCATGCTTGTATCAGGGCAAAATTCATAAGAATAAAAATGGGACAAAAATACCATTGATACGGACAAAGCTATTTTTTTTCTTTACTTGCTTCTTCACTTTCCTGAATATTATTCTCAAGCTTTTCGATAAGATTATCAGTTTTTTCGATTGATTTCTTTATTTCTTCAGCCTTTTTTCCTTTTGCCCCCTTCAGTTCTTCTCTCTTTTTTTGCTTGCTTTCAATAATTTTCTCAAGATGCTCCTTCTTTTTCTCTATGGCTTCTGATTTTGTTGCTTCATCAAACACAAGATTCTCAGGAGATTTCTCTGTATTTTTTTCATTCTTGACTTTTTCCTTTTCGGGGATAAACTTTACCTCATCAACCCTGCGCTGGTTCATGAATGCAGGCGATACAATTTCAATCTCCTTATCGTGAAGCACATCGATTACATATGCATTAAGCAATGAATTTGTACTGAAAAACTTATTACTATCTTCAAGAAAACCATGAATTTTATAGGTTGCCGAAAAGTCGCCCAGCTCGGTAATATATACGTATGGATCATTCAACCCGGTTTTAGTAGCGGCTTCTTTTAATGCCTCTTCAATATTGGCGCGCGACACATCGTAACCCAATGAGACTGATGTTGAAATTACTGTGTTTGTTTTACGGGTAAGTTTTACGGGATTAGAGGCTACATAAAGGTTTGGAAGTGTAACAAAGTTGCTGTCTTCAAGTTGAATTTCGGTATGAAATGCACTTCGGTGGGTTACACGCCCCTGAATTTCGCCAATACGAATCAGGTCACCATTTTTGAAGCGGTTCATCGAATTATTCATGAACCCGGCAATAAGGTTACCCAATATGTTCGTTGAACTAAGCGCAATTCCGGCACTAATAACAATACCCAGAAAACTTAAGATATTCCCCTTTAAACTTTTTTCAATGGGTAATGATAAAATAAAAGCAAGAGCCCCGATGAGCACTGCTGCAAAAGCAATTGATCTTTTGGCTACATTACCCGACCATTTTGCAGTTTTATAACGGTTAAAAAGCCATGAATTAAGAACCAAAATTACAAGCACAACAACAAGCACCAATGCCGGCTCCCCTATCTTTTCTAAAATTACCTTAAGACTATCCATGTTCGTTAGCGTTTATCCTTAGTTGCTTTTCAAAATTAAGCATTTTACTAACAAAGTCAAGATATTACAAACTCAAAGGCCGGAGAGAATAATATCAGGATAAAGAAAAACAGTGAAGAACCCACGATTATAAAAAAATTGCTTAACAATTTTATCGCCACCTGTTGATGCTGCCATTACAAAATCGCCGCCCCAGGCACCAAGCGATTTTATTGAGCCGGGAAAATCGGAAAACATTCGTTGCTGTACCGGTTCAATATTTATCACGCTTGAAATAATACGTTCGTGTTTTTGCATCAAGTCCATAAACGTTTCTAAATCGGTACAGGTAAGCATTTGCCGTGTTACTTCGTTAAGCTGGGCCACCTCAGTAGTATATTCAGCCTGCTTATTAATAGCTGCAATACCATCGCGGGTGTTTTGCTTGCGGTTGAGCCATACAAAATAAAGCTGGTGCTTAAATGGAGGGTCAAAGGCAATAGTCCGGTATTTAGGGCCATTGCCCTGAAGCTGATATAAAAGCGGTCCTTCAGCTCTGGCACAGGCAATATCGTAGCCCGAGCCGCCAAAAACCTGCCGGTTAAGCTCAAACGCATCGCAAGCAGCCCATTGTGCAATATTAGACACCAACGTACTGCTTGACCCCAAGCCCCATTCGGCATTGAATTCGATATTCGAACGAACGTTTTCGCCATGTGAATGCCTTAAAAAACCGGGGTTTAACTGCCGGGCAGCTAATAACAACTGCTGCAAACGTTGAGCAACCTTACTATTATTGGTTGAATGAATATCGAATACAGGCATAGAAAAAACAGCCTCAAACCAGGGTTCATTTTTTATGGTCGATGACCAATGGATAAAGCCATCACTGTTCCCTTCAACCTGCAAGCCCTGACCCAAACGGGTGGGAAGCGCCAATGCCTTTGCACCTTTCAGTACAAGGTATTCGCCCGTTAGCATTAGTTTTCCGTTTGAGTGGTACTGCATCTATAATATTTTTATTTCTTTATCACTAAATGTATTTAGGCATACAAGAACAAATTTGCGATAAAAATACGGATTATTCTCCGCATATTTAATGAGAATAAAGGTGGTTATTAATGCATTGCAATTTTGAGAGGAGTAAAATTCTCTATTAAGCAAAAGTTAGCTGTGAAAAATAGATTCAATTTCGCTTCGGAGTTTTACAATTGCCCAAATAATGCCTTCAGAAACTATTATCCACATCCCCCCCTGTTTACGTACATTGTGTTTCGGTGTGGTTGGAAAATCAATTCAACTCGAAACTATAACTATAATCAATCAGCTTTTTCTCTTCAATATTATCAATCCAGGCTTTTTCTTTATGGCTGATTTCAATTATTTCGTTAGTTGATGTGTTTTTAAATCTTTCCGCAACCGATTCTAATATTTGCAATTCTCTTTCGGTGAACAATTCCTTATCAAAAGTCTTGTTTGGATTTGGCTTAAATTTTTCTCCAATGCCGCCATCAGCAAAATTGGTATAATAAATATCCAATTCGTTTTTATTTGCTAAGTACTCGAAAATACTGTTGAAATTATTAGGAACCGGCCCCATTGGAATTGCCCGATACCGAATGCCACTCATTGAAAATCCTGATTGCTTATGCATAATAAAGTCAGCATAAAATAAAAGTTTATTCAACTTAGTTTTCCATGGTTCAAGTTTCTCTGTAAAAAACACAACCATTTCAGAAAACTTTCTTATATCAGGTGTTTTAAACCCTGTCAGATTGTTGGGAAGGCATGTACCAAAAAAATAACCCTCCAATTGTTTTTCAAATTTATTCTTCTTTTGCTCCTCCAATAAATTATCAATTGTCTTATATGTTTTCTCAATAAATTTTTGGTCAAGTGTTGTACAGTAACTAAGCAGTTTTTTAAACTCGTGTGGGTCGTCGGCTAACCGGATTAATTTGGCGTTTGATTGGCTAGGCACCTCGCCACCTTCATATTGGCGATATCCATTAGTGCCAAAACCTAAAATTTCGGACATTTTTGCTGCCGAGAGATTATATTTTTTCCGAATTGAAATAATTTGCTCAGGAAAGGGGATGCTGTATTTCACCCTGTATTGATTTACCAATTGATTGTAATTCAATTGAGCAAATGCATCATCCTCAAAATGATCGCCTGTATCTTCGCATTTGTACGAATGAAACAACACCTTGAATTTGTCTTTGCGAAAACTCATGGTTCTCCACTCTTTCACAACACTCATTTCTTTACCTGTAAATGGACTATTCATGTGTGCTATATTTTATGATGTTTATTTTTTATATGGATAATTCAAAGGGGATTCAGCAATGTGAAATGAAATACAAACCGCTCCGTTGTTTTCAATTCCCATACTTACTTTGATGTACACTTCTTTCTTTTTTATCTGTTTGCCAAAAACCCACATCGGTAATATTCCACGCATTTTTTCGTCTAAAGGGCCTTGCGAATAATCTTCGGCCTTTAATAAACTTATTATTTCTTTACGTTTGGCAGGTGAAATTTCTAAATCGTGCAGTGCTTGTTGATTCTTGCCGCGGTCATCAAGAAACAGTATGCCGAAAATATCCATTTTCACCTTTAGTTCCTTTAAGTATGTTTCAACTTCTTGTTTTGATGCCAAGTGTAAATTTAATTCGGCACAAAGATACGAAGATTCAATATATCATACAACTTTATAGTTGATATTATTCGCTCATAAACAAACATTCAAACTTTAGAGTTGTTTATTGGTTTTATACCATTTATTTTACTCAGACTTGCATAATTCATTCACAGTAAGCATCCCGAAAGTTTTTCGTAACAAGTTGTTTTCAAAAATATAACATCAGACCTTTCCGTCAATATACTTCTTAACAGCTGAAAAAGAAACCTTTTTATCGGCAAAGTACTCTACTGCAAGTTGCTTTTGCCTTTCGGAAGCACCCAACTGATTTAGAATGTTGGGCAGGTGCATCTTCATGTGTCCGCTTTGAATGCCGGTGGTTACCAACGATGTTATGGCCGAAAAGTTATTGGCCATACCCATGGCTGCCATAATTTCCATTAAGCGGCCTGCAGATGGGTTTTGCAGCATTTTTAAAGAGAATTGTGCCAGTGGATGGTTTTTTGTTAATCCCCCAACCGTACCAACCGACATTGGAATGGTAAGTGAATACCGAAAAATACCTTTCGAAATTTTCACCATTGAAAGGGAACGGTAACTTCCGTTTCGGGCAGCAAAGGCATGCCCTGCAGCCTCTATGGCACGCCAATCGTTGCCGGTAGCCAGCACCACCCCGTCAACGCCGTTGTAAATACCTTTATTGTGGGTTACTGCCCGCGAAACATCGTGATTGGCAATTTCAACGGCCATACGAAAACGTTCGGCAAAATGTTTCGGTTTATAGTTACCGCTTATTTTTTTGAGCGCTTCAACCGGGCACTCAACCGTACACTTGACCATACTTTGCGGGGTGTAATTTGAAAGGATGGACATAAGTACTTCGCACGAACCTTTTTCAGGGTGGGCATTCAGTTTTGCATCAAGGGTTTCGGCCATTCTTTCGAGGCAGCTGTTAATGAAATTTGCCCCCATGGCATCGGCTGTTTCAAACGAAACATCAACCTGGTAATAATTGGGTAGTTGTTGGGTATAATCTTTTAGTTCAATTTTTTTGATGCCCCCGCCCCTGCTTTTCATTCCGTGGGTAAGTGCTTCGGTATCTTTACGCATTTGTTTGGCTATGGCCGGAAATATTGAACGCAGGTAATAACCATCGCCTTTCCACGTAAAGTGTACCTGGCCTTTTTTCTCAGTGCCCAGCACTTCGGTTTTAAAACCTCCGTTTTCGGCCCAAAAACGGGCCATACGCGAGGCTGCTGCCACCACCGAGCTTTCTTCAACTACCATGGGAACAACATACCAGTCGCCATTAAGCAACACGTTGGGAACCATGCCCAGAGGTAAATAAAAATTGCTAAGGTAGTTTTCACTAAAACCCGCAAAAGCCTCCTGATATTCAGTATTATTGTGTAAAAAGGCATCCAGCTCAGGCTGTACATTATCGTTCAGCCATTGGATTAAAAATTCAACACGTTGCTCCCGTGAAAATTTTGAGAAGCCTTTAATTATTTTTTTGGGGTAGTTCATTTTATGCAGCGATTAAATTAGTTATCAAAATCAATATTCGTAAAAGAAGTTAAATTGTTATCTGACTTATAATCCTCGTATAAAGTATGAGCTGCAACTGACATTTGGTCATCAATTCCTTTCTTTCGTATAGTATGAATCGTTCTTTCAACAACATATATTTGTTTTGATAGAGGAAGTTGTTCAATTTCCTTGATAATTCCATACGTTTCTATACGTTATGGCGTGGTGATTTATCTTATTTCGTCTAACAATTCGTTAATCGTAAGTATTTTTGTTTTGCCAATCTTTTTAAGTACAAGTAAATCGTTATCGCCTGTTGCGATATAATCGGCTTTGCTATCAATAGCCAGATTTAATAAAAAATGAGTTTAATTCTTCCTTTTTCTATAAACTTATCAAGAAAGCTAAAGTCTTTTGAAATAAGAAAACTAATCCAAAGGTTAGTATCTAAGATAACTTTTTTAATTTTCATATCTTGATTTTCTGACAGACTCTACCTCTTGTGTAATTTCATCTAGGGAGGGAGCATTATCGGAATGTTTACGTAATTTTGATAGTAGCTCAATAAAATCCGATTTCACTTTTTCTTTCTTAATTCGAATCAAGTCCATATCAGCTAAATTATTTATCAATCGCTTAGCCTTTGGGTTTACTATTTCAATTTTCATTGATTCCATATCTATCGTTTTTAGCAAATGTACTAAGAAAATCAGTTTAAAAGAAGTCATAGTTTTAAGAAAAGCTGCCTCTCTTTTCGTTAGTATGCTATAACTTGTTAATACAATTGCACGTTTTTAAACCTGTCAGTGATAATTTTCATATTCAGCCCAATTCCATCAATCCTTTGTGCTTCATCAACAAGGAAACTATCTTTTAGTGATTGTAATCCCTATTTGTTATGATTTTTAGGGATTACGTTGGTAGTTTATACATAACCATATAAAATTATAAGTTTATCTTTAACAAAAAACACTTTTAAAAGATATAGGCCAATCTCATTCTTGATTCAACAAAAGTCAAGGCGTTCCAAAAACATAGCTAAAATAGCGTAACAATCATTTCAGCTCATACCTTGCAATCACCATTTTAAGAATTTCGCTGGTGCCTTCACCTATCTGCAGTAAGCGTTGGTCGCGATAAAAACGCTCCACATGGTTTTCGCGCAACAAACCGTACCCACCGAATATTTGCACAGCTTCATCGGCTACTTCTTTAGCCACCTGCGAACAGTACATTTTCGACATGGCTGCCTGTTTACCAAAGGGCATGCCTGCATCTTTCAATTTACAAGCATTGTATAATGTATTACGGGCCAACTCTATTTTGGTTGCCATATCGGCCAGCTTAAAATAAATACCCTGAAATTCGGAAATCGGGCGGCCAAATTGTTTCCGTTTTTTAGAATGCTCAAGTGCCATCTCGTAAGCCCCCTGTGCCAACCCCAGCCCCATGGCAGCAATCGACAAGCGGCCACCATCGAGGGTTGAAAGCATAATTTTGAAGCCCTGCCCCCGCTCACCAAGTATGTTTTCTTCGGGCACTTTGCAATTATCAAAAGTCATGATTGCATTATCGGCCGAGCGCCACATCAGTTTATCGTGCAAGGGAACCGTTTTATAACCCGGTACATTACGCGGGGTCAGAATAGCGGTCAACTCGGGCTTATCGCCGTTTTTTCCGGTAACCGCCAGGTTGGTAATGCCCGAGGCAATATCGGATGCGGCATTGGTGATAAACATTTTCGAGCCATTGATAATCCATTGCCCATTAACTAATTCGGCAGTTGTTTCCACCCCTTTGGCATCAGAGCCGGCATTTTTTTCGGTTAAACCAAATGCCCACAATTTTTCACCAGTACATAATCCAGGAATCATCTCCCGTTTTTGTTTTTCGGTACCGTAATTATAGATTGGCGTTAATCCCAGCGAGTTATGCGCTGCAATGGTTGCTGCCGGCGAACTGTCAACCCGTGCCACTTCTTCAATAGCAATGATATACGAAAGGTAGTCGAGGCCTTGCCCGCCCAAGTCACGTGGCATGGTAATGCCAAACAAACCGGCATCGCCCATTTTTCTGGCCAACTCAACCGAAAAATGCTCCTTTTTATCAAGCTCAATAGCAACAGGTTTTATAACCTGCTCAGCAAATTCGCGTACCTTTTTGCGGTATGCTTTGTATTTTCCATCCAATAATTCATCCATAATCAGACTTCCTCCAGGTAAACTAAAGGCGATTGGTCGGTAACCTGCCCGCCCACACTTACGGCTATCGATTTTACCGATGCATTAACCGCTGAACGTACTACATTTTCCGACTTCATCGACTCAATGGTGAGCAAAACATCGCCCTTATTTATGATTTGACCTTTTTTTATACTTATCGATACAATTTTTCCGTGCAATGGCGACTTCACAACATTTGAGAAGCCAGCCCCCACACTATTTTCAATATTTTCTTCTTCGTAATAATCTAACCTTCCGGGAAAGGCTGCTTTATAAACTTTGCCCTTTTGAAAAAAATCAACACGGGCATTATTTTCTTTATGGTAAAAAAACATGTTGTTTTTATTCCCTGCCACAAACTTGACAAGCCTCTTTTCAACATTATAGTCATCAATTGTTAAAACCGACATCCCGCTTTTTATCTGAAAACCTTTACCATACGGTTCAATATAATAATTCAAAACTTGCCCATCCAACTCCAGTTCAACTTTATGATAAATGCGCCAATTCTGGTTAAAAGAACTTTCTCCATTAAAATCCCCATTGTAAAAAAACATAATAACAGCGGCAGCCACGAGTTGTTCATGAACTATTTCAGGGTGGTGCTGATTTTGCCCACCCACCAATTGTTCATGTTTGTCGTGGCAATAATGGGTAGTGAGCTCATTTTTCTGAAACCCGGGCAGTTTGGTTAAGGCCAACAAGTAGGCCAGGTTTGTATCAGGACCAAAAATAGCGGTTTCGGACAAAGCACGATGAACATCCTGAACGGCCTTATCACGATTAGTATTCCAAACTATGATTTTAGCTAAAAGCGGGTCAAATTGTCCAGATTGCTCATTCACCGATATAGCATGTTCAACGAAAACATCTTTCCTTGGAAAATGATATGACTTAACAGGCTTAGCCGACGGGGCAAAATCATTTTCAGGGTCTTCGGCATACAAGCGGGCTTCAATGGCATGACCATTGACGACAATTTCATCCTGCGATAATTTGAGCTCATTCCCGGCTGCAATCTTTAATTGCCACTGTACAATATCAATCCCGGTAATCAACTCGCTTATACGGTGTTCGACCTGTATGCGCGGATTAATTTCAAGAAAAAAGAATTCTTCGTTTTCATTCACTAAAAATTCAACTGTGCCTGCATTGGTGTAGCCAACTTCACGACATACAGCCAGCGCAGCCTGATGGATTTTATTGCGCGTTTTATAAGAGATGCAAGTTGCCGGGGCTTCTTCAATTATTTTTTGATGCTTACGCTGTACGGTGCAATCACGCTCGTACGAATGCAACATATTTTCATAATTATCGGCCAGCACCTGCACTTCAATGTGCCGGGCATTTTCGATGTATTCTTCAATAAAAATTTCGCCATTTCCGAAGTACTGCATTGCCAGCCTGCCAGCTGTTTGTGCCTTTTCCAACAATTCCGCCCTATTGTAAACAAGTTGCATCCCTTTACCTCCTCCACCGTGTGCTGCTTTTATCAATAAAGGAAAATGGAAGTCGGCAAGAACATCAATATCAATGTCAGATGGGTTAATAGCAACCGCCTTTGGCACCTGCACCCCTGCACGCTTTGCAATGGCTTTTGCCTTGGTTTTGTTGCCGGTTTGCTGTAATACCTCGACGTTGGGGCCAACAAAAATGATATCATTCTCGAAACAAGCCTGCGCAAATCCTGGATTTTCTGACAGAAAACCATACCCCGGGTGAACGGCATCGGCATTTGACCTTTTGGCTATATTGATAATCTTTTCAATATTGAGATAAGTCTCACTTAACGAGCCACTGCCCAGGCTATGCGCTTCGTCGGACTGCTGTACGTGCAAGGCATTTTTTTCTTCGGCGGAATAAATGGCCACGGTTGAAAGGTTCATGGCACGGGCTGCACGGACAATGCGAAGGGCTATTTCGCCCCGGTTGGCAATTAGTATTTTCGAGATTTTTCTCATTGTTTCAATTTACCAGTTTGGCTTTCGTTTTTCAAGGAAGGCTTTGAAACCTTCTTTAGCTTCGGCGCTTACCCTTACTTTTGCGAGAATTTCGGGTACTTCTTTCAGTTTTTCTTTTACCGACGCGGTTTGCATTACACCGTTAATCATTTTTTTTGAACCCGATAATGATTCTGGCCCTCCTTTTAGTATTTCTTTTATGGTTGTGTTTAAATGCTGTTCCAACTCAGCGCTGCTTTCAAAATTTCGGTTTACCAACCCCGACTTTTCAGCTTCTTCCCCATCGAACTTTTTGGCGGTAAATACCATTTCTTTGTAAACCGGCATTGGAAGCTTCATCAACATATAGGGCGTTATGGTAGCCGCAATAAGCCCCAGCCGTGTTTCGCTAAGCGAGAAGCGTGCCCCCTGCGATGTGTAAGCCAGGTCGCACACCGAAACCAGTCCGCAACCACCGCCAAAAGCATTTCCATGTACCACAGCTATGGTAACCTTCAACGAATTGAAAATGGTTTCGAAGAAGCGTGAAAGCACCTTGCTTTCCGAAAGGTTTGCCTCTTCGCTAAGTGCAGCCGATTGTTTCATCCAACTGATATCGGCACCTGCACAAAACGATTTGCCCTGTCCACGGATTATAATAATCCGAATATTATCATCCACATCAACGCGGTGGAAGAAATTGGTAACTTCGTTAAGTAAATCAAGACTCAGGGCGTTGTGCTTTTCGGGACGGTTTAGCCACAAAGTAGCTACATGACCGTCAACTTCAACATTTATGTTTTTATAGTTCTGATACATATCACATTCGGTATATTCCGGTTTTAGGTTCATCAAATTTATGGTTCAACGATATTTCGATAGCCATGGCCAACACATTTCGTGTGTCGGCAGGGTCGATTACACCATCGTCCCAAAGCCGTGAGGTGCTGTAATAAACCGAGCTTTCGGTTTCAAATTGCTTTTCGAGTTGCTCACGGTTGGTTTTGTTGCCTATTGACGACAATACACCGGCAGCCTGCCCGCCCCCCATTACACCAATTTTGGCGTTGGGCCACATAAACAAGAAATTCGGGTCGAAAGCACGGCCGGACATGGCATAGTTGCCGGCACCATATGAGCCACCTGTAACCACAGTTATTTTGGGCACCGAAGCCGTAGCCACGGCATGAATCATTTTTGCCCCGGCACGGGCAATGCCCTCGTGCTCATATTTTTTCCCCACAATAAAACCGGTTATATTTTGCAAAAACGCCATAGGGATTTTACGAAAATTACACAACTCGATAAAATGTGCTGCTTTTAGTGCCGCATTGGTGGTTAAAAAACCATTGTTGGCAATGATACCAACGGGGTACCCATCAATATGCGCAAAACCGCATACTATAGTTGCTCCATAGTTTGTTTTAAACTCGTTAAAACGGCTTTCGTCAACTATGCGGGCAATAATTTCTTTTGGGTCAACCTGTTTTTTCAAATCAACCGGGGCGATACCATGAAGCTCATTTGCAGGGAAAAGCGGTGGGGTCGGTTCTTTTCGGATAACACTCTGGGCTTTTGCAGCCGGTATGGTTTCAAAAATTGCCCGGCATTTCCTTATGGCGTCAACTTCGTTTTCGGCTAGGTGGTCGGCCACACCCGAAACGGATGTATGTACATGGGCACCGCCCAGCTCTTCGGCAGTAACATCTTCGCCCGTTGCTGCCTTAACCAGCGGTGGCCCCCCAATGAAAATAGTTCCCTGGCCCCTCACTATAATGGTTTCGTCGCTCATGGCCGGTATGTAGGCACCACCGGCAGTACACGAGCCAAATACTATTGAAATTTGCGGAATACCTTCGGCCGACATTTGAGCCTGGTTATTGAAAATTCGTCCAAAATTGAAGCGGTCGGCAAACACATTGGCTTGTTCGGGCAGGTAAATCCCCCCCGAATCGACCAAATAAACACAAGGCAGGTGGTTTTGCATGGCAATTTCCTGTGCCCTGATGTGTTTTTTTATCGTTTCGTGAACATATGTACCGCCTTTAACCGTGGCATCGTTGGCAACTATCATAACCTTTTTTCCCTGCACAATGCCTACGCCGGTTATAATACCGGCTGCCGGAAAATTATTGTCGTACTGGCCATTAGCCGCCAACGACGAAAGTTCGAGAAACGACGTTCCGGGATCGACCAACAATTCAATTCGCTTTCGGGCCGGGAATTTGCCGCGCGAGATATGTTTTTGTACCGATGGTTCATCCTCGCGGTTAAACACAACCAACAACCTGCTTTTGTACTCATCCAATACAGGCTGATACTCCGCTAAATTCATCCGGAACTGTTCGCCCTGAACATCAATATTTGTTTCAATTTGTTTCAATTTTCGATATCTTTACCTAAACAAAACTACCATAAAAGACATTTTAGTTCTCTTTTTGTTCATCACAAAGCACACAAATAAAAACCACATATGAGTTACAAACGAATCATCATCAAAGAATTTGGATCTCCTGAGGTTATGGAAATGGTAAATGAAAGCAAGTTGCCCGAACCCAAACAGGGTGAAGTACGGGTAAAGGTTTTAAAAACAAGTGCCAATTTCACAGATGTAATGATCAGGAAAGGTCTGTACTTTGAGGTTAAAGACAAACCGCCATTCTCGTTGGGATATGATATGGTTGGAATTGTCGATAAAACAGGTAAAGACGTTCGTCAGTTTAAGTCCGGCGACAAGGTTGCTGATATGACTGTAATTGGCGCTTACGCTGAATATATTTGTTTACCCGAAGAAAAGTTAATTAAAGTCCCCGATCAGGTTGATGTCTCTGAAGCTCTTTCCTTGATCTTAACCTATACCACCGCCTACCAAATGTTGCACCGCATTGCGAAAGTGGCTAAAGGTGACCATATTTTAATTCATGGCGCCAGTGGAGCTGTAGGCACAGCCCTTTTGCAACTGGGCAAACTCCAAGGGTTAACAATGTATGGAACTGCATCTGCATCAAAACATGATTTAGTGAAAAAACACGGAGGCATTCCAATTGATTACAGAAATGAAGATTTTGTGAAACGCATTCACAATTTAACAATCAATGGAGTAGATGCAGCTTTTGATGCCATTGGCTGGAAAAACTTCAAAAAATCGTTTAAAGCATTAAAACCCGGCGGAATTTTAGTCGCATATGGTTTTTATAATGCAGTAATGGGGAAAGGTGGCAACATTCCGTTAGAATATATGAAAGTACAACTTTTAGACATCTTGCCTAACAGAAAGAAAACGGCTTTTTATACCATTGGCGGTATTCGCAAAAAACATCCCGAATGGTTTAAAAAAGACCTGCATAAACTATTTATGCTTTTACAAAATGGCGATATCAAACCAGAAATATTGGGTCATTACCCCCTGGAAAAAGCCAAAGAAGTTCATCAAAAAATTGAAAATGGGGATATCAATGGCAAAATCATATTTGATGTATCATAAAAATTGAAACAACAATTGAAAAAAAGAGTAACACATTCATCTTTCACATATACACATTCATCCAATATATCAGCACCCTCAGCATATTCTATTGTTACATAACCAGCACCAGGCTTACTTTTGTTTCGAGTTTAACACATAAAACAAATAGCAATGAAACAAAAGAGATTATTCGTATTATTAGTGCTTACTGCCTTAACAATATGCAGCATAGCCCAGGAAAAAGAAAACCGTTTTGGATTTGAATTAAGCAGTGGGGCATCATTAGCCACAAACAAACTTAGTGAAACAACCCTCAACCCGGGCTTGGGTTTCGAAGGAATTTTTCATTACCGGTTTTTAGAACATACCGGAATATATGCCGGTTGGGGCTGGAACCGATTTGGGGCAGATGAATCGTTTGCAGGAAACGATGTTTGTTTTGAAGAAACCGGTTATGTATTTGGCTTGCAATACAAGCACCCTTTTGGAGGCTCACCAATTCAGTATTACCTAAGGGCGGGTGGCTTGTACAACCATATCGAAACTGAAAACAGCGATGGTGAAATTATAAACGACTCAGGACATGGCCTCGGATTTCAATTGGCTGGCGGCATTGATATCCCAATTAGTGAAACCTGGAGTTTTACCCCCGGTATAAAATTCAATTCTTTATCGCGTGAATCGGATTTTGACGGAACAATTAAAAACCTCAATCACAACTACCTGTCATTACGGGTTGGTTTTCTAAAACGTTTTTAACCTCAAAAGAAAGGAGCCGTAGTTTTTAAAAAACCAAACGGCTCCTTTCTTTTACATATTTCCCTTATTTATAGAAAAAAATATAAATCCGTTTATCTTTGAAAAAGAATCAGGAAACAATTATGAACTTGAAATCAATTCACCAACTTTTATCCTTTAAAAAAATATTGCGGTTTATTATCGGCTTTTCAGTCGTAATCCAATTAATTATCATTACATACAATCATTATTCAGGATATCACAGCCTATTAAGTTTTGAATATTTTTTATTCCGTTTAATCAGAGGAACCATACTAAGTTCTGTCTTTGGTTTTCTCATGGCATATCCTGATCTTTTTATAATTGAATTGTTCAACAAAATACTGCCCTGGAATAACAAAACATTAAAACGCATCTTTGCACAGCTTGGCTTTTCTGTTGCCATCGCATTGTTCATCTCGGTAGCTTTTACATTGTTTGCCAATATGCTAAGCCCTTATAAAGAAGACCTCAATGGCGTTCTCGTCAACAATGCCCTGATTTTTAGCGCTGTAAACATACTCTTTACAGCCATTCTCGAAGGCTGGATTTTCTATTCGAAAAGTCAAAAAGCTGAAGAAAAAGCTAAAAATCTGCAAAAAGAACTATCACAAATTAAATTTGAAGTTCTAAAAAGCCAGATCAACCCACATTTCATGTTTAACAGTTTAAATGTTTTATCAGGCTTAATAAACAAAGACACCGTAAAAGCCCAGGAATTTATTGATGAATTCTCCCATATATACCGTTATGTACTCGAAACGATTGAACAACCTGCAACAACGCTTGAGAAAGAACTTGATTTTATGCGTTCTTATTTGTTCCTGCAACAAATAAGATATGGTGATGACCTTTCATATTCTATCAACATACCAGCAGATCAACTTAAGCTGATATTGCCACCACTTTCGCTGCAGGCAGTACTCGAAAATGCGATAAAGCACAACATCATAAATGAATCTCAACCTTTAAAAATTGAAGTTTACAGTAATGAAAACAGGTTAGTCGTAAAAAACAAAATACAACCTAAAATCTCCATGAATACCTCAACCGGAGTTGGCCTAAAAAACTTAACAAAACGTTTCGCTATGGTTTGTAGTGAAAAACCTGTTTTTTCGATAGAAACAAATTATTACATTGCAAAACTACCGCTAATAAATATCGAGGAAAATGAACGTAGTAATAATTGAAGACGAAAAATTTGCAGCTGAAAAACTGGAATCGGCATTATTAGAGATAGATCCGTCTATTGTTGTTTCTGCAAAGTTGGGATCCATTAAAGAATCGGTAAAGTGGTTATTTCAAAACACAGCCGATCTGATTTTTCTCGACATTCAGCTTTCAGACGGGATTAGCTTCAGTATATTTGAGCAAATAAATATTTCCACTCCAATAATTTTCACAACAGCTTATGACCAATATGCTATCCAGGCCTTTAACCTGAATAGTATTTCATATTTGTTAAAACCAATACGTAAAAGAGACCTGGAAGAAAGCCTGAAAAAATATCAAAAACTAAAAACAGCATTCAATATTGATTTTGAATCGCTACTATCACAGATTCAAGGTAAAAAACCGGAGTATAAAAAAAGGTTTCTTATTCAAATTGGTGAAAAGATAAAAAAAGTAGAAGTAGAAGAGATTGCTTATTTTTATGTGCTTGATAAAAGTACATTCATGCGAACCCGAAAAGGAAAAGTGCTTCCGGTTGATTATACGCTTGACAAGTTAGAGACATCACTCAACCCTAATCATTTTTATCGCATCAACCGGAAATACCTGGTACATATTGATGCCATCTCAAACATGGTAGCTTACTCACGTGGCAGAATAAAGCTGAAACTTGAACCTAAAGCAGACAATGAGTTCGAGACAATTGTCAGTATTGACAGGTCTTCAAATTTTAAAAAGTGGCTGAATAGTTAATCTTTTTTGTTCAAATTATCATTGATCCAATTCACCAGTAGCCCGGGCCAGGTATCGGTATGCCCCGGCAACATGCCATATCCGTGGCCACCGGATTTATATAAATGGGCTTCACACTCAATCCCAAATTCTGATAAACGCCCGATATACCGTAGCGAATTTGCAACAGGCACAGAACCATCATCAAAAGAATGAACTATAAATGTTGGAGGTGTATTCTCATCAATCTGAAGTTCATTTGAATAATACACTTCTACATCTCTTCCGGGATGCTTACCCAACAGATGATCGTGACTTCCCATGTGCGTAATGCCCGGCTTCATGCTGGCAACAGGATAAATCAACGCACTAAAATCAGGACGTATTTCACCTGTCTGGTAAATATCTGATTCGAAATGTGTTGATGCAGTTGCTGCAAGGTGCCCACCGGCAGAGAACCCCATCACACCAATCATATTGGGTAAGATATTCAATTCCTCGGCCATAGTTCTTATTGTTGAAATAGCCTTTCTTGCATCCTGCAAAGGAGCAACGGTTTTATTTTGCTGCATTTCATCGTTTGGTAAACGATATTTCAGCACAACACCGGTGATACCGTTTTTTGCTAAAAATATAGCTACATCGTGGCCTTCTTTTTTTATTGACAGGTTCACATATCCCCCACCAGGACAAATTACCACAGCCGGTGTTTTACGACCATCCTCAACTTTAGCTTTATAAATCGTTAAAGTAGGATTTGAAACATCATATACATGGGTTTTAACACCATTATCCGTTCTCACCCCTTCTTCAATTTCGTGCTCAAGTGAATTAGGAACACCATCGGGCCATAAAACCATTTCAACAGGTTGCGCTTTTATTGCCAATGCAATACCAACCAAATAAAACATTATTATCAATCTCATCTGTCAGAATTATTTATTCACTTTACCAATATTATTTTCAATTGATTCAATCTTTTGGCTCATTCTGCCACTTTTTGCATTCCGCACGTCAAATTTTGCCGAACAATAAACCCGGTTACAATCCTCGGCCAATGCATCATAGCAACGGTTCATAACAGCGGTTGCCTCAACAAACGAATCAGTTTCAACAATTGTGCCCATAGGAGTTAACCGATAGTCGAAACCACTTTGCCTTATTTCTTCAATAACACGGCTAACATATTTACTCACACTTTCTCCTTTATCAGTCGGAAACATTGCAAATTCTAATAATACACTCATAAAATATTTTGTTTTACCTCAAATCCGCAGTTGTTAATGTTAAAAAATCGGGAAGCCCAGTAAAAA
>JASMTI010000097.1:0-9629 GCA_041694375.1 Bacteroidales bacterium | reverse complement strand
TTATTCGGTGTTAGAGTATTCTTTTGCTTTTTGGCAGTGGGGGCGCGATTGTTCAACAATACCTGCTGATACAGTTTCGCCCCGACAACTATTTGACCACCTGGTGTCGGTTAGTGGCCCCGATTATTTTTCAAAAGAGGGCATTGAGCCTATTAAAGCATTTTTTGTCCAAGCTGTAAAAGAATTTGGTTATTACGGTTACGATACTGAGCCTTTTCAGAATTATTTAGACATTGAAACAGCCGAAGGATATTTATATGATGTTTTTTTGAGCGATTTTGAGCCATTTGAGTTTTCTGACGCAACTTCAAGATATATTGAAAAAGCAATTATGAAAGATGGTGAAAACCTGATAATGATCTATGGTGAAAATGACCCCTGGACAGCCGGGGCATTAAAAGATAATTCCAAAACAGAAGCCGTTTGGTTTGTGAAACCCGATGGTTCGCACCGTACACGAGTTAACAACATGTCGTATGCCCAGCAGGCCGAGATTTATAAGTTGCTTGAAACTTTATTGGAGCAGTGATGAACTCTGATTAGTACTGCCTTAATGATTCAATTTCGTCAATTTCCATGGGCTTTTTACGGCCTAACAATCGTGAACTTCGTTTTGTGATGAGGTAGTCTTGCTCAATTCTTACACCACCAAAGTTCATATATGATTTGAGGTTTTTATAATTGATAAACTGTTCAAATTTTTTGTCAGCTTTCCATTGTTTTATCAATTCAGGGATAAAGTAAATTCCGGGTTCAATGGTGAGTACATGTCCCGAAATGAGTTCTTTGGCAAGGCGTAGTGATTTGAGCCCGAACTGTGGACTTTTTGCATCGCCGGGTTTGTAGCCTACATTTAATTCTCCAAGGTCTTCCATGTCATGCACATCGAGGCCCATCATGTGACCGAGCCCGGTTGGAAAAAACAATGCATGGGCTCCTTCCGATATGGCTTCTTCGGTGTTGCCTTTGGTTAGCCCCAGTTCTTTGAGCCCGTTGAATATAATCCTTGCGGCTTCCATGTGTACGTCCCTGAATTCTATTCCGGGTTTCAGCATCTTTGCTGTGGCATAATGGGCATCCAGCACTAGTTGATATATTTCTTTTTGCTTTCGGGAAAAATTTCTCGAAACCGGGAATGTGCTGGTAAGGTCACCAGCGTAATGGCTGGTTGTTTCAGCACCTGCATCAAGTAAAAAAAGCTGCCCTTTTTTCAAAGTGTTCCCATGGTAGTGGTTGTGTAGAATTTCGCCCCTGATTGTTGCTATTATGGGAAATGAAGGTTGCCCTTGCTTCTCCAGTACAACTTGTGTGGCTTTTGCCGACACCTCTGATTCCTTCATGCCGGGGCGGGCGTACTTCATAGCTTCCACGTGCATGTCAACACTCCAGTTAACTGCTTTTTCTATTTCAATTATTTCATCTTTGTCTTTTATTTCGCGTTGGGCAATTACAGCCTTTACGAGCTTATCCGATGATTTTAAGGCAAATTGGTCGGGTCGGATGTTGAGTAGGCGCAATAATTTAATTTTATTTTCGGGGCGGTATGGGGGCAAAAAATGTATATGCCTTCCCGAGGCGATAGCTTCCCTTAATATTGTATAAAGTTTAACCGACGGGAGTACATCATATATGCCTACTTTTTCGGCTTCTTCTTTTAGAGATGTTTGGTTGCCCATCCAAACAATTTCATCCATGGTTAGCTCATCGCCAAATATGGTTTCGGTGCCATTGTCGAGGTCAATTATAGCTACTACTGATGGGCGGTCGATACCAAAATAATACAAAAATGAACTGTGTTGCCTAAATGGGTATGGGTTGTCGGCATAATTCATGGGCGACTCTTCGTTGCCCAGAAAAAGGATTAAACCATTTTCAATCTTCGATTTTAACTCATCGCGGCGTTGAATGTACAATTGTGTTGTAAACATATTCTGCTATCTTTAAAATTCAAAAATAGTGCATTTCATTTACTTAAATGACTATTTTTGGTATAAATTGAATTTTAAACCGTTATATTTTAATATGCCGAAAATATTAGTTATTGATGATGAGCGTGCTATCAGGAATACGTTAAAAGATATTCTTGAATACGAAAAGTACGACGTTGAGCTTGCTGAAAATGCCAATAAGGCTTTAGAAATAGTTAAGGGTAATGAGTTTGATGTTATTTTGTGCGATATCAAAATGCCCGACATGGATGGTATAGAGTTATTGCCCAAGTTGATTGAAACGCATCCCGATACGTCGGTTGTGATGATTAGCGGGCACGGTAATATTGATACCGCTGTGGATGCCATCAAGAAAGGGGCTTTCGATTTTATTGAGAAGCCACTCGATTTAAACCGCTTGTTAATAACCATCCGTAATGCCATGGACAAATCTAACCTGGTGAGCGAAACAAAAACATTGCGAAAAAAAGTAAGCAAAAAATATGAAATTATTGGCGAATCGCAGGCCATAAAACGGGTAATCGATATAACCGATAAGGTAGCCCCAACCGATGCAAGGGTATTGATTACCGGGGAAAATGGGACAGGTAAAGAGCTTTTTGCAAGGCGTTTACACGATTTAAGCAGCCGCTCGCAGGGACCCTTTATTGAAGTGAATTGTGCAGCTATACCTTCTGAGCTTATCGAAAGTGAGCTTTTTGGGCACGAAAAGGGGGCATTTACTTCGGCAGTGAAACAGCGTAAGGGAAAATTTGAACAGGCCGAAGGCGGAACACTTTTTCTTGATGAAATTGGCGACATGAGCCTTTCGGCACAAGCGAAAGTGTTAAGGGCCTTACAGGAAAGTGTAATTACCCGTGTTGGTGGCGATAAACAAATAAAAGTGGATGTTCGGGTTATTGCGGCAACGAACAAAGACTTGCAGGCTGAGATAGAAAAGAAAAATTTCAGGGAAGACCTTTTTCACCGGATTAGTGTAATAATCTTGAACGTTCCGAAGTTAAACGAACGGTTAGAGGATATTCCTGTTTTATCCAATTACTTTATTGAACAGATTTGTGGCGAATATGGAATCCATCCGAAAAAAATATCGGATGAAGCCATTGCCGAGCTTAAAAAAATAAACTGGACCGGCAACATCAGGGAGTTTCGGAATGTAATTGAGCGCTTGATAATTTTGGGAGATGATGAAATATCGGCTAAAGATGTGGTAAATTTTGTTCAACCTGTTTAGGTCTGTTTTATGAGATATTTTAAGAATTGGATAAAAGCTTTGCTTTATCTTTCTATTGGTTTTCTGATATACTATTTGGTTAAATTTGACTATTTGATTTTAGGTGAAGTACAATTTGATTATTCGCTACTTATCATATCGGTTTTATTGTTATGGCTCGGTTTCTTTTATAGTACTGTAAGTTGGCGGATAGCACTGACACAACATAACCATAAAATTTCACAAAGACTTGCTACATATTCCCATGGTATTTCGGTTTTTGCGAAATATATCCCCGGAAAATTGTGGGTTATAATAGGCAGGGCGAGTCTTGCAGCTAAAAATGGCACCCCTGTTAAGGTTTTTAGTACCATTTCTTTAAAAGAGCAGTTGGTTTATTTATTTGTAGGGTTGCTCCTAAGTTTATTTGCTTTGCTGTTTATTGAAATTAATATTTGGTTTTTGTTAATAGTAACGTTTACTGTTATCGTACTTGGCGTTTTTTTGTTTTCCCAGAAAGTATATCAACTCTTCCTGGGCATGTTTCAACGAATTTTCAGGAAAGAACTTAATGTTCCTTTTGTTGGTTTAAGGGAGCTAACACGAATTGGCGGAGCTACTTTGATTTACTGGGCGTTATGGAGTGTTGGTTTTTTCCTTTTGTGCAAGTCAATCGTCCCTGAGGTGAGTTTTGTTGCTGCTTTTGCTTTCCCGTTAAGTGTAAGCTACGGATTATTGGCAGTTTTTATGCCCGGAGGGTTAGGGGTACGTGAAGGAATAATTGTGCTCGTATTAACAGCAACAGGTTTAGATGTTAAAGTTGCTACAACCATTTCAATAATATCACGTATTTGGTTTATTAGTGGTGAAATATTTATATTTTTGATAGCACTTCTGTCAAAAAAGTACGCAAAATAAAAAATAATGTTTATAAGTATAGTTGTACCAGCATATAATGAAGAAGGCAATATTATATTCCTTTATGAAAGTATCCGTTCAGTAATGAACGGACTGAAATATGAATGTATTTTCGTTGATGATGGAAGCAACGATAATACATTTGAAAAGGTTAGGTTTTTATCAGAACAATTTGAAGAAGTAAAGGGAATTGCTTTTTCAAGAAATTTTGGGCATCAAACTGCATTGCTGGCCGGTATTTCTGAAGCCAAAGGAGATGTTATAATTACAATGGACGCTGATGGACAACATCCGCCTGAATTGATCCCCGCTTTACTAAATAAAAAAGATGAAGGATATGATATAGTAAATACTAAGCGGAATATGACAGAGGGTGCAGGATTGTTCAAAAATTTGACTTCATCGTGGTATTACAAAATTATAAACAAACTAACGGATGTTCGCATTGAGCCAGCATCGTCCGATTTCAGGCTAATGAACCGTACCGCATCCGATGCTTTTTTAAGTATTACTGAAAAAGACCGTTTTACCCGCGGGCTGATAAGCTGGATGGGGTTTAAGCAGGCTGTAGTCCAATTTGACGCACCTGCCCGGAGGTATGGAAAATCAAAATATACATTGAAAAAGATGATACGTTTTGCATGGGATGGAGTAACTTCATTTTCTTCCAAACCTTTAAAAATAAGCATGGTGTTTGGTGTCCTTTCATTGCTTTTTGGCTTGTTGTATGCTATTTATACCATTGTTGTTTTTTTACTGGGGAAAGCCATTCCTGGCTGGACATCTATGATGCTGGTTATTCTTTTTCTTGGAGGGATACAATTACTTAGTTTAGGTATTATTGGTGAATACTTGTCCAGAATTTTCTCAGAATCTAAAAACCGTCCACATTATTTTATAAGTAGCAGATGCTAATGTTTTATTGTATCATCGATTATATATGGTTGACGTGTTTCTCGATCGTATTTAAAATCATTAAGGATATATACCAGTGGCTTGTCATTGTGCATTAAGCTATCAAGGGGTTGCCCAAAGTGTTTCTTTATAGTTTTAGGTTCCATTTTGGTTAAAATTACAAAATTAAAAACCGGGCTGCGATATTTTCCTTTGTTATAATCGTGATAAAGGTTTTCATTTGTTGCATGATACCACAGGTTGAGTTTATCGTTTATGGCTGTATAGACACGTAGGTCTTGATGTGAAAACAAAGTTGTGAATTTTGCACTCCACCAGTTAGCCACCCCGTATTTAAGATTTTTCTTTTTGGCATATTCATCAACTTTTCGAACTTCTTCAGGATAATAATTGGCAATACGAATAATGGTCTCTTTTATTGGGTACTTTGCAGTACCTGATATCAGGATTGTAATTAGTAATATTATAAATGCAGATGCAATATATTTGATGGATGTGGATTTTCTTTTTGTGAGGTAATGAATGAAAAACACAAATACAGCGAAACTAAATAAATAGGAAAAAGTAGCATATCGTAAACAGGCAATACCCATATAGTTGCCATTGATAACCGGGGCAAAAATATTTAAGCATAAAGCACCTGCAGTAAAAAAAACAAAAGTTACTATTATTTTTTTTGATGAACTGTAGGTTCTCAGTTTTTTGGCCTTAAAGAGATAGTGTATGCTAATAAATATCGGAATAATGAGTGAAAGTAATGTTATTGCAACTATAAAAGATCTTAGTTCAAAGGCTTTTAAAAGATTCCAATGCTGTTCGGAGAAGGTTTCCCATGAGGATGCAGTATTTTTGAAATTTAAAAAACGTTCGTTTAGCCCAATAATTTTATAATACGGATTATTATTTTTCAGATAAGCGAATAGGGTAAATGCAATGGCAGATGATATTGTTGTGGCGATTGTTGCCATACGCAGTGGTTTAAGTTTTATCCATATAAGTTCGATAAAAAGTATTACAAACATTGGGATTGCGAAGGTTGAAATAAAAATTCGATCATTGAATGCACCCAGAAATGATATAATAATTAACCCGGACATCTTCCATTTTGATTGGTTCCTTAAGTAGCTAAAAAAGAAATAAGCTGCATACAGCATGGTTACAACACTACCTGCATGATATGCCATACTTATTACCTGATATGCAAAATAAAAGTCACGATCGACCAGGGCAACTAATAGGTACAATGGGAATATAACATTGAGAAAAATTAATGTCCATTTGTTGATGTTTGGAATTAAGGCTTTTAGTAATAAATTGAGCCCTGCAAGTATGAGCATATATTGGCATGAGCTAAAAACCAGGTTGGCAATTTTAAAGTTGGGGATAATTGAATTTATGATAGAATAGAGTAATATATCCGGAAAAAAGTTGGGTGCACCATTCATATTCCAGCCTTTAAAGCCGGTTCCGTCAACAAAAATGTCTTTATAGAAGGATGGCAGGAATAATGCATCTGAATTGAAATAAACTTCAATCATATAGGTGTTTAGGGACCCAAATACGACGATTAAAGCTAATAAATTCAAAATCCAAGTAAGTGAGTATATACTTTGTAAGGTTAGTTGATTGTTGCTTTTCATTTTTTTGAGATTGTTATTTATTCAAACGTTCATTGTCCTGAATGTCCATCCACATGGCAAATAGCAAAGCCTGAAAGCCGGTGATGAAAAGAAATACAAAGGCAATTCCTGTAATTGGGTTTGCATCGGTGTCGGAAAATGCCCTGATTAATATTTTTATTAAAAACGGCACACTAAGCAAAATTGCAAGAAAACCAAAATGATATAATATAAACAATGGATGGAAGCTCTTCACCATGTATTTATTCCATAAGCGTGAGAAGAACCCTTTTACCAATATTTTTGATATGCGTGGGATTACTTTCATTATTTTCATTTTTGATTGCTCACCCACTTCGTATACGGGTTTTATGGGCACTTCTTTAATTGTGCACTGGTTTATGTTTAGTTTTACCAATATATCGTTAGGGTAGCCGTACCGGGGGTATAGTTTATAAAGCTTTATCATTTTGATTGCCCGTAAGGATATTGCTGTAAATGCAGTTTGGGTATCGGAAATATGCCAATAGCCCGAAGCTATTTTTGTAAGGATGGAGAGTACTGAATTCCCCCAAAAACGTACTTTAGGTATCACCAATTGCGCTCCGGGATACACCAACCTGTTGCCTTTTACATAGTCAACATCATCTAAAACTACCGGGTTGCAAACTTCTTTAAGTTCTGATGGATCCATTTGTCCATCGCCATCAATTTTTGCAATACAATCAATCTGATTATCCCTGCACCATTTATAGCCATTAGCTACAGCTGCACCAACACCAGCATTTTTAGTGTGATTAATGAGTATAATACGGTTTTTGTCAGGTGTTTTATTGTATATTTCTGATGGATTGTAGAATTTTTCCTCTTCTTTCAATTTTTCAAAAAGAGCAAAATCTACGGCATTATAACGGGTTTTAGTTAATTCTTCTGCTCCAATCCTGTCGTTTGAGTAGTTAGATTTGTCATTGATGATCATAGAGGCTACAACTTCAGCTGTTTTGTCTTGCGAAGCATCATTCACTACAATTATCCGATCTACAAAATCAGGTATCGAAAATAGAACTGTTTCAATTTGACTTTCTTCGTTATACGCTGGTATAATAACAGCTATAGTTTTATTGTTGATCATACTTTTGTCCGTATATGTTATAAATGCGTTGAGCTTCTAGTTCAAGCATGTGTTCAAATTCAATATCATTTTTATCTGCTTTGCGTTCAACTTGTTCTCGCCATCGCTCAGAAGATGAGATGATATGCTTATATTTTTCAATTTTTAACTGATTGAAATATTTTTCAGCTTTGTTGTCTTCAACAAGCTCAACGGCATGTTTGTGAATAATTGAATCGATTTTAGCATTGCTGCCTTTTGCTAGCAAAGAGTCATATTGAGGAATTGTTAGTTCTTTCCTGATATATTTTATTAGTTCTTTTTCTGAAAATTCAGCTTTTTTATGTCGTGTTGGTATCGATTTATAAATGCCATTTCGCGCTTTTTCATAATCAGGGAACTTTATGATATGCCAATATTTTTCTGTAGGTTTTAATTTTAAAAATGTTTCCCAATAAGCTTCTTTATTCATCCACCAGTAATGAATAGCGCCTTTGTGGTATTGAACTGTTTGAAAAATGTTGTACGAGGCTACTATAATTAATAAACCAGGAACTGCATATTTAAATGCCTTCCGGGTGCTAAAATGTTCTAGTAAAGCAGCAAGGGGGAGTGCTAAAATACCGTAGAAATCAACCATCGAGCGTTGTCCGAATGCACCTCCAAACCACCAGCTCCACCATGAACTTAGTACGTAGATACTTAATATTGTTATTGTAAGTGAAGGCCAAAATACTTTTCTGTTATTTTTATACAAAAAAATAAATCCAATAATGGAGACAAGCATAAGTGGTGTATAGAGCAGCCATCCTTTTTCGTAGCTAAACAAAAATTTATAAAGTTGGGGGTTGTCGAAAAAGAATTTTCCTCCAATTTCGCCATAAGAAAAATAGAAAAACTTATCAGAAACATATTTCCAGTAAAAAAACTGGGGAAGCCATACAATTATAAAAGCCCCTACCATCAACATCAATTTTTTCCAATCTGAAAAAATAGATGCCAATTGTATTTTGAGATCCTTAAAGGTTTTTATACCATAAAGCGGAATAATTAGAAGTACTATTATGTTGGTTGGCCTGATTAAGGCAATTAAACCTCCAAGGGTTCCCAGTAAAATTGTATTCTTAAGTAAGCGTCTTTCATGCCATTGAATTGTCAGGTAGAAAAAGACTGATATCAATGCAAAGTTGTAACAATGCGACATGGGCGCTTCATAAGTAGAGTAATATAGGAGATTTGTGCCTACAGCAATTAAGAATAATGTAAATGCTGTTATTTTTTCGGAATAAAATTTTAGTAATGTTTTTCTAAGAAAAAACAAACCAAGAAGCAAGTAAAACAAAGCACTGAATGTTAGTGCGATGTGGTATGGTTTGGAGTATCCGTTGGCTTCAAAAGTGTGGGATAAGCTACTGTACGAATGAGCCATTAAAAAGAATGGGCTGTACAAATAGGAAAGCCCCATTGTTGTTATAATTGTTTTTTTTCCAGTTGGTGATTCAGCCGGCCATATCCATTTTCCATAAAAATCAGGGTTCTCCTCCATAAAGTCAAGAGAAAGGTCTTGATGTATTATTGCTGCAGGCAGGTAGGCATAATATTGCTTAATATCCCAAACGATTACGCCTTCGTTAATTTGCCATTTATGGTGACTGAAGTTTATGAATGGGATTGAAATGAAGAGAAAAATTATCACAAGAATACCTGCCTTGGGAACTCTGATTTTATTCATTTGTCCTTTTTTTTGATTTTTTTTCATTACTGTCCCATTAAAATCTTAAAAAGTTCTTTGAAAAGTTTGAAATTTAGTTAGTTGTAGACGTTTTCCGAGCGAACGGACTTGGATTTTTAGTTTTGCATCAGATTAATCTGATTGCATATGTATCAAGACAAATACGTTTTCG
>JASMTI010000096.1:0-2474 GCA_041694375.1 Bacteroidales bacterium | reverse complement strand
AACCTGGTTCTACGCCAGTGATGTGGGTACCAAAACCTGGATTGGGGTTACTTAAATACCCTGTTGCACCTTCTTGCCAATTGGCCTTGATGTTTGTTGATGTCGTAACAGACGAAGAAACTAACCTGAAAGCTCTTCTTGCTGGAAAGCACTGCTCAACAGTAACATCACCCGAAACCATTCCCGAAACAGTACCAAATTGAGCAAATTGAGTTACCGGAAAACTACATTTCAACGTTAAATTATTATTGGTATTTAAAGTTCCTTGGTCTACATATAAAATTCCGAAAATATCGGTTGGATCGTTTACATCTACAGTTATCGAGTTATCAATCCTCAAGTTTTCAAATGAACCACCACCGCTAATGGCTTGAGCAGCTGAACTATTCATTATAACTTCACCGTCTCCAGTAAAATTTCCAAGATGACTTATATCTCCTTCAACATTTAGATTAAAACCACTATTAATATTTACTGTCACACCAGTAGAAACCTCAATATTCCCTACTGTTTTATCTGCAGTTAATTGAGGATTTGCAGCGATAACAACATTTGCTCCATTAGTGGGCAAAGTATTGTTAGCCCAATTAGTATTAACATCCCAATCTCCATCACTAGTAAATACAAAATCATTTACATCAGAAAGTCTATAACGAACAATAGCAATACCTGAGCCACCATTACCAGCAACTTGAGAATCATTACCGCCGCCGCCACCGCCACCAGTATTTGGCAGACCATCAGTAGCAGGTGTGCTGCTATTTGCTCCATTACCACCAACTCCAGAACCGCCAAGGCCAATTGCTCTATTTTGAGAACCGCCACCGCCGCCGCCGCCAGCGTAAAAACTGTTAGTACCATCTATGTTGTTTTGAACACCAGCTCCGCCATTACCGCCAAAGCCGTTTGATGGACCTCCACCATCAGCACCAGCACTTCCAGCACCGCCACCACCTCCTGCACCTGTTCCTAAAGCTGCAGAAGGCGAGTTACCTCCATCGTTTCCTAAACCATCACTTGGAAACGGTTGTGAGGGTTGTAAGCCACTACCTGCGTTAGCTAAATCACGGCTACCACCACCGCTTCCTCCATCTAAAGCTTGAATGTTCCCATTTTGTGAGTTCATTGAAGCACCTCCTCCACCTAATGCGGTAATTGTGCCAAAATTACTATCTCCACCACTATTACTAACACCAGTACCATTAGGGTTTGCTCTTTTGACCCCTCCAGCACCAACTACAACATTTATAGGGCTAGGTAAACTGGTTATATTAAAATTTGTTTTAAAAACATAACCACCAGCACCTCCTCCAGATCCACCAGCTCCTGAAAAGGAGAGATTTTCAATACCAGCACCACCACCACCAATGACTAAAACATCGACTTCTGTTACACCAGAAGGTGGTGTAAAAGAATTTGTACCTGTTGTTGTAAATTTGTGAATGACATAATCTGTACCTGAAATATTTTGTACAAATATTTCATCTCCATTTTGAGCTAAAGACAAATTACAAATAAAAATTAGTAAAATAGGAGTAAATAATTTTTTCATAACAACTTGAATAATTAGTTTTTTGTTTATTAAACAGCTAATAATCAAATATGTTTATAAAAGGATAGTTGTAAAGTATTATATACTATAGTATGATAATACGATAAATAATTTATTTAAAATATAATACCCCTATTATAAATATTTAATAAATAGCACATTAATAGTTGCAAATATAATTATTTATTTTGATTTACAAATAATGTGTTGATTTGATTAAATTTCTATAGATAGATCAAAAGACTCTAGATATTGCGCCACGCGTTGAACAAATTGTCCACCCAACGCACCATTAACTACCCGATGATCGTAACTGTGAGATAAAAACATTTTGTAGCGAATGCCTATAAAATCACCTTCAGGAGTTTCAATGACAGCGGGTACTTTTCGGATTGCACCCAAGGCTAAAATCCCGACTTGAGGCTGATTGATAATCGGTGTTCCCATGATGCTACCAAATGTTCCAACATTGGTAACTGTATATGTGCCACCTTGTGTCTCATCGGGTTTGAGTTTTCCTTGTCTTGCACGATTGGCCAAATCATTGACTTTTTTGGCCATGCCTATTAAATTTAATTGGTCTGCATCATGAATGACTGGTACGATAAGATTCCCATCAGGCAGTGCCGCAGCCATGCCTAAATTAATATGTTTGTGTTTAATAATTTTTTCGCCATCTACCGAAATATTTATCATTGGAAAATCTTTAATGGCTTTGACTACTGCTTCCATAAAAATTGGCGTAAACGTAAGTTTTTCGCTTTCTCGCTCTTGAAAGGCTTTTTTGTATTGGTTTCTCCAATTCCAAATATTGGTTACATCCACTTCTATAAATGACTGAACATGAGCAGAAGTTTGCGTGCTGTGAATCATATGCTTAGAAATAAGTTTACCCATACGGCTCATTTCTATAACCTCATCC
>JASMTI010000095.1:0-14872 GCA_041694375.1 Bacteroidales bacterium | reverse complement strand
TATACAGGCCACAGGGCTATAACAATTGGGGCATCTGAATCATTCATTCCAAAAATGGAGTCGTTCCATCCGTGGGTTGATATAATTGCCAACCACTCATCTGATGCTGATAACCGCAAGTCGTGGGATGAAACTGAGGGGAAGAAGCATTACATTGATGTAGATAACTATGATACTTTCTTGGCTAACGGACATATTTCAATGAGTTACGATGTGCTGGTTGAGCGTTACGGTATTGATTTTGTTCATAAGCAGGGAACGCTGCCTTGGGCCACTTTAGCTTCGTACGATACGCTTGTTGCCTGCCTTGAACGGAAGGATTTCGACAAGGCTGTTTTAACTGCAGCCGATTTAAGCCATTATGTAGCCGATGGGCATATGCCTTTGCATATAACTAAAAATTACAATGGACAGCTTACCGGTAACGAGGGTATCCATTCGCGTTATGAATCGGCAATGATTTCAATGTTTATTGATGAAATAAACTTTGATCAAAGGCATATCCAGAAAGTTCAAAACATCGAAGATTTTATTTTTAGTTATTTATATCAGAGTTATAACTATGTTGATTCTGTGCTCCTTGCCGATGATTATGCTTTTTCGAAGGCCGGAAATAAAACATCGTTTGATTATCATCTTGCTCTGTGGGGTAAAACAAAGAGCTTTACAACTTTAATGTTTAATAAAGCTGCTTTTTCCTTTGCAAGTTTGTTTTACACTGCCTGGGCTGAAGCCGGTTCGCCAGATATAAGCGGGTATTCTTTTTCTGAAGAAATTGTAAGCACACCCTTTGAAATAAAATATGTTTCGGTTGATTATGATGATAAAGCACTGAGCGTGCTATATCAATGTAATAAAGCAATGTCTGTGAAATTATCGTTATACGATGAAAAAAAAGATTTGATTATTGATAAAGGGGTCGATGTTGATAAAGCCGGAGTTCATGAAACGCTTATGTTTTTGGATGATTTTAACCCCGGGAAATACAAATTGCTATTTTCAGGATTAACACAATCAGATGAACGGCATTTTGAGATTCGTGATTAATTATTTCAAGTTTTCTGGCAAAAAGTGATACTTTTTCATCGATTCTTTATATTTGATGTGAATCCGTTTTATCTTTGTATAGAAATTTGTGTTAAACCTTAAAACAAAAATAAAATGATCAATCACGTAGTAATGTTTAAGCTCCGCGAGTTTGAAACCCCGGCATTGAAACAAGAAGCATTAGATGAGTTTGAATCTAATTTGCTTGCTTTAAAAAAGCACATTCCTGAGTTGAAATATATTGAAGTAGGGAAACACCATCTACTTGATTCGCCTTCATTTGATTTATGCCTGATAACACACTTCGACAATCTTGACGATCTTGATGTATACCGTGTTCATCCCGAGCATAAAAAGGTTATTGAATTTGTAAATACAATTGTAACCGACCGTGCAGCTGTAGATTATGAGTTTTAATTATCAATGATATTACAATAGACCGTTAGATGAAAGATGTTAAACGTGAAATAATCTCACATCTCACATCTAATTTCTCAAATCTCACTACTCACTACTCAAATCTAATAAACACATGTCACTATACCCACTAAAGTTTAAGCCCATCCTTAAGGAATTAATTTGGGGGGGTAATAAACTGGAGGCCCAACTTGGAAAAAATTTACAAGGAAAGAATAATATCGGTGAAAGCTGGGAGTTATCGGCTGTTGCTAATGATATATCGGTAGTTGAAAATGGAGAATTGGCCGGCAATAATTTGCAGGAGCTTATTGAAATATACATGGATGAACTGGTTGGCGAGAAAGTTTTTACCAAATATGGCAAAGAGTTCCCCCTTCTGGTGAAATTCATTGATGCCAATGCCGATTTGTCCATTCAGGTCCACCCCAATGATTTGCAGGCCCGCGAACGGCATCATGCATTCGGAAAAACAGAGATGTGGTATGCACTTGACGATACTGATAGCCCTCGTTTGATCTCCGGTTTTAGCAAAGATACAAATCGTGATGAATTACTTGAAAAGTTGAATAATGGTACCCTCACCGAAATTTTGAATTACGAGGAGGTGAAAAAGGGCGATGTTTTTTTTGTCCCTGCCGGAAGGGTGCATGCCATTTGTTCAAGCAACCTGGTACTTGAAATTCAGGAAACATCTGATGTTACCTATCGACTTTACGATTACAAACGGAAAAATGCTGATGGTAAAGAACGTGAACTGCATCTGGACCTGGCCTTGGATGTAATTGATTATACAAAATCCAAAAATCCAAAACAATCATACACTGTCAATCAAAATAAACCATCGGAGCTGGTAAAATGTGAGTATTTCACTGCAAATATTCTCGAAATCAATGAAAAAATTGAGCGGGATTATTATCGTTTCGATAGTTTTGCCATAGCTGTATGTGTAGAAGGGGATATTGTAATTGAAGGCGATGAATTTGAACCGGAAAGGATAAAAGCAGGTGAAACGGCTCTAATTCCGGCTTCTATCGGACATGTTTTTTACCAGCCTAAAAGTCAGAATGCCAAAATTATAGAAGTTTACATTGATTAAAACCCTGTTCATATGATAATCAAAGATGCCCGTTTTGTTGTGAGTAACACCGAAATAAAAAAATGTCCGGATTCCGACTTGCCGGAATATGCTTTTATTGGTCGTTCAAATGTAGGTAAGTCTTCGTTAATTAACATGCTTACCAATAAAAAGAAGTTGGCCATGATATCAGGAAAGCCCGGAAAAACCAGGCTCATTAACCATTTTATAATCAATGGCAACTGGTACTTGGTTGATTTACCGGGGTACGGATATGCAAAAATATCTAAAAACGAGCGAAAAAAGTGGGAGTTGATGATCAGGAGCTACCTGCTTAAGCGCAAAAACCTGTTGGGGGTTTTTGTGTTGATAGATGCCCGGCATGAACCACAAAACAGCGATTTGGAATTTATGCAATGGCTTGGCGAAAGTCAGGTGCCATTTGTAATGGTATTTACAAAAGTTGATAAATTATCGGGTGCTGAGCAAAAGGTATATCAGGATAAATATGCTGAAAAGATGCTCGAAACTTGGGCAGAAGTACCATTGATGTTTGAATCGTCGGCCGAAACCGGATTAGGGCGGGATGCAATTTTGTCGTTTATTGAAGAGGTAAACCTGGAAGAAAGAAAAGATTAATTTAACTTTAAGGTGTAGTTATTTTAATTTTTGGAGAATAAATGTTAAAAAACACATCGATTATTTATATTTTTGCTCCAAATTTAATATCAAAAAAGATATCGCATGCCACGTAAAGCTCCGCTTAAGGTATTTACAGGAACTGCTACTTCCTATCTAACAGAGCAAATTTGCAACTATCTCAACATCGATTTGGGTAAATCATCGTGCCCCCGTTTCAGCGACGGAGAGTTTGAACCTTGTTACGAAGAAACCATACGTGGTTCGTATGTCTTTATCGTACAATCAACATTCCCCTCAGCCGATAACCTTTGGGAGCTGTTGTTAATGATCGATGCAGCCAAAAGGGCTTCGGCATACAAGGTTATTGCCGTAATCCCGTATTTTGGTTATGCACGTCAGGACAGGAAGGACAAGCCACGTGTGTCAATTGGTGCCAAAGTTGCTGCCGATGTGTTGTCGGCTACCGGTGTCGACCGTATTATTACAGTTGATTTACATGCCGATCAAATTCAGGGGTTCTTCAATATCCCCGTTGATCACCTTTACTCATCATCGTTGTTTGTGCCTTACATTCGCGAAATGAACCTTCCGAATGTTGTTATTGCTTCACCGGATGTAGGTGGTACTAAACGCGCCAATACTTATGCCAAATTGCTGGGAACCGACCTTGTTATTTGCCATAAATCGAGAAGTAAGGCCAATGTAGTTGGTAACATGACGGTTATTGGCGATGTGACAGGAAAAGATGTTATTCTTGTTGATGATATTATTGATACAGCAGGAACAATAACAAAAGCCGCTGATTTACTGGTTAAAAAAGGAGCCAATAGCGTGAGGGCTTTTGCAACTCACCCTATTCTTTCGGGACCGGCATACGACCGTATTGAAAATTCAGCACTTGATGAGGTATTTTTTACCGATACCATTCCATTGAAAAAGAAATCAGATAAAATTAAAATCATCTCATTGGCACCTTTATTGGCCGATGTGATTGATAAAGTGTATTATTATAAGTCAATTAGCACTTTTTATATTCAATAAGTAATTGCTTTTTATCGAAGATTTATATCTTTGCACCGCTTTTTGAATAAATTATTTATAAATGTGTATGCGGTTTGTCCCAGTAGTACAAGAAAAAGCGAAGGGAAGGGCTGAGTACCACAAAAAATGAAATTATGAGAACATTTGAATTAGAAGGAAAACTAAGGGAAAACCTTGGTAAAAAGGAAGCTAAAAGATTACGTGCAGCAAAGCAAGTACCATGTGTGCTTTACGGTCAGGAAGAAAATGTGCATTTTTATTGCGATTTTGAGGCTGTACGTAAAATGATTTATACGCCTTATGTATTCCTCGTAAACCTGAAAGTTGATGGTAAAGAATATCAGGCTATTATGCAAGACATCCAGTACCACCCGGTAACTGATATGCCATTGCACATCGATTTTCTGAAAACTTACGAAGACAAACCGGTTAAAGTTAACATCCCGGTTGTTACCGAAGGGTTTGCAAAAGGTATCCGCGAAGGTGGCCGTATGCAGGTTGAAATGCGCCGTTTGTGGGTTTCTGCCTTACCGAAAGATTTACCCGATGAAATTAAAATCGACGTAACTGAACTTGGAATTGGTGACAGTTACAGGGTAAGCGATGTTGAAACAGACACATTGAAAATTTTGAACGTTAAATCTGTACCGGTTGTACGCGTTCTGGTAACACGTGCTTCACGCTCGGCAGGTGGAGCTTTGCCTGAGGACGAAGAAGGAGCTGAAGGAGCTGAAGGAGCTGAAGAAGGAGAAGCAGAAGAAAAGGCCGAAGAATAGGTATTCGCCCAATGTTAACTTGATTCTTGAATTAATATGAAGTATTTAATTGCCGGATTAGGTAACATAGGAGATGAATATAAAAATACACGCCATAATATTGGCTTTCAAATATTGGACACTCTTGCCGGGGTGTCCAATATTGTTTTTAACCCCAATAAACGTTACGGGGCTATTGCCGAATATAAATTTAAAGGGCGCACTTTCATTCTCCTAAAACCTTCTACATACATGAACTTGAGTGGCAATGCCATTCGGTACTGGATGCAAAAAGAAAAAATATCACTCGATAAAGTACTGGTTTTGGTTGATGACATTGCTTTACCTTTTGGTACCATCAGGGTACGTGGTAAGGGCAGCGATGCCGGGCATAACGGCTTAAAACATATTAACCAGGTTTTGGGCACCAACGCATATGCGCGTGTCAGGTTTGGTATTGGGGATGAATTTTCAAGGGGACAGCAGATTGATTATGTGCTTGGCGAATGGTCACCCGAAGAGGAAAAATTTTTACCTGAGCGGATAGAACAATGCATCAAAATAATCCAGTCGTTTGGAACGATTGGACTTGACAGGACAATGAACCAATTTAATAATAAGTAAAATGGCTTCCAGCTCTGTTCGGATCGATAAATGGTTATGGGCCGTGCGTGTTTATAAAACCCGCAGCCAGGCTTCTGAGGCATGCCGTAAAGGGCGTGTCGAAATTGACGGTGTTTCAGTAAAACCATCACGCGAAGTTAAGCGTGGTGAGGTAATACAGGTGCGTAAAAACCCGGTTACTTATCATTACAAAGTACTCGAATTATCAGAGAAAAGGATGGGTGCGAAATTGGTGCCGGAATATATGCAAGATGTTACACCTCCCGAAAATAAAGAGATTCTCGAGATGCAACGCCTGATGTCATGGTCCGACCGTAAAAAAGGGGAGGGGCGGCCAACTAAAAAAGAACGGCGGGATATTGACCGGTTGTTTGGCGAGTAAATTTTAAAGCAGCTAAAATGATTGTAGCAGAAGAAAAGCGTAAAAAGAATATTTCGGAGTACATCCTTTACATGTGGCAAATTGAAGACATGATCCGTGCACTTAAATTCGATATGGATGCCATTAACGATAAGCTTGTTAAGCAATACGATGTTGATGAAAGTAAACGTGACGAAATATTCAACTGGTACCAAAACCTGGTGTTAATGCTCGAAAAAGAACAAAAAAAGCAATCAGGGCACCTTCAGTTTCTTGTTAACGTGGTTAATGACCTTGATGAATTTCATCATGCAATACTTGCTGAAAAGGCTGATAACGAATATACCCGCTTATATACCGATATAAAGCCCGATTTGGATTTGGTGCGCGAAAAGTCAGGGAAAAAAGATAATGACATTGAAGTGGCATTAAATACACTTTACCTGATATTGATGTTGAAAATGAACCGGAAAGAAGTTAGCGAAGGCACACAGCAGGCCGTATGGAAATTCGGCAATTTTATGTCGCGCCTGTCGCAACTATTCAAAGCCCACGAAGCCGGCGACCTTGAGTTGGAGAATTATAGCTGATTCTTATAAAAACCGGTGTTTTACATCTTTGTCGGGTATCATGCATTGTTCCCGCTTTCCAAACCATTTGTAGCGTTTACGGGCAATCAGCCTGTAAATGGGATTTCGCACCCAAGTTGGAATGAAAATTAAAAAATAAAACAGCCTGAAGAATTTTAGGTAACGGGCTATGCGGAGGGCAGCATCCGATTCCTGATAGAGTGTTCCGTTTTCAATAAGAAGGACCGAGTCGTGTATTTCAGTATTGTTGTATTCCGATAATAATTGTTGCGTTTTTTCGTCTTGCAGCGTCGCAAATTTCAATTTCTCGTTTTTTTCATGCTTTAGGATAAACTGGACCGAAGCATTACAAAGGTTGCATACACCATCGAAAAGGACGACTGGCAAAACGTTATGTTCATCGGTTGTTTTCATAGTCATTTTTCAGTCCTTCGGCGAGCCAGTTTGCCAGTGCCTGGCGGTTGCTCTCAATAATAAAACGTTTCAGGTCGCGGTAGTGGTTAATATTGCCCAATTCAATGTAAACGGCTACCGGCCATGTGTATTTTAGCATGTATAAATTTCGTGCTGTAACCGATCCATGGTAACCCCTGCCTGGTTGGTGTTCGTTATACTTTAAGTTAAACGTATTCAACATGGTTAATGCTGTTTTTCTTCCGGAGTCACTGCGTTTATCGTGATAAAAGAAAACATCAATTTTTTCGCTACGGCTGCGCGAATCCACGTGAATTACAATGGTACGCTGGTATCTTCCCTTGTATTTTCGGTAAAGTTTATTTACGGCATCTTTACGTTGTCGTAATCTCAGGTTTTGGTTGAGGGGTATCCTGAGGTTGGGATAACATATTTCATCTTTGTCGGCCGGGAGGTGCCAGCCATCACGTATGCCATCGTTATTGTCGCGGGTGATCATGTACACTGTTGCACCCATTGAAAGCAGTTCACGTGCCAGGCGTGACGTAATGTCATATGCATACTCGTCTTCACACAACTCTTTTCCCTTATGCTTACCAACAGCCCCCGGGTCGGGGCCCCCGTGCCCTGCCACAAGGTAGAAGACTGCATTGCCCAGTTCGTTGCTTTTTATTTCTACTTTTTCGTGCTCAGGGCCAAAAATTGCAAAACGTTTGGTGATGATAGCCGTTTCTGTTTTTTCTTTGGGTTGACTGGTTTGTGCTGATGATTGTTTAGTAAGGGGAAGCTTATAACTTACACCTATTTTTAACTCCTTGCTGTCGCCCAGTATGTCCTTGTTTAATTCAATAAACTCATCGATATGGGAGGCAGGCAGGTTGTTGTCGCGTAAGATACTGTAAATACCATCGCCGCTTTGGGCTACAAACGTTTGATGTTGTGCATTTGCAGATAAAAAAGCGGTCATGAAAAAAAATACAGTTGCATATATTGCAGGTATGATTTTTGCAGTTTTTTTGTCGTTTTTCATTGAAGGTATTTCATTCATGTTTGTATAAACCTTACTTTTGACCATAAACAGAGGCAAAATAAGGAAAAATCTATTCATAAACATTACAATTAATAATGAAGAAATGAACATACGGTTGTTAATATCCATTGTTGCAGTATTTTTCATCGTTTCTTGCGGTACACTTAATCAAACCACAACGTACGATTATAATAACATGTCAATCAGTAATGTTTCCGATTCCATTACTGATGAGCAGTTTAATGAAATACTGGCACCCTATAAAAACGAAATCGAAAAAAAAATGTCAGAGGTCATAGCCTATTCTGATGAAGGGATGGCTTCATACAGGCCCGAGAGCCCTTTGAGTAATTTTTTAACTGATTTGATGTTAGAACGGGCACGCGCGTATTGCACCAACAATAATCTTGATGCAAAACCTCAAATTGCTTTATTTAACCATGGTGGTATAAGGGCGTCGGTTCCAAGTGGGGAAATTACCGTGCGCAATGCATACGAAATTATGCCTTTTGAAAACGAACTTGTAATGGTGCTTTTAACTGGCGAACAGCTGATAAGCCTTGCCGATTATATTGCTACACGTAAAGGGGAAGGAGTGGCAGGCATTACTTTTGGAATGATGCCCGATAAGGCAGTTGACATTAAGGTCCAGGGAATGAAAGTAGATAAAAACAAGCGCTATTGGCTGGCTACCAACGATTATATTGCCAATGGCGGTGATGGCATGAAAGTATTGACATGGGCATCGGAGCGGATTGATACAGGGATAAAAATCCGTACAATTATTATTGAACGTTTAAAGGAGATGAAAGCACACGGGGAAACCGCAGATGATAAAACCGACGGGAGGATATATTATGTTGACTAGAAGAAGATTTATTCGAAATACACTCATTGCAGGCGCGGGTTTGTATGCTTTGCCTTCGCTGGCGCAGGATAATGTCAGAAAATTGACTATTTTGCATACCAACGATTTACATTGCCATTTTGAACCTTTTCCCGAAAATGACCCCAAATATCCCGGGAAGGGTGGAATGAACCGTATTTCGGCTTATGTGAAAAAATTAAGGCAACACGACCCTGATTTACTAATGCTCGATAGTGGTGACTTTTCGCAGGGGACCCCTTATTATAATTTCTACAACGGTGAAGTTGTTCTGAAACTCATGTCTGAAATGGGATATGATGCTTCAACTGTTGGGAACCATGAATTCGACAGTGGGCTTGAAAGCTTCGGTAATGTGATGAAGTATTCAAATTTTCCATTGGTTTCATCAAATTATGATTTTAGCCAAACCCCAATTGCCGGGATGATAAAAAAACACCTGGTCATTGAAAAGAAGGGGATTAGGATTGGTATTTACGGATTAGGGATAGAGCTTCAGGGATTGGTTGGCCAATCAGTGCGGGGCAATACCGTATATAATGAACCCCTTGAAGTTGCACTCGAAATTGAAGATTACCTTCGGTACGAAGAAAAATGTGATTTCATTATTTGTTTATCTCACCTTGGACACGAATATGATTCCCCACAAATATGCGATGTGCAACTGGCCCAAAAAACATTTGAGACTGATTTAATATTGGGGGGGCATACCCATACATTTTTAGATTCCCCGATTGAATTTACCAATAAAAACAAACGCCCGGTTGTTGTTAACCAGGTAGGGTGGGCTGCACTGATGTTGGGGCAGTTAGAATTCTTTTTCGAACAAAAGAACAAAACCCGTATTGATTTGACCCCCAATAAACCAGTAGGCTGATGAATCGTACGATACTAATCTTATTGTCGCTTTTATCGGGCTTGTTGCTTAGCCTTCCATGGCTTGGTGGTAACGGTTTGGTGCTTTTATTTGCATGGGTGCCTTTGCTTTATACCGAAAATTATTTTGCACGCAACAAGGCTGCATTTACTCCGCTTGTGTTCTGGATGTACGCGTTTGGTGCCTTACTGTTCTGGAATGCTTTTACAACATGGTGGATTTGGCATGCAACACCGGCAGGAGCATTGTTTGCAATTATTGCAAATGCCTTTCTGATGTCGCTGGTGTGGTTATTGTACCACTACGCGCACAGGCTAAAAGGGGCTGGTTTTGCCAATGTTTTTCTGGTTTTTGGGTGGCTTTCGCTTGAATATTTACATTTTAAATGGGAAATGGCATGGCCCTGGCTTACGCTCGGAAATGGTTTTGCCAATAATATCAAACTTATCCAGTGGTACGAGTTTACAGGTGTTTTTGGTGGAAGCTTATGGGTGTTGTTGGTAAATATTATGCTTTGGCAAATAATTAATACTTTTATCAATCGCATTCCCCGGCCGGTTATAGGACGCGTACTGTTGTTCATCGTTATTGTTGTTGTGCCAATAATTTATTCCAATCATTGTTTTAAAACCTATACCGAAGAAATCAACCCGGTTAATGTAGTTGTAGCACAGCCTGATATCGACCCTTACAACGAAAAATTTTCAGCTATGTCGCCTGACGAACAATACCACCGGCTTCTTCACTTGGCCGATTCGGCTGGTAATGGTGATGTTGATTTTTATGTAGCCCCCGAGACAGCACTGCACTCAGTTTGGCAAAATAACGCTGAAAGTGAACATGGGGTACGTATGATTCGCAGTTTTTTGAAGAAAAACAATCCTGATGCAGCTTTTATTTCGGGTGCTATGACCTTTCGCAGGTACAAAAACGAAGCAACGGCTTCTTCTACTTCGCGTTTTTCGGCCGATAGTAGTATTATTTTCGATGCTTTCAATTCGGCATTGATTGTTACAACTTGCAAGCCGGTTAAAATGTACCATAAATCAAAATTGGTTTCGGGTGTTGAAATAATGCCATTTGAGCATATTTTTGGTTTTATGGACAAGTTTGTTGTAAGCCTGGGCGGTACTACCGGCTCGCTTGGTTCGGATGATGAAGTTGTAGTTTTTGAAAATAATGGGATAACCGTTGGTGTGCCTATTTGCTATGAGTCGGTTTTTGGGGCTTATCTCACAGGTTTTGTAGCACAAGGTGCCGAACTATTGTTTGTAATAACCAACGATGGCTGGTGGAAAAACTCACCCGGTTACATGCAACATTTTTCTTTTGCCCGTTTGCAGGCTATTTCCTTGCGGAGGAGCATTGCCCGCTCGGCCAACACCGGCATAAGCGGCTTTATAAACCAAAGGGGCGAAGTAATTCAGCAAACATCATGGTGGAAACAGGATGCCCTACAAGAAAACTTGAACAGGAACAATAGCCTGACATTTTACGCGAAAACGGGCGATTTTATCGCCCGTGTATCACTGTTTATGTTTGTATTAATGTTGTTAAACTTTTTTGTTGCTAGTATTAAAAAGAAGGGTGATACATTTTTGTGAGATAAAAGATATAGTAGGTTGATAATTTAAATAGATTGATGTAGATTGAGTGGATTGATAAAGATTGATGTTTTTACTCCTAGGATTAAATCAACATTTATCAATCTGCTGTAGGTAATCTATCTGTTCATTATTTGAAAATTAACCATATATAACATACTCATGTATCATGTCTCACGTCTAAAATCTAACGATTTATTGATTAAGCAATATTGGTAAAAACCTCCTGTACATCGTCGTCCTCATCAATTTTGTCAAGTAACTTATCCACTTCTTCCATTTGTTCTTCAGTAAGTTCAACGGTTGATGTTGGGATGCGTTGTAAGTTTGCCTTGGTTGTTTCAATGCCTAATTCTTCAAACTTTGAAGTTAAGGTTCCAAAGTCGGTAAAATCGGCATATGCATACATGGTGCCTTCATTTTCAGTGAGTTCTTCAAGGCCGGCATCAATAAGTTCCATTTCCAGTTCTTCGATGTCCATTTCGGGTTTTGGAAATTCGATTACCGCTTTGCGCGAAAACAAAAACTCCATTGAGCCCGAAGGGGCAAGCCCTTGTCCCCATTTGTTAAAAATCCACTTCATGTTTGCAACTGTGCGGGTATGGTTGTCGGTCATACATTCAACCATAAACATAGTGCCATGTGGCCCCTTGGCTTCGTACAGTTCCTCAACGTAATTTTCGGCGTCTTTGCCCGAAGCACGTTTAATGGCTGCATCGATGTTTGCCTTCGGCATATTTTGTGCTTTCGCATTTTGTATGGCCGTACGTAGTGCCGGGTTCATGTCCGGGTCTTCACCACCGGCTTTTGCTGCTACGGTTATTGCTTTTCCGAGTTTCGGAAAAATTTTCGACATTTTGTCCCAGCGCTTTTCTTTTGCGGCCCTGCGATATTCAAATGCTCTTCCCATAATTGTTTTTAAATTATTTAGGGTTCAAAAATATAACGGTAAAACTAAAATCCATAATAAAGTTAAGAAAAAATGAGTGTTTATAACATCGGGGCGTTCCGGCTTTAGCTATTCAAAAAATCAGTTATCTTTGCCGAAATTAGGAAATGACAATAATTAACCCGAATATCAAGGTTTTAGTATATATTATATGAACAACACTCGAAATTTTTGCATAATTGCCCATATCGATCATGGTAAAAGTACTTTAGCTGATCGAATGTTACAGAAAACAGACACCATTAGTGAACGTGACATGCGCGATCAGGTGTTGGACAGCATGGATTTGGAGCAGGAGAGGGGCATTACCATAAAAAGTCATGCCATTCAGATGATATACAAACTTCAGGGCGAAGAATATTTCTTTAACCTGATTGACACCCCGGGGCACGTTGATTTTTCATATGAAGTGTCAAGGTCGATTGCAGCCTGTGAAGGTGCTTTGCTAATTATCGATGCCACGCAGGGAATTCAGGCACAAACCATTTCAAATTTGTACCTGGCCATTGAACACGATTTGGAGATCATCCCAATCCTGAACAAAATGGATTTACCCAATGCCATGCCCGAGGTTGTAGAAGACCAGATTATCGAACTGATCGGGTGTAAACGCGAAGATATTATTCATGCCAGCGGTAAAACCGGCGATGGTGTTGATGCTATCCTTGAACGCATTGTTAAGGATGTTCCCCACCCAACAGGTGATCCAAAAGCACCATTGCAGGCCCTTATTTTTGATTCAATTTTTAATACATTCAGGGGGGTCATCGCTTATTTCAAAGTAACCAACGGAACCATACGTAAAGGCGAAAAAATTAAATTTTTTGCCACCGACAAAGAGTATTTTGCCGATGAAATAGGGGTGTTGCGTATGGGAATGTTGCCCCGCGACGAGCTTAAAGCTGGCGATGTAGGCTATCTGATATCGGGTGTGAAAACCGCTAAAGAAGTAAAAGTAGGTGATACAGTAACCCATGTAAAAGGCGGGTGCGATAAGCGTATCGAAGGTTTTCAGGAAGTAAAACCCATGGTTTTTGCCGGTGTTTATCCAATTAACAGCGATGATTATGAGGATTTACGTACTGCCATGGAGAAATTGCAGTTAAATGATGCTTCTTTAACTTTTCAGCCTGAATCATCAATTGCACTTGGCTTTGGATTTCGTTGCGGATTTCTTGGTCTCCTTCATATGGAAATTGTGCAGGAAAGGCTCGACCGCGAATTCGACATGGATGTAATTACCACGGTACCAAACGTTGAGTACCTTGTCCACACCAAGAAAGGTGAAGAATATACCATTTATAACCCCTCGGGCATGCCCGAATCATTGGCTGTTGATTATATTGAAGAACCTTATATCAGTGCCCAGATTATTACCCGTTCCGATTTTATTGGTCCGATTATGACCCTTTGTTTGGAAAAACGGGGAATTATGAAAAATCAGACTTATTTGAGTACCGACAGGGTAGAATTAAGTTTTGAGCTGCCTTTGGCTGAGATTGTTTTCGATTTTTACGATAAGCTAAAAAGTATATCGAAGGGATATGCCTCATTTGATTATCATTTAACCGACTTGCGCCCGGCTAAACTTGTGAAGCTTGATATTCTGTTAAACGGAGAGCAAGTTGATGCCCTTTCATCTTTGATCCACTTTGACAATGCACAGACTTTTGGACGCCGTATGTGCGAAAAACTGAAAGAGTTGATTCCGCGCCAGCAGTTTGATGTTGCTATTCAGGCTGCTGTTGGTGCAAAAATCATAGCACGCGAAACGGTTAAGGCTGTGCGTAAAGATGTTACAGCAAAGTGTTATGGGGGTGATATTACCCGTAAACGCAAATTGCTGGAAAAGCAGAAGGCAGGTAAACGCAGGATGAAACAAGTTGGGAATGTTGAAGTACCACAAAAAGCTTTTCTCGCAGTGTTGAAATTGGATTAATTGGGGCTTATTTAATCTTTTTCACTCTTTTTATTGAAACAACCCAAACATTGGGTCATCACGTTGGCATCATCGGTATGTTTTTTTCTTTCGGTATTCACCAGGGGGCAGACCGGTTATTTGTTTGAAAACTTTAGAAAAATGATGCCGGTCGCTGAACCCGCATAAAAAGGCAATATCATCAATTGTTTTTTCATAATTGTGCATTTCGGTTAAAGCTTTGTTTATGCGAACCTGTTTTATGTATTGATGTATGGTTGTTTTCATGTGTTTTCGAAACAGGCGTAAAAGTGAATTGGGTGCCATGGCCACACGCTCGGCAAGTATTGTATTATTAAGTTTTTTGTGGTAATTCATATCGATAAATTCAATTACTTTTAATACGCGTGGATCGTTCGAATTTCCTATCCAGTTTTCAGGTTTTATTTTTTGTAGAAAATAAAAAATAAGCGCATATATACGTATAGACTTGGTCAGATCAAATTTCTGAATCGATGAAATGGTTGCTTGTCTGATTAAATCCAATTCTTTACGTGCTTCGTGGGTTAGTTCAAAATTATACAATCCCGGAGTTACATAGTCGTAATGAATTCCAAGATTGAAATGTATGTACAGGTG